>JANXRC010000243.1 GCA_025353195.1 Rhodocyclaceae bacterium
TCGCCGTCTCGCCAGCGCCGACTATTGCGATATCGATATCCGGCCTTTCCACCTGACCGTCAGCTTCCCCGATGCCGGCGCCTACTGGCAGGGCTTTCTCGATCTCGCCGGCGGCGCGGCGGAGAGCCTGGCGCGGCTGCCTGCCGAAAAACAGCGCGAGTTGGCGGCTGCGGTCGGCGAGGATCTTGTACCGCATGCCGTAACGGACGGCTACCGGATGACCAGCACCGTCCTGGTCGCCACCGCCAGACCGGTATAATCCGCCCCCTCGTTTCCCGCTCACTTCCCCAATCGGGGTGTTCCCATTTCCATGAATGTCCTGTTTGAAGAGGACGGCGCGTTCCGTGCCGGCACCGTACTTGCCGACAACGTGGCTTCGTTGCAGATCGAGCTTGCCTCCGGCAAACGCTCCAAGGTCAAGGCGGCCAACGTCCTGCTGCGCTTCGCCGCTCCGGCGCCGGGCGAATTGCTGGACCGCGCGGAGGCGGCGGCGGAGGGCATCGACGTCGATTTTCTGTGGGAAGTCTGCGGCGAGGACGAGTTCGGCTTCGAGGAACTCGCGGCGGAATACCACGGCAGCAAACCCGATTCGGTCGAGGCCGCCGCCGTGCTGCTGCGCCTGCATTCGGCACCGATGTATTTTCACCGCAAGGGCCGCGGCTGCTTCCGCAAGGCGCCACCCGAGATCCTGCAGGCGGCACTGGCCGGCCTCGAGAAGAAGCGCCTGCAGGCGGCGGCCGTCGAACGCATGGTCGAGGAACTCAAGAACGGACAATTGCCCGCCGAGTTCACGCCCGTCCTGCCACAGCTGATTTACAAACCCGATCGCAACCGCAGCGAGACCAAGGCGCTGGAAGCCGCCTGCGGCGAAACCGGAAAGTCTGCGGCACGCCTGCTATTCGATTGCGGCGCACTGCCATCGACCCACGACTACCACCTCGGTCGTTTCCTGTTCGAGTTCTTCCCCGAGAGCAAGGGCGGCACAGGCTTCCCGTATTTTTCCGCGCCGGTCGAATTGGCCGACCTGCCATTGGCCGAAGTCGCCGCCTTCAGCGTCGACGACGCGCACACGACCGAAATCGACGACGCGTTCTCGGTCACGACCAAACCCGATGGCGGCTGGCACATCGGCATTCACATTGCCGCGCCCGGCCTCGGCTTCAGCCCCGATTCCGACCTCGGTCGCATCGCCCGCGAACGGCTATCCACGGTCTATATGCCGGGGCGCAAGATCACCATGCTGCCGGAAGACATCGTCGCGCATTTCACGCTGGCCGCCGGGCACACGGTAGCCGCGGTTTCGCTGTACCTCGAGGTCGCCCCCGACTACCGCCTGCTCGGCCATGAGACGCGCATGGAACGCGTGCCGATCGTCGCCAATCTTCGCCACCACGACATCGAACCGGTGTTCAACGCCGGCACGCTGGCCGAAGGCCTGCCGGACTTTCCCTACCGTGACGAGCTGAAGCTGCTCTGGGAATTCGCCCAGGTGCTCGAAGCCGGACGCGGCAAGCCTTCCGACAACAGCACGCGCAAGGATTACAACTTCACCGTGGATTGGAACACCGACAGCGGCATCGCGGCGGAGCCGGGCAAGGGCGTAGTCACCATTGGCGAGCGCGAGCGCGGCAGTCCGCTCGACACGCTGGTCGCCGAATTGATGATCGTCGCCAACGCCACCTGGGGCGCGATGCTGCGTGACGCCGGGATTCCCGCGCTGTATCGCGTGCAAACGGCAGGCAAGGTCCGCATGAGCACCGTCGCCGCGCCGCACGAAGGACTGGGCGTCGAGTGCTATGCCTGGTCGTCTTCGCCGCTCCGTCGCTATTGTGATCTGCTCAACCAGTGGCAATTGATCGCGCTGCTGAACGACGAACCACCACCGTTTCCGCCCAAGTCGGCCGACCTGCTGGCAGCCATGCGCGATTTCGAACTGACCTACGCCGCCTATGCCGAATTCCAGCGCGGCATGGAACGCTACTGGTGTCTGCGCTGGCTGTTGCAGCATGGCGCGGATACGGTGGTGGGCCAGGTGCTGCGCGAATCGCTGGTGCGGCTCGAGTCCATTCCCCTGGTATTGCGCGTCCCGTCCTTGCCCGAGTTGCCACGGGGCGCTCGCGTGCAACTCAGCATCGAGGGCATCGACCTGCTGGAAGCCGAGCTGCGGCCGCGCTATCTCGAGCGGGTGCCTGAATTGGCGTCCAATAGCGGCTCTGATGCCGCCTTCGCGGGCGACGAGGGAGAGGAAGTCGCGGAGTAAAATTGGCGAGCTTATGTCAAGCCCGCCAAACCCGTCACGCTTCTCCTGGCTTTCCCCGCCGTCACTGCAGATGCCGGCGTTTCTCGCCGCAATGGATGCGCCGCGGCGAAATCTGACCCTGGCGCTTGGCGCTTCGCTGCTGCTCCACGCCGTGCTGCTCGCCGTTCGCTTCACGCCGCCGGACTTCATCGACAAGGCGCGCGAACGGGCGCTTGACGTCATCCTGGTCAACAGCAAGAGCAAAAACCGGCCCGACAAGGCACAGGCCAAGGCGCAGACCAATCTCGATGGCGGCGGCAATACCGACGAAGACCGCCGTGCCAAGACGCCGCTGCCACCCTCGCCCAATACCCGGGAAGGCCGCGAGCTGATCGAGACCCAGCGCCGCGTCGCCGCACTCGAGGCGCAGCAGCAGCAGATGATGACGCGCCTGAAGAGCGAAAAACCCGTCAGCGCGAACAGAACGCAGAACAACCCGACACCGGCACCCGAGCCGGTCCGTTCCGGCGCCGATCTCGCCAGCAGCGCGCTGGCGATCGCCCGCATCGAAGGCCAGATCGAACGGCAACTGCAGGAGTACAACCAGCGCCCACGCAAGAAGTTTATCGGCGCCCGGGTCGAGGAATACCGCTTCGCCCAGTACGTTGAAGACTGGCGGCAGAAGATCGAGCGCATCGGCAACCTGAATTATCCCGACGCCGCCAAGGGCCGACTCTATGGCAGCCTGGTGCTGACAGTGATCATCAAGGCCAATGGCGATCTGAAGAATGTCGAAGTTGAACGCTCATCTGGCCAGCGCCTGCTCGACGATGCCGCGCGCCGCATCGTGCAGATGGCCGCACCCTACGCCGCTTTCCCCGAGTCCATCCGGCGCGACACCGACGAGCTTGAAATCAGCCGCACCTGGACCTTCACTAACGCAGACCGTCTCAACACGTCCGCGCCTCGCTGATGACTGACCGCTACGCCGTCTTCGGCAACCCCATCGGGCACAGCCAGTCGCCCCGCATCCACTCCCTGTTCGCCGCGCAAACCGGGCAGGACATGAGCTACCAGGCCATCCTCGCCGAGAAGGAAGGCTTCGTCGCAGCGGTGAGTGCCTTCATCGCCGCGGGCAAGGGGCCGGCCCGGGGGGCCAATGTGACCGTGCCGTTCAAGGCAGAAGCCTTTCGCCTCGCGACGCGGCGCACGCCACGGGCAGAAGCGGCAGGCGCCGTGAATACGCTGAGCTTCGACAATGGCGCCATCAGCGGCGACAACACCGACGGCGCGGGGCTGGTACGCGACCTGAAGCACAACCTCGGTTGCGACCCGGCCGGGCGGCGCATCCTGCTGCTGGGGGCAGGCGGCGCGGCGCGCGGCGTGATCCTGCCACTGCTGCTGGAGAATCCCGCCGAACTGGTAATTGCCAATCGCACCGAAGAAACCGCGGCGCGCCTCGCCCTCGAATTCGCCCGGCTGCCGGGCTGCGCGGTCGGCGCCAAACCCGATGGCACGGGCTTTGGCGGCCTCGCCGGGCGGCAATTCGATCTCGTCATCAACGCCACGTCGGCAGGACTCAGCGGCGCCGTGTTGCCGCTGCCGACTTCCGTATTCGCGCCGCGCTGCGTCGCCTACGAAATGGTCTATGGCCGCGCCACGCCGTTCATGCAACAGGCAGGTGCCGCCGGCGCCCGCGTCGCCGACGGTCTGGGCATGCTGGTCGAACAGGCGGCCGAGGCCTTCTTCATCTGGCGCGGGGTGCGCCCGCATACCGCGCAGGTGCTCGCCGCACTGAACGAGCGGGCATGAGGGCATGAGACCGGCACCGCGCTGGCTCAAGTTCGGGCTCGCAACCGTGGCTGGCTTGCTCTTGCTCTGGCAGGGCTGGTATCTGGGCTGGGTAGTGTGGTGGAAATGGGTGAATCCGCGCGCCACCAGCTTCCAGAGCCAGCGCCTTGAGGAAGCGCGGCAGAAGAATCCGCAGGCCGCGCTCAAACACCAGTGGGTACCCTACGAGAAGATCTCGGTGCATCTGAAGCGCGCCGTAATCGCCGCCGAGGACGATAAGTTCATCGATCACGAGGGCTTCGACTGGGAAGGAATTCAGAAGGCGCTGGAGAAGAACCAGCAGAAGGGCAAGGTCGTCGCCGGCGGTTCGACCATTTCCCAGCAACTGGCGAAGAATCTGCTGCTGTCTCCGACCAAATCCGTCCTGCGCAAGGCCGAAGAGGCCATCATCACGGTCTGGATCGAACTCCTCTGGGACAAGCGACGCATCCTCGAGGTCTATCTCAATGTGGTGGAATGGGGCGACGGCGTATTTGGCGCAGAAGCCGCCGCACGGCACTATTTCGGCGTCTCGGCGGCGCAACTCGGTGCGGAACAGGCGGCGCGTTTGGCGGTCATGCTACCGGCCCCGCGCCGTTACGAGCGCAATCCATACTCGGCCTACATGAACGGCCGCACACAGCTGATTGTCGGCCGCATGCCCAGCGCCGAAGTGCCACCGTAATATTCAGCAGCAACAATGAGGGGCCTCTCCAAGGATCGCCATGACCGAACAGACAACCGCCGAGCGGAACCCGACAGAGCAGCCCGACAACCTCCAGGACAGCTTGCGCGAAGTGCAGGCGCTGCTGGCGCGCCAAAAGCGCGTGGAGGGTCTGGTCCATCGGCAGGAGATGCCACGCCACGATCTGGACGAATTGCGCGGCAAGCTGGCGCAGATGGATCCCGCCGGCATCGCGAGAATTCTCGAGGCTCTGCCGCAAGACGAATGTCTGCTGGTATGGGAACTGGTTGCGCCCGAGCGCGGCAGCGCGATTCTCGACGAGCTGTCCGAAGCGGTCAGCGAAACACTGACGGCAACGCAGACCCATCACCGAAAGCCGATCATGCTCAACGCATTCGAACTGCACAACGGACGCTTGCGGCAAATTCCGGTGGAAAGCCGCGAGGATCTTGCGTCGACCAAGCCGATCTGGGTCGACCTGGTCGCCCCGTCGCGTCAGGAGCGCGCCTGGGTCGAAGAGATTTTCGGCCTGAAACTGCCGGATGCAGACGACCTCACCGACTTGGAGGAATCCGCCCGCTTCTACATCGAGGAAAACGGCGAGGTCCACCTGCATTCAGACTTCCTGCTCGACAAGGAAGACGAATCGCGCAACGTGGCGGTGGCCTTCATACTGCGCCAGAACATCCTGTTTTCGATGCGCGACGAGGAACTCCCCGTGTTCCGCCTGCAGCGCTTGCGCGCCCGAATCCAGCCCGGCATGGTGTCGGAGGGCAAGGACGTCCTGCTCGACCTTTACGCGGCCGACGTGGAGTATTCCGCCGATGCGCTGGAGGACACCTACGCCGAGTTGGAAACCGTCGGGCGCACCGTCCTCACGCCGCAGGTCAGCGATGACCAGGCGGCCGAAATCCTGTCCGAGATCGCCAAGCAGGAAGACCTCAACGGCCGCATCCGGCGCAACGTGCTGGATACCCGCCGTGCGCTGTCCTTCCTGATGCGCGGCCGCCTGCTCTCGTCCGACCAGCATGACGACACGCGGCAAATCCTGCGCGACATCGAATCGCTCGACGGCCACACCTCCTTCCTGTTCGGCAAGATCAACTTCCTGATGGACGCCACCGTCGGCTTCATCAACATCAACCAGAACAAGCGGGTGTCAAAGCTGACCACCATCAGCGTGGTCTTCATGCCGATCAACATCCTGGCCGGCATCGGCGGCATGTCGGAGTTCTCGATGATGACCCAGGGGACCCCCTGGCCGGTGGCCTACGGCGCCTTCCTCGGTGGCATGGCAGTCGTGGGATGGATCACGTATGCCACGCTGCGCGCCGTCGAAACCCGGAAGCTGCGCAGGAAGGTCGAGTCCGGCAGGCTGCGTTGATCGAGGCCGGCGCGGGCGTTCAAAACGCCGTGCCGTCAGCGCCGACTTTCTAGCGGCTGGCGAACACCGCGTCTGCCGCCGCAATCGTCGCCGCGATGTCGGTGTCGCTGTGCGCCGCCGAGACGAAGCCGGCCTCAAAGGCCGAGGGTGCGAAATAGAAGCCGGCCTCCAGCATGGCGTGGAAGAAGCGATTGAAGGCCTCCTTGTCGGCGGCCATTACTTCGGCATATGAAGTCGGTGGTGCGGCAGTGAAATAGACACCGAACATGCCGCCCACGGACTGCGCGGAAAACCTCACGCCGCGCCGTTTCGCTGCGGCGGCCAGACCATCCACCAGCGCCTTGGTCTTCGCCGCCAGCGCCGGGTAGAACCCCGGCGCGGCAATCTTCTTCAGCGTCACCAGGCCCGCCGCCACCGACAACGGATTGCCGGACAAGGTGCCAGCCTGATATACCGGCCCCAGCGGCGCGATCTTTTCCATGATGTCGCGGCGCCCGCCGAAGGCGCCGAGCGGCATGCCGCCACCCACCACCTTGCCGAATGTCGAGAGATCCGGCGTGATGCCATACAGGCCCTGCGCCGACGCCGGGCCGACACGAAAACCGGTCATCACCTCGTCAAAAATCAGCAGCGCGCCGTGCTGTGTGCACAACTCGCGCATCGCGGCGAGAAATTCGGGCTTGGGTGCGATCAGATTCATGTTGCCGGCCACCGGCTCGACGATCACGCAGGCGATGGTCTTGCCGTGTTTGGCGAAGGCGTCGTGCAAGCCCTGCGCATCGTTGTAGTCGAGCACCAGGGTGTGCTGCGCGAGATCGGCCGGCACGCCGGCGGATGACGGGTTGCCGAAGGTCAGCAGACCCGAGCCGGCCTTGACCAGCAGACTGTCGCCGTGGCCGTGGTAACAGCCCTCGAACTTGACGATGGCATCGCGCCCGGTAAAGCCGCGCGCCAGTCGAATCGTACTCATCGTCGCCTCGGTGCCTGAGGATACGAGGCGCACCAGGTCCATGCTCGGCACCCGCTGCACCAGAAGTTCGGCCAGCTCGATCTCGCCTTCGGTCGGCGCGCCGAAAGACAGCCCTCTGGTCGCGGCCTCCTGCACGGCGCGCACGGTGTCGGCATCCGCATGACCGAGGATCAACGGCCCCCAGGACCCCACGTAGTCGAGGTAGGCCTTGCCGTCGGCATCCCAGACTCGGGCACCTGCACCACGCGTGAAGAAGCACGGCGCACCGCCAACCGAGCGGAAGGCGCGTACGGGTGAATTGACGCCGCCGGGAATCGTTTTCTGGGCGCGGGAAAAAAGTTCTTCGTTGCGAGTCATGACAAAATCCTATTGATACCAAAGGGTGCGGGAGAAACCGGAACCGCTCAGGAAGCCTGCTTGCCGCGATTGCCCGATGCCCCCTTGCTGAACAGCGCCTGATAAGCTGCCGCCTGCGCCCTGATATCCATCGCGTCGAACAGATCGCTCACTACTGCGAGCATGTCGGCGCCGGCGGCAATCACCTGCGGCGCATTGTCGCGCGTAATGCCGCCGATGGCGGCTACCGGCAGGCCAAAACGGCGGCGGGCCTCGCCCAGCAGTTCCAGCGGCGCGCGCACCGCACCGGGTTTGGTGCGTGACGGGAACATGCTGCCGAAGGCCAGATAGTCGGCGCCCGCGGCGGCGGCCTCCGCACCACGGTCGAGTTCGTTATAGCAGGACACGCCGAGGATGCGCTTCGGCCCCAGGGCATCCCGTGCGGCGGCCAGCGAACCGCCCGGCGCGTCGTCGCGACCGAGGTGGGCGCCATCGGCGCCGATCTCCACCGCCAGCCAGACATCATCATTGATGATCAGCTTTGCCCCGCTGGCGCGGCAGATGCGCAGCATCTCGGCTGCCTGCGCGCGACGCAGCGGGCGCGACGCCATCTTGTTGCGGTACTGAACGAACGGCGCGCCGCCATCCAGCGCGGCCTTTACCAGCGCCGAAAGCCGTGGCAGCAGCGGGTCGTCGAGGGTAACCGCGCAAAGTCCCCTGAGCTTCATGGGAAAGCCTCTGTCGCAAGCTGCAGGAAGTCAGGTTTCATCCGCTTCGTCGTCCTCGTCCCGCGACCAGAACAGGCGGTCGGGAATGAATTGTCCCATGCCGGGACGAAAGCCGGCAGCCAATGTGCGCCAGGTATATTCCTGCGCGCCCATCACCGCCTCGGCGACGTTGACACCGCTGGCGAAGTGCGCTGCGATAGCCGAGGCGAGCGTGCAGCCCGAGCCATGATAGCTGCCCGGCAAGCGGTCCCAGCGATCGGTCCGCACCGTGCCGTGGCTGCCATAGAGGGTATTGACCACCTGCGGGGTGCCCTCGTGGGTTCCCGTTACCAGTACGTACTCGCATCCGGCATTGATCAGGCGGTGGGCACATTCGGCCAGACCCAGTTCGAGGTGGGGATCTTCGCCCGCCGCTCCAATCTCCTGCGCAAGACGCCTGGCTTCGAGACTATTGGGTGTCAGCAGCGTGGTCTGGGGCAGCAGCAGGCCGATCATGGCATCGATCATTTCTTCATCGGCAAACTGGTCGCCGCGCCCCGAAGCCAGCACCGGATCGAGGATGACGGGAATATCCGGATAGTCGGCGATCACCTCGGCGATGGCGGCGATCACCTCGACGCTACCCATCATCCCCAGCTTGAAGGCCGCCACGGGCATGTCCTCCAGCAGGGCGCGCGCCTGGTCGGCTACCCACTCGGCGTCTATCGGCAACACCCCCTCGACACCGGTCGTGTCCTGCACGGTGATCGCAGTCACCACAGAAAGCGGGTGGCAACCGAGGCTGGCCAGCGTCAGGATGTCGGCCTGCAATCCGGCACCGCCGGTGGGATCGGAAGCAGCGAACGTCAGCACAATGGGCGGCGACTGGTTGTCGGCAAGGGCAACGGTCATAAATGTCCTGACCCGCCCCTGAAACATCGGGCGGCGAGCAGCTTGAGTTAGTATTCCGCAATTCTATCCGAAGGCATACCGTCCCCGTGGCAGGAGCACGCGGACATGACCTACAGCCCGACCATGAAGCCTGAGCAGCCTTACTCGAAATGGATGTGCCTGGTCTGCGGCTTCGTCTATGAGGAAATAAGAGGGCTTCCGGAAGAAGGTCTGCCCGCTGGCACGCGATGGGATGCAATACCCCCCAACTGGACCTGCCCGGAATGCGGGGCACGCAAGGAAGACTTTGAAATGGTCAAAATCTAAGTATGATTAGCGATAATATAGCTTGACCTCGACAGCAAGCAAAACCGACGAGGCGACAGGAGGGGATGCGGAAACCGCTCGCAAGGAGAATCGTTTCCATAGCCGTTTTTCTGTTCCGTTCGTAGTTCCCGCGATTGAAGCCTGAATCCGGCATGGAGTAACGTGAGCGAAACACCCAAGCTTTCCGGCATCAAGGTGATGGTGATCGATGATTCGAATACCATCCGCAAGACTGCGGAAATTTTCCTGATGCAGGCCGGCGCCCAGGTGGTACTGGCCGAAGATGGTTTTGATGCGCTGGCAAAGATCAACGATCACCTGCCCAATGTGGTCTTCTGCGACATCCTGATGCCGCGCCTCGACGGCTATCAAACCTGCGCACTGATCAAGAAGAACCCGAAGTTCGCGGCTACCCCGGTGATCATGCTGTCATCGAAGGATGGCCTTTTCGATCGTGCACGCGGACGCATGGTCGGTTCCGATGAATACCTGACCAAACCTTTCACCAAAGACAGTCTCCTAAAAACCGTCGCTGCGCACGCTGCGCACCTAACGTAGTTTTTCCTATTTGAAAGCCAGCCATCATGCCCATCAAAACTATTCTGGTCGTCGACGACTCTCCTACCGAACGCCACCTCCTCAGTCAACTACTGACCGGCGGCGGCTATGAAGTCAGTACCGCCGAAAGCGGTGACGAGGGTATCGAACGGGCCAAGCAGATCAAGCCCGACCTCATCCTCATGGATATCGTGATGCCGGGTACCAATGGCTTCCAGGCCACCCGCGCATTGTCGCGGGACGAGGCGACCAAGAACATTCCGGTGATCATCTGCACCACCAAGAATCAGGAAACCGACAAGCTCTGGGGCATGCGCCAGGGCGCCCAGGCTTACATCACGAAGCCGGTGGACGGCCCGGCCTTGCTGGCCATGATCGCCGCACTCGGTTAACAATGAACGGCCCCACCGCTCTGCGTGCATGGAATTCCGCTTCGCGGGCATGCAACGCTTGCTTCGATCCGCTGCCCCCCACGGGGGCGCAGGCCCCCCTTGGGGCGGCCCGGCGGGAGGCCTGAGCCATGGCCAAGCGCATCAGTCTGCGCGAGTTTCAGCAGAGCCTCTCCGAGCGGCTGCTGTCCGCAAAGCGAGGCGAAGGCGAGCAGGCGCTGCTCGGCATCGAATCGGGCGCCGAAGACCTCCCTGGTGGCAGCCATTGGCTGATCGATCTTGGCGACTCGGGCGAAGTGGCGCCGCTGCCGCAACTCACTCCGGCACCTTTGACCAAATCGTGGTTCGCGGGAATCGCCAACATTCGCGGCGTGCTCTACAGCGTGGTGGATTTCTCCGCCTGGCGCGGCGGCGCGCCTACCCCGATCAACGCGCAATCGCGCCTGCTGCTGATCGGCGCACGACACGGCATCAATGCCGCCTTGCTGGTGCGTCGCGCGCTGGGTCTGCGTCCGCAATTGCAGATGCGCGCGGCCAGTGAAGTGCGAGTCAGCGCTGGCGACACGGCACCATGGCTCGGCGGCCGCTTCACGGATGCACAAGACGTTGTCTGGACCCAGTTGCGCATTCCCGCGCTGTTGGCCGACCCCAACTACCTCGACATCGCTCTTTGAGCGTTCCAGAAAGGACTAACCATGGCCTTTAAGCTGCCCTCCTTCAAGTTGCCGCAATTCGACCGCCGCGCCGGGGTATCACCCCAGGCGCCCAAGACGCCGGAGACTAGCGCGGCGCCGGCGGAAGAGCGCCGCAGCCGCCGGGGCGGTCTGCCGCTGATCGGCAATCTCGATATCGAGACCCAGTTCCGAATCATCGGTACGGTTTTTTTGATCAGTCTGCTGATCACCCTCGCCGCGGTCTACCTGCAGGTCCAGTCGATTAACCGGGGCATCACCTACCTGTCGCTCACCAGCCAGATCTCTTCGCTGACAGAGCAGATTCCCATAGCCACACTGAACGCCATCCAAGGACAGACGGAAGGCTTCGCGGAACTGCGCGATGCCCGCGATAGCTACGACCAGCTGCTCGAGCGGCTCGCCGACGGGGGTATAGTCGGAGGCGTCAAGGTAGCGCCCACCAGCAGCGAGACGCGACCGGCGCTCGACGCCTTGGCCGAAAACTGGAAAAAGCAAAGCGTCCTCATCACCCAGCTGCTGACGCAGGACAATCGCTTCGCGGCAATCGGATACCTGGCCAAGGAATCGGCGCGGCGGGGCAAAGTGATGACCGAAGCCGCCGCCGCCGCCGGGGGCAATCTGCCGGTGTTGACGGAACGCATTCTGCATTCGGCTACCCGGATGGCCGGGCTGCGGGGCGTCGACGAAACGATGGTCCTGCAACTGGCCAAGGATATCCCCGACGCGGTGGCCCTGGCTCCCGCCGGCAGCCCGTTGGCCGAAAGCCTGAATGTCATGCAGCTGGCGATTGCCAACCTGTCCGGCGACCTCAAGCCGCTGCAGCAGGCGAGCAGTGCCGGCAGCACCTTGATCGCCGGCTGGCGCGAAATGACGACGAGTACCGAAAGCCTCGTCAAGGCGTATGAAACCGAAGTCAACCAACAAGATGCCTCTTTGTTGGTGGCCGCCGTATTCGGCTCGCTGGCTCTGGCGATGCTGGCGCTCCAGGTCAAGGCGTTCAACGACGAAAGTCTGCGCCGCAGCGATGAGGCCGATCACCAGCGCCGCCTTGCGGAAGGAGCGAAGGACGTGACGCAAGGCGCCATTCTGCGTCTGATGAACGAAATGGGTGACCTCGCCGACGGCGACCTGACGATCCGCGCCACGGTGTCCGAGGACATCACCGGCGCCATTGCCGACTCGGTGAACTACACGGTCGAAGAACTCGCCGTGCTGGTGCGACGGATCAACGATGCGGCCGAACGCGTGACCCGCGCCTCGAATGCCGCGCAAAGCACCTCCAACGATCTGCTCTCAGCTACTAAAGTTCAGTCCGCAGAAATCCAGAGCGCCAACGCCGCAGTTCTTGAAATGGCCAATTCGATGAAGTCGGTATCTTCCTCGGCCCTGGAATCAGCCCGTGTCGCGCATGCCTCACTTGAAGCGGCGCAGAAAGGCGCGGCTGCCGTGTCCAACTCGATTTCAGGCATGAACGAAATTCGCAGTCAGATTCAGGAAACGTCCAAGCGCATCAAACGGCTCGGCGAATCCTCGCAGGAGATTGGTGAAATCGTCGAACTGATTTCCGACATTACGGAACAAACCAACGTGCTGGCCCTGAACGCCGCAATTCAGGCCGCATCCGCGGGCGAGGCCGGGCGCGGCTTCTCGGTGGTGGCGGAAGAAGTTCAGCGACTGGCCGAGCGCTCCGGCGAGGCAACGAAGCAGATTGCCGCCATCGTCAAGACGATTCAGACCGACACCCACGATGCCGTCGGGGCCATGGAACAATCAACCCAGGGCGTGGTGGAAGGGGCCAAGCTGTCGGATGCCGCCGGTCAGGCACTGAACGAAATCTCCAGCGTGTCGCAGGATCTTGCGCGCCTGATTCAAGCGATCTCGAGCGACACCCAGGCTCAGGCCGACATCGCTACCAAGGTCGCGGACTCGATGCAGGACATTCTCAAGATTACAGGGCAGACCACCACCAGTACGCAGGAAACAGCGGTATCGATTGGCGAGCTAACCGAACTCGCCGTGGAGCTGAAGGGCTCGGTCTCGGGCTTCAAGGTGTGAACGGAAACGTCAAGAGCCACGGCGCGGTGAATAGCCTTTCATGAGCATGGATCTCGACATCGGTCCGCTGTCCTGGGTCAAGGGAGAAATCGACCTTGCACTGGAAAGCGCCGGCCTGAGTCTGGCTGCCCACGCAGCCGATCCCGCGGGCGACGGCCTGAAGAAGGCACACGCCAGCATGCACCAAGCGCATGGTGCGCTGGCCATTGTCGGCCTTGACGGCATCACGGAATTCGCCGATGCGATAGAACAACTGCTGACAGCGCTGGGTGATGGCACGGTGCCGGATGTCAGCGGTGCCAACGCCGCAGCGCAGAGCGGATTTGCCGCGCTGCGCGGTTATCTTGACGACCTGATGGCTGGCCACCTCGACCAGCCGCTGAAACTTTTTGCTCCCTACCGCGCGATGGTCATGGCGCGCGGTCAGGCAGATCCCGGACCGGCCGCCCTGTTTTTCCCCGATCTGACCCAGCGCCCGCCAAAGCGCGAGAAGGATCCCCCGCTGCTCACGCATGAAGCCCTCGTGGCGCGCCTCAAGGCCGTGCGCATGGGCTTTGAACGTGGCCTCCTGAAGTGGATCAAGAATGATCCCAAGGGCATCAACGAGATGAAAGTCTCGGTGGCAATGGTCGAGATGACGCGCTCCACGCCGGCCGCCCGCGCGTACTGGTGGGTCGCACTGGGCGTACTCGATGCACTCGCCGCAAATGGCCTGCCTGACGCAGCGGAAGCAAAGCGATTTGCCATGCGCCTCGGCGGGCAGATCAAGAGGCTCATCGAAGGTCAGACCGAACCAAATGAACAACTATTGCGCGAGGCGCTGTATCTGGCTGCCTGCGCAACAGCGGGCGGCGAGGCGCTGGCCATCGTACGCGCCGCCTACCGTCTGGATGGCATGGTGCCTACAGCGACGCCCTCTGAGACGGAAAGGCTGCTGCCCCACGTCCGCCGTTTGCGCGAATTGCTGGCAGCTGCAAAGGACGACTGGAACCGCCTTTGCGCCGGTACAGCTGCCGCACTGCCGCCTTTCCACGAATGCGTCGCGAAGATCGCCGCAGAAGGCGCCGCCACAGGTCAGCCTGACTACACGCGGCTGACCGCGGCGATTCTCGAACAGACCAACCGGTTGCGTCAGGATCCAACCCGACATAACGAGGGGATGGCGCTGGAGATAGCCACAGCACTCCTGCTCGCCGAATCCGCACTGGAAAACTTCCAGTCGCTCGATGCCGACTTCGCACGCTCTGCTGATACCGTTGCCAGCCGTCTGGCCGCGATCGGGCGCGGCGAAGAACTCGGCATGATGGAGTTGCCGCATCTCGACGCCATGTCACGCCGTGCACAGGAACGGCTGCTGCTCGAGTCGGTGGCACGCGAAATCAAGTCCAATCTGGGCGCCATAGAACAGACGCTGGACGCCTTCTTCCGCGACACCTCGCGGCAGAGCACCCTGAGCACGCTCAAGCAGCCCATTCGGCAGATTCAGGGCGCATTGATGGTGCTCGGTCAAGACCGTGCCAACACCATACTCGGCGAATGCGCGAACGCGATCGAGCAGTTCGGCGAGCCTGGCTTTACTCCGCAAGCCGGCGACTTCGAAGAAGTGGCGAAGAAGCTTTCGGCATTGGGCTTTTTCGTCGCGCAGTTGCAGAATGGTGTTGGCGACATCGACGCCATCCTGGAACCGCCGTCCGCCGCTCGTCCGGTCCAGGAGGAGCCCGAAGCTGTTGCGCCGGCGGCTGTGACGCCGCCCCCGACAACTCGGGAAGAGGAACTCGCCGCCGAGGCCCCGGTGCCGGAACTCATTGCCGAGGCCGAGCAGCCGCCTGAGGAAACGCTGCCGGAGTTCGAAGTGGAAGGCTTTGCGGCCCTCTCCGAGCCCCCGCCGGAACCGCCACCGGTGGTGGCCGTCGAAACACCGGCCCCGTCGGCCGAGGCCACGCGACTGGTGGATGCCAGCGAGGAAGATCTCGACGCAGAACTGCTTGCCATTTTCCTCGAAGAAGCCCACGAAGTGCTGGCCACCATCAACGAGCATCTGCCCCTGCTGCATGCCTCGCCGAACAACCAGGACTCGCTCGTCACCCTGCGCCGCAGCTTCCATACCCTGAAGGGCAGCGGCCGCATGGTCGGCCTCGCCGATCTGGGCGAAACCGCCTGGGAAGTGGAGCAGGTGCTCAACGGCTGGTTGCACGAGGCACGCGCCGCCACACCCGCGCTGCTCTCAATGCTGGATCGTGCCGCAGACATTTTCAAGGTCTGGGTCGTGCACCTCGAGGCCGGCGGCAGCCGCCACCTCAGCGATGCCGAATTGGTCCGTCGCTGCCAGGCCTTGGGCGGGGCCGAAGATGCCGACATCGGAATCGCCGTGCCGCCAGCACCGACTATTGTAGAAGCGCCTCCCGTAGAAGCGCCTCCGCAGGAAGTCGCAGCAGAGATTCGGCCTTCGGCCGAGGTGGTGTCGTTCCCCGCACCTCCTCCGGTTCGTGTCGGTGCCTTGGAGCTGACCCCCACACTCTACAATCTCTATCTCGACGAAACCCGCGACCACATCGCTACGTTGCAAGCCAATCTTGGTCTCGAAGAGGTGCCCGGCAATGAGGTAATCCGCGCCGCGCATACCACGGCCAGCATTTCAGCCGCTACGGGCTTCATGCCGATTGCGACCCTGGCCCGCGCGCTCGAGGATGCGCTGGTACGCTTGTCGCTATTGGAACAAACCCCGAGCGAAGGGCAGCGCTTCATTTTCGCCCGTTGCGCCGGTGCCCTCGAAGGCTTGCTGGGCGCAGTCGCAGAGCGGCGCATGCCGAGCGAGGAGGCCGATCTCACCGCCGAACTGAATGCGATGATGCCGTCTGCCGCCCCGGTGGTGGAACCTGCCGCCCCGGTGGTCGAGCCTACCGCACCCGTGGTGGAACCTGTCGCACCCGCCGTCGAACCCGCTGCACCGGTTTTGCCGGAAATAACCATGACGGCCGCTGAGCGCCGCGCGGCACGCCTTGAAGACGAAATCGATCCGCAGGTACTGCCGCTGTTCCTTGAGGAAAGCGTGGATCTGATGCGGGAGATCGGCGAGGCCCTGCGCGATTGGCGGGCAGCGCCGACCAACGCCGAAATTTCCCGCACGCTCCAGCGCGCCCTGCACACGCTCAAGGGCAGCGCGCGGATGGCCGGCGCCATGGGCTGCGGCGAACTGCTGCACTCGATGGAAGACCGCGTCGATCAGGCTACTGCCATGAAATCGGCACAGCCGGCCATCATCGACGGCCTGGAAACCTCCTATGACCGCACCGCGATGCTGATCGAGCATCTGCGCAATCCCCAGGCGGCCCGACCAGCACCGGAACAGCCGCACCGTGCTATGGGCCTTGACGTTTCCGTCGAAACGCATGTGCCCGAACTGCCACAATTCGAACACGGCGCAGTCGCCGTGAAGGAAGAACAGGCTCCCGGCGCCGCGGAAGCCGGGCCCGCCGCGCCCTTCGTGCCCACGCCGCAGGTGCATCTTCGGGTGCGCGCGGACCTGGTCGACCAACTGGTCAACGAAGCCGGTGAGATCGCCATCGCCCGCGGCCGGATCGAAGGCGAGCTGCTGGCGCTGAAGACCTCGCTGCTGGAGCTTACGGAAAACGTCATTCGCCTGCGCAAGCAACTGCGCGAAGTCGAGATCCAGGCCGAGTTGCAGATGCAGTCACAGCAAGCGCTGGCAAGCGAACGCTCGCAGCAGTTCGATCCGCTGGAATTCGACCGCTTCACCCGCTTCCAGGAAGTGACGCGGATGATGGCCGAGAGCGTGAGCGACGTCGCCGCCGTGCAGCAGAACCTGTTGCGCAACCTCGACCATGCCGATGCTGCCGTGGCCGCCCAGGCGCGCCTCTCCCGCGAACTGTCGCAGCGCATGATGGGTGTGCGCATGGTGCCCTTCGAAAGTCTGGCCGAGCGTCTGCATCGGGTAGTGCGGCAGGCGGCCAAGGATTCCGGAAAACGCGTCAACCTCGACATCCGTCACGGCCAGACCGAGCTTGACCGCTCGGTACTGGACAAGATGGGCGGCCCGCTCGAGCACGTGCTGCGCAACTCCGTCGCTCATGGCATCGAAGACCCTGCCACGCGAGCGGCAGCCGGCAAGGAGGCGATTGGCCAGATCGTGCTTTCGCTGGCGCAGGAAGGCAATGAAATCATGCTCGCGATCACCGACGATGGCGCCGGTCTCAACTTCGAACGAATTCGCCAGCGCGGCATCGAGCGCGGCCTGATAGCACCCGATGCGGGAATCGACGAAGCGACCTTGACGCAACTTATCCTGCAGCCTGGATTCTCCACCGCCGAGGAAATCACCGCCCTCGCCGGCCGGGGCGTCGGCATGGATGTCGTGAAGAGCGAGACCGCGAGTCTGGGTGGTCGCATGGAAGTCGCATCCGCCACCGGCCGCGGCGCCACATTCCGTATCTATCTGCCGCTTACGCTGGCCGTAACGCAGGCGGTGCTGATTACCGCCGGCAATCGCCGCTACGCACTTCCGTCCTCGATGATCGAGCAGGCCACTGAGCACAAGCCCGAGTCTGCGGCACAAGTGCGCAGCTCGGGCGGCACCGAGTGGCTCGGAAACCGCTATCCCTACCACTATCTTCCGGCTTTGCTGGGCGAAAAGAATGCCACTCCGCCGCCGGGGCGGCGACACTGGATCCTGTTGATCAAGGGCGGCACTGAACGCGTCGCGCTGGAAGTCGATAGCCTTTCCGGCAACCAGGAAATCGTGGTCAAGGCCGTGGGGCCGCAACTGGCACGCGTACCGGGCCTGGCGGGGGCCACGGTGCTGGGCAATGGCGAGGTTGCGCTGATCATCAACCCCGTCGCTCTGGCAGCCCGTGCCACCGAGCGCCTGAGCGCCCCGGTGCAAGTGGTAGCCGCCCCGGCGGAGATTCAGGCTGCGACCGTCACCCCCGTGACTGTCACCCCCGCCACCGCCGCCACCTCTGCCTCCGTGATGGTGGTCGACGATTCGCTCACCGTGCGCAAGATCGCCGGACGCCTGCTCGCGCGTCATGGCTACAACGTGCTCACGGCCAAGGATGGCGTCGATGCCCTGGAGCAGTTGGGCGAAGTGATCCCTGACGTGATGCTGCTGGACATCGAAATGCCGCGCATGGATGGCTTCGATCTGGCGCGCAACATCCGCGCCGACAAGCGACTGAAACATATTCCGATCATCATGATCACTTCGCGTACCGCCGACAAGCACCGCCAGCATGCGGCCGAAATCGGCGTGAATCACTATCTGGGCAAACCCTACGACGAAGACGACCTGCTGGCATGCATACGCGAAAGTATCGGGAAGCCGCATTGAAGAGCGGTCCGCGACACAGTACGATTTTCTGACGCCGCGGGTTCGTCAATGACTCCACAGCCCTGCGCGCGCCCGTTCAAGGTGCTCGGGATTCAGCAGATCGCGATCGGCGGTCCCTCCAAGCAACGTCTCCGGAAACTCTGGGTCGAGATGTTCGGCCTTGCCGTAACCGGCAACTTCGTCAGTGAGCGCGAGAACGTGGACGAGGACATTACTGCGATGGGCAGCGGCCCGTTCAAGGTGGAAGTCGACCTGATGCAGCCGCTCGATCCGGCAAAAAGGCCCGCGGTGCACGAGCCACCGCTCAATCACGTCGGCCTCTGGATCGACGACCTGCCGGCTGCCATGGAATGGCTGGCGGCGCAGGGTGTGCGCTTCGCTCCGGGCGGCATCCGCAAGGGCGCCGCAGGCTTCGACATCACCTTCCTGCATCCCAAGGCCAACGATCAGTTTCCGATCGCCGGTGAAGGCGTCCTGATCGAACTGGTACAAGCGCCACCAGAGGTGATAGAAGCTTTCGCGCGGTTGGCCTGAGCGCCTGTTCCTGCGAAAACAGGCGCTACGCGAACACCCGATAACACCCGCGGCCGGCATCCTTTGCCGCATACATCGCCTGATCCGCGCGACGCAGCAATTCAGCGGGTGACAGATCTCCGCTGGAGAACAGTGCAATGCCAATGCTAACGCCGATTTCCAACGGCACCCCAAGCACGCGCATCGGTTGGCCGAGATTGGTAACGACTTTCTGCGCCATGTGTTCTGCGTCTGCGCCGCTGCTGAGGCCGGTCAATACGATCGCGAATTCATCGCCGCCCAGCCGGGCCACCGTATCAACCTCGCGCACCGTCGCCCGGAAGCGATCTGCCATGCTGCGCAGGACCTCGTCGCCGATGGCGTGGCCGTAGCTGTCGTTGACCGCTTTGAAGTGATCGAGATCGACCAGCAATACCGCGATCTGCCCGTGACTGCGCCGCGCCAGCTGCATCGACTGCTGCAAGCGGGCGTCGAACAGCAGCCGGTTGGCAAGACCCGTCAGCGTATCGGTATGGGCCAGCGCCTGCAGCTGGCGCTCGTTCTCGCGCAGCTGGGCATTGGCCGCCTCCAGCTCCCCGGTGCGCTCCGTGACGCGCCGCTCGAGACTGGCCTCGGAACGTTGCAAGGCGCCGACCAACTGCTGTTTGGTAGCCAGCGCCTCGCTCTGCGCCGCGTCCTTCTCGTGCCGCAGGCCGTTGATGCGATCGGCCAGGGCGAAAGACAGCAGCAGCATCTCCAGTGCAGAGCCAATCTGCAAGGCATAGAAGCTGAAGAAATTGGTTGGCAGGAGATTCAGGTTGCGCAGGCCGACAACGGCGACGCCCAGCAGGAGCAATGTCCACGCCAGAAGAAAGGTACGTGCGCCGGGTTGGCCGTTCCGCCAGCACCGAAGCCCGGCAAGCACCGCCACCATGGAAAACGTAACGCCGGTGAGCGAAACCAGAATGGCCGCCAGACGATAGGGCGCAATCAGGGGCACCACCATGCAGATGGCAAACAGCGCAGCGAGGCCCGTCACCGCGCCGTCAAGACGCGGCACGTTGCGCCGCGTGTGCAGGAATCCGCGGGTAAACACCGCACCGAACAAACCGGCCGCAGCGAATCCTCCGGTGTAGGCAAAATGGCCCCATGCCGGCCAGTCGGGCCAGAGGAACTGGTTGCCCAGCCCATTGAATGAAAGCTGTCCCACCGCCATGCTGGTTGCAAACAGAACATAGGTGAGATAGGTCTGGTCGCGCAGCGAAAGCCATAACAGCAGGTTGTACATGGCAAGCGCCAGCAACATGCCGAAATAGACCGCAAGCACGGAATAGCTGGTGAGTGATTCCTTCCAGAATTCATCGGTCTGCCATAGACGCAACGGAATGGTCAGTGTGCCTTCGGACGCGACCCGCAGCCAGACCGTGCTTGCGCCAGATTCACTCAGATGCAGGGGAAATGCAAAGTTGCGATGCGGCAGTGGCCGCGCAGCAAAGGGTAGATGGTCGCCAGCGCTCAGATGTTCGCCGCCGGAGCCAAAGTATTCGACGCTGTCCAGCGTCGGAAAAGCTACCTCCAGCAACCAGTCGCGCGGCACGGCCGGGTCTGCCTCGACCGTGAAACGCAGCCACCAGGCAGAGGAGGAATAGCCGAAGTTGATCGCTGCGTCGCCCTGCAACTGCGAGGGTCTGAAATCGGCGCCACGGCGCTGAACATCGGCCAGCGACAAGCGGCCACTCGGGTCTTCCAGCACGGCGGCTTCTGCCGCAAGTGCGAGCGACGTCACGCCCGGCGTCAAGCGTACCGCGGCAATGCTTGCGCCGAAAGGGCACAACCAACAGCACAACAGGAACAGAAGGACGGAAATGCGCGGCACGGCACGATCCGGTTGGAATGCTCGTCGAATTCTATCCGAATGGTTGCCGGCACCGGCGCCAGCGCGCGAGGACATAAGCTGTCCCTTGGGTAGAATCGTCGTTTTGCATTGGTTCAATGTATCCACATGATCTTCGACGCCTTCTCCAATCCAGCCCTTGCTCTTGCCAATCGCATCGTCATGGCACCGATGACCCGCTGCCGCGCCGACCATCGGGATGCCGTGCCAAACGACCTGATGGTCGAGTATTACCGGCAGCGCGCAGGCGCCGGCCTGATCATTTCCGAGGGCGCACCGGTGTCTGATCGTGCCCGCGGCTACCTCAACACACCGGCTCTGTGGAACGAGGCGCAGGCTGCGGGCTGGAAGCCGGTTACCGATGCCGTGCATGCCGCGGGTGGCAGGATGTTCGCCCAGATATGGCATTGCGGCCGCGTCGCGCATGCCGCACTGCATGCCGATGGCAGCGCCCCGGCAGGCGCGTCGATCAAGCCGGCGGCGACCCAGACCATGATTCGCGGCCCGGACGGCAAAGCCATGCCTGCCGACTGCGGCCAGCCGCAGGCTTTGAGCATTCAGGAAATCCGCGGT
>JANXRC010000271.1 GCA_025353195.1 Rhodocyclaceae bacterium
GTGGCCGCGCGGGGCGCCAATCAGGCTGATTTCGCGACGATCAGCCCGATTCTCGTCAGGGACGTCCGCGGCTTCTGAGCGCCGTCTCGCCAACGCCGACTCTTGATCTGGCGGGGCTCATTCCAGCCAGCGCCGCCGCCAGAAGACAACGCTCAGCGTAGTGGCCACCGCCGCCATCAGGCCGAGAGCGATCAGGAATCCGTTGGGCCAATCCAGCGGTGGCATGACTTTGAAGTTCATGCCGAAGATGCCCGAGATCAGCGTCGCCGGCATGAAGATGATGGCGACCACGGTGAGCGCCCTGACCTCCTGATTGACCCGGTTGCTGACCGCGGACAGGTAGATGTCGAGCATGCCTCCGATCACGTCGCGGTTGGCTTCCAGCGATTCGATGGCGTGTACCGTGTGGTCGTAGATGTCCCGCAGGTAGGGGCGGGTTTCCGCACGGAAAAAGCGATCGTCGGCGCGGGTCAGGCTGTTGATGACTTCACGCAGGGGCCAGATCGAGCGGCGCAGTGTCAGCGTTTCGCGCTTCAACTGGTGCACTTCCTGCAACGAGCCCGGCTTGGGTCGATCCAGCATCATGTTCTCGAGCTCCTCGGTGCGCTCGCCGATGTCCTCCAGAATCGTGAAATAGCGGTCGACGATGGCGTCGAGCAGCGAATAGGCCAGGTAGTCGGCGCCCAGTTTGCGAATCTGGCCGCGATCCTGGCGCAGCCGTTCGCGCACGGGATCGAAGCGGCCGCTGGGGCGCTCCTGGAAGGTCAGGACGAAGTCGCGGCCGAGGATCAGGCTGACCTGATCGGAATTGATCTGGTGGCTGTCGCTGTCGATCTCGAAAAAGCGGGCGACCATGAACAGGTAGTCGCCATAGTCATCGACCTTGGGCCGCTGATTGGTGTTGAGAATGTCTTCCAGCACCAGTGGATGCAGTTTGAAGCGGCGACCGATTTCCGCCATCACTTCGGGCTCGTGCAGGCCGTGCAGGTTGAGCCAGAGTACCGGCAGTCGCGGCGTGTAGGCCTTGGCCTCCTCGATCGACGTGAAGCAGTACTCGACAAGTTCGGTGTCGCTGTACTCGATCAGGGTAATCGTCGGCTGCTCGGTCTTGCGTTCGCCCAGATGGATCAGCGCGCCCGGCGGCAAGCCCACCTTGGCGGCGGCCGACAGGCGTTTGGCGGCGCGTGCGCGGGTGCGGTGTGGCTTGGAAATCGTCATGTCCGGCGATTGAAGAAAGCTTGATCTCGATCAAATGGATTGATACGGAAAGCGTATCATACCGCCGGCACGACTTCTGCGTGGCAGGGCCGTGCATCAGGTACGGACGAGACCGAAAACAAGATACGTTCGTGAATCGGAGTATCAGTGAATCTGCGAAATATGCGAATGGGAGAATCATGGCGCTGACAATTGGAGTCCCCCGGGAAACGCTAGCGGGCGAAAAACGTGTTGCTACGGTACCCGAAGTCGTCGAAAAACTCATCAAGCTGGGTTTCAAGGTGGCCGTCGAATCCGGCGCCGGGGACGCGGCGAATTTCAGTGACGAAACGTATCGCGCCGCCGGCGCCGAAGTGATCGATGGGGCGGCCAAATTGTGGGCGGCCTCCGACATCGTTTTCAAGGTAAGCGTGCCGACGACGGACGAGGTCGGCTTGATGCGTGAGGGCGGCACCTTGATCGACTTCATCTGGCCGGCGCAAAATCCGGATTTGATGAAGCAGCTCGCCGCCAAGAAGGCGACCGTGCTGGCCATCGACTCGCTGCCGCGCACGCTCTCCCGCGCCCAGAAGATGGACGCCCTGACCTCCCAGGCCGGCGTCGCCGGCTATCGCGCCGTCATCGAGGCCGCCAA
>JANXRC010000286.1 GCA_025353195.1 Rhodocyclaceae bacterium
GACCAGATGGTGATCTGGAACCCGGACCTGGAACAGGGGGGGCTGACGCGGGAGCAGATCGAAAAGGCCAAGATCATCCTCTGGCACGGCTACTGTTCGGTGCACCAGATGTTCCAGCCCAAGGACATCATCAAGTTCCGCAACCAGCATCCGGATGGCATTGTCATTTCGCACCCTGAATGCAGCTTCGAGGTCTGCAAGCAGTCCGACTACATCGGCAGCACGGAAACCATTCTCAACACCGTCAAGGCGGGACCGCCCAACACCCGCTGGCTGGTCGGTACCGAGCTCAATTTGGTCGAGCGGTTAGCCAAGGAAGTGGCACACGAAGGCAAGACCGTGCAATTCATGGCCAGCACCATCTGCATGTGCTCGACCATGCAGCGCATCGATCCGCAGCATCTGGCGTGGACCCTGGAAAATCTGGTCGAAGGCCGCGTCGTCAATCAGATCAAGGTGCCGCCACACGAAGCCGTGCTGGCCAAGATAGCGCTGGAGCGCATGCTCGCCGTATCATGAGCAAGCGCTCCAAGGCGACGACACCCACCGCGCTCTCCATCGCCACCTGGAATATTCACAAGGGATTTTCGCAGTTCAATCGCCGCATGATGGTGCATGAACTGCGTGACCGCTTGCGCGAGTTGTCGGCCGACATTGTCTTCCTGCAGGAAGTGCAGGGCTTGCATCTTGGACACGTCGAACACCTTCCGGACTGGCCGTCATTGCCGCAACACGAATTTCTCGCCGAGGACGTCTGGAAGAACCACTCCTACGGCCGCAACATGGTTTACGACCATGGCCATCACGGCAATGCGATCCTCTCGCGGTTTCCCATCCTGAACGAACACAATCAGGACGTAACGCACCTGCGTTTTGACAGGCGCGGGCTGTTGCACTGCGCCGTCGCGTTGCCGCAACTGGCGCATCCGCTGCATTGCGTTTGCGTTCATCTGTCGCTGTTTGCGCGCTCGCGGCGGATGCAGCTGGACGCGCTGGCCAATCGCATCGAAGACATGGTGCCAGCCGATGCACCGCTGCTGATCGCGGGCGACTTCAACGACTGGCGCAATCGCGCGGATGATCTGCTGGCGGAGCGCCTTGGCCTGGTCGAGGTGTTTGCCGGCGCAGCCCAGCGGCCGTCGCGCAGTTACCCCGCTGCACTGCCCATGTTCCGCCTCGATCGCATTTACCAGCGCGGCCTGCAAGTCGTCGACGCGCAGGTTCATGCCGGGCGGCCGTGGTCGACCATCTCCGATCACGCCGTGCTTTGCGCCGAATTTCAAGTCAGGATTCCCTAGCCGTGAGCGCCGCCAGGCCGGACGCCGAGTCGCATCACTTTCTTGGCGGCAACCGCCTGCAACTGCTCGAATCGGGAGCCGAGTACTTCCCCGCTTTGATTGCCGCGATCGACGCGGCCATCTATGAGGTGCATCTCGAAGCCTATATTTTCGCCAACGACAGCACCGGACGCCTGGTCGCCGCCGCGCTGTCCCGTGCCGCCAAACGCGGAGCCGCCGTGCGCGTACTGGTAGACGGTTTCGGCGCCCGCGAGTTTGCCGCGGGCCTCGGGGCAGTGCTGGAAGCCGGCGGCGTCGAGGTGATGACCTATCGGCCGGAGGTGGGACAAACCCGCCTCCGGCGCCATCGCCTGCGCCGGTTGCATCGCAAGCTTGCGGTGGTCGACGGCAACGTGGCCTTCGTCGGCGGCATCAATGTTCTGGATGATCTTGACGGCGGCAAAGCGGAATCGGCGCGTTTCGATTACGCGGTATGCGTCGAGGGTCCGCTGGTGACACGCATCCATGACCACATGCGGCATGTCTGGCGACTGGTGCGCTGGGCACGCCTCGGGCACCGTCCGCCGCCGCCGGCCGTGCTGCCGGTGGTGCCGGCCATCCGCGGCACGACACAGGCTGCCTTGCTGATTCGCGACAACCTGCGCCACCGGCGTGACATCGAGCACGCGTATCTGAGAGCCATCTATTCTGCCCGGCGCGAGATCGTGATCGCCAGCGCCTATTTTCTTCCGGGCCGGCGCTTTCGCAAGGCCCTGCTGGCCGCGGCCAAGCGCGGCGTGAACGTCAAACTGCTGCTGCAGGGCCGCGTCGAGTATGTCTTGCAGCACTATGCGACGCAGTCGCTCTACGGTCGGATGCTGGCGGCGGGCGTCCGCGTTTTCGAATACGAGAAAGGCTTTCTGCATGCCAAGGTAGCGGTGATCGACCGCGACTGGGCGACCGTCGGCTCGTCCAACATTGACCCCTTCAGCCTGCTGCTGACACGTGAAGCCAACGTGGTGGTGCGCGATGCCGCCTTCGCCGGCGAGCTGCGGGCCAGCCTCGAGGCTGCCATCGAAGGCGCCGCCAGGGAGATTCGGGTCGAGGATTACCGCCGCCGTTCGTGGCTGACGCAGCTCGCCGATGCCGCTGCCTACAGTCTGGTGCGCATCCTGATCGGCGTCACGCGCTACGGGGGAAAGCAGTACACCGATTAGCGGCGGAGCCGGCCGCCGCAATCAGCCGCTGTTGCGCAGGCCCGCCGCAATGCCGTTGATGGTCAGGTGAATGCCACGCTGTACGCGCTGGTCGGTCTCGCCGGAGCGGTGGCGGCGCAGCAGTTCGATCTGGATGTGATTGAGCGGATCGAGATATGGAAAACGGTTGCGAATCGAGCGCTTCAGCAGCGGGTTGCCGTCGAGCAGTTCGTTTTGCCCGGTGATTGCCAGCAGCCCGTCGATGGCAGCCTGCCACTCCGCCTTGAGGCGTGGGAAGATGGCGTTGCGCAGGTTTTCGTCCGTCACCAGCTGCGAGTAGCGTTCCGCAATCGCAATGTCGCTCTTGCCCAGCACCATGTCCATGTTCGACAGCAGGGCGCGGAAAAAGCCCCACTCGCGATTCATCTCGGCGAGCAGCGCCATTCCCGCTGCGCCGTGCTTTTCCCGCCAGGCCGCGATCGCCGCGCCGAAGCCGAACCAGCCCGGCAGCATCAGGCGGCACTGGGCCCAGGAGAACACCCAGGGGATCGCGCGCAGATCCTCGATGGCCGTGGTCTTCTTGCGCGAGGCCGGCCGGCTGCCGATGTTGAGTGCGGCGATTTCGGCGATGACGGTGGATTCCCAGAAATACTGCTCGAAGCCCGGAGTCTCGTAGACCATCCGGCGGTAGGCGGCAAAGGCCGTGGCCGAAAGCTCCTCCATCGCGGCGAGGAATTCCGGACGCGGCGAATCGTGCTGGTGCGCCAGCAGCGTGGCTTCGAGCGTCGCGGCAGCGAGGATCTCCAGGTTGCGCCGGCCGAGTTCCGGGTTGGCGTATTTCGAGGCGATCACTTCGCCCTGTTCGGTAATGCGGATCTGGCCCTGTACCGCGCCTTGCGGTTGCGCCAGGATGGCCTGATAGCTCGGCCCGCCGCCGCGACCGACCGAGCCGCCGCGGCCGTGGAACAGGCGCAGGGTTATGCCATGGCGGGCGAAGACCTCGGTCAGCGTGACTTCGGCGCGATACAGCGACCAGCCCGAGGTCAGGAAGCCACCGTCCTTGTTGCTGTCGGAATAGCCGAGCATGACCTCCTGCAACACCTGGCGCGAGCCGAGCAGCCGGTTGTAGAGCGGGATCGCCAGCAGTCGGTTCATCACGGCGCCGGCGTTGGCCAGATCGCCGATGGTTTCGAACAGCGGCACGATGTTCACGTCGAGCGCGTGCTCCAGCGGGCGCAGCAGGCCGACCTCCTTCAACAGCACGGCGACTTCGAGGATGTCCGAAACGCCATCGGTCTTGGAGATGATGACGTTCTCGATGGCGGCTTTGCCGTAACGCTGGTGAATGCTGCGGGCGGTGTGGAAGATCGCCAGTTCGCCGCGGGTTTCGTCCGAGTAACCGATACCGGGCGCCGCCAGTGGCCGCGGCGTCGCCAGCTCTTCCAGCAACAGCGCGATACGCGCATTTTCGTCGAGCGCCAGATAGTCGGTTCCCGGGCGGGCGATGCCCAGCAGCTCGGCCACCGTGCGCGCATGCACGTCCGAGTTCTGGCGCAGGTCAAGGGGGGCGAGGTGGAAACCGAAAATGCCTACGGCATGGCGCAGACGGCGCAGGCGACCGCGCCCGAGCAGGCCCGACTTGTGGCTGATGAGGGACCGGTGCAGCACGTCGAGATCGGCGGCAAGCTCGGCGGCCGTGGCATAGGGTTCGGCCTCGGCAACGGCGTGGCGTGGTGCCTCGAGATTGTCGAGCTGAAGGGCGGTCGCCGCCAGCCGCGCGTAGAAGCCGGTGATGGCGCGGCGATAGGGCTCGTCGAGGCGGTGCGGGCTGCGGTCGGGCGACTGTTCGGCCAGTTTCATCAGCTCGACGTCGGGCACCGAGATCAGCGAGGTCGTGGTCGACAGTTCCGCACCCAGCTTGTGCAGTTGTTCCAGCAGATAGCCGATGGCCTTGCTGCTTTGCGCGCGCATGGCGTTCGTCAGCACTTCGGCGGTGACGAAGGGATTGCCGTCGCGGTCGCCGCCGATCCAGGAGCCCGGGCGCAGGAAGGGCGGCAGCCCGGCCAGCTTCCAGCCCGGGACGCCGGCGGCGAGGTGGTCTTCCAGCGTGTTGTACAGGCGCGGCAGTTCGCGCAGGAAGGTGGTGTCGTAGAAGGACAGCGCATTGGTGACCTCGTCCATCACCGAGAGCTTGGCCCGCCGCAGCATGCGCGTCTGCCACAGGCGCAACACGGCGCGGCGCAGCGCTTCGGCGTGTTCGGCTTGCTCCTGCGGCGAAAGCTGGGTGCGGTCGCGCTCGTCGAGCAGGCTCGAAACCTTCCACTGGCAATCGAGAATGCTCTTGCGCTGCACCTCGGTCGGGTGCGCGGTCAGCACCGGCCGCACCTGGGCGTTGGCGAAGAATTTGCCGAGCTGCTCGGCGCCGATGCCGACGGCGAGCGCGCGTTGCAGCGAAAAGGCCAGGCTGCCTTCGCGCGGCGGTGAGCCGGCGCGGGCATGGGCTCGCGCGCGGCGGATGTGGTGCTGGTCTTCGGCGATGTTGGCCAGGTGCGAGAAGAAGCTGAAGGCGCGTACCACCAGGTTGCTGCGCTCGCGCGGCATGTCGTGCAGCAAGGCCTCCATCTCGTTGCGCGCGGCCGGGTCGGCATCGCGGTGAAAGCGCAGGGCCGACTTGCGGATCTTCTCAATGCGCTCGAATAGTGCGACGCCTTCCTGCTCGCGCACGGTGTCGCCGAGCAGGCGGCCGAGCAGGCGAATATCCTCGCGCAGCGGCTGGTCCTTATCCGGGCTGAATTGATTCATGAGCGCGCGCCTGTCAGTGGTGGAGGATGCGGGCGAGAAAGGTCTTGGCCCGCTCGCTGGCCGGGGCGTCGAAGAACTGCGCGGTCGGAGCATCTTCGACAATTTCGCCGTGATCCATGAAGACCACGCGCTTCGCCACCTTGCGCGCAAAGCCCATCTCGTGGGTGACGCACATCATGGTCATGCCGGTCCGCGCCAGTTCGACCATCACATCGAGCACTTCGCCGATCATTTCCGGGTCGAGCGCTGAAGTGGGTTCATCGAACAGCAGGCAGATCGGGTCCATCGCCAGGGCGCGGGCAATTGCCACGCGCTGCTGCTGCCCGCCTGAAAGCTGTCCGGGAAACTTGGCGGCGTGCTCGCGCAGGCCGACCCGGTCGAGCAGCACGACGCCTCGTGCAGCGGCCTCCTCCCTGCTGCGGCCGAGCACCTTGATCTGCGCCAGCGCGAGGTTCTGCTCGACGCTCATGTGCGGAAACAGTTCGAAGTGCTGGAACACCATGCCGACGCGCGCGCGCAAACGCGGCAGATCGGTTTTCGGGTCGCCCACCGAAACGCCATCGACCGTGATCGTCCCCTGCGGGAAAGGCTCCAGGCCGTTCACGCACTTGATCAGGGTGGACTTGCCGGAGCCCGACGGGCCGCAGACCACCACCACTTCGCCCTTGGCGACATGGGTGCTGCAGTCATTCAGCACCTGGGTCTGGCCGTACCATTTCGAGAGATTGCGGATTTCGATCATGATTCCTGCTGAAGCTTCCTAGCGAATTATGGCAACACGTTTTTGCAATTGTTTCACGGCCAGCGACAGGCTGAAGCAGACGGCGAAATAGATCAGCGCCGAGAGCACGATCATTTCCACCGGCCGGTTGTAGTTCTTGCCGACGACGTCGGCCGCCTTTAGCATGTCCTTGGCGCCGATGGCATACACCAGCGAGGTGTCTTGAAACAACACGATGGTTTGTGTCAGCAGCACCGGGATCATGTTTCTCACGGCTTGCGGCAGTATCACATGAATCATGGTTTGCGCCCGCCCGAGGCCCAGCGCCTGGGCGGCGGCTACCTGGCCGCGCGGCACGCTCTGGATGCCCGAGCGCATGATCTCGCAATAGAAGGCCGCCTCGAAGGCGGTGAAGGTGATGATCGCCGAAGTCTCGGCGCCGACCGGCGCGCCGGTGATGAAGGGGATGACGAGGAAGAACCAGAGGATTACCAGCACCAGCGGGATCGAGCGCATCAGGTCCACATAGGCGCCGGCGATGCGCGCCAGCGGCGCGATCGGCGACAGCCGCGCCAGTGCCAGCAGGGTGCCGATGACGATGCCGCCGCTCATCGCCACCAGCGTCAGGCGCAGCGTGAAC
>JANXRC010000009.1 GCA_025353195.1 Rhodocyclaceae bacterium
CTTTTAAAAGCTGAAAGCGCATAGATTGAGATATAAGATTAGCGCAGAAACCATCAAATCTGGTAAGTCAGGTCTTCTGTGCAAAACGCTGTTCAGTGTGCTTGTCCTACCGTTCAGCCCCTGGCCCGTGGGTTCGCGAGCGACGTCAGCGAGTTCAGCGACCTGTACTACATCGCGGACTGCCTGAGTAAGAAGGTCGTCAGTGGCAAGCGACTCGGCGCCTTGGCCGGCGCGGGCTACGACACGGTGGCCATCGGCGACAGCATCCAGGTCGGCGACTTCTCCATGTCCCTGGCCGCGATCGGGCCATCGACTCGGGAACGTCTGGTGGCGATCCTGAAAACCAAGAAGCTCGATGCGCTGATGGAAGTCAGGAACCCGTTCGATATCAACCCGGGGGCGGACGACGAGGTTCACCTGCTGTGCACCGAGGCCATGGCCGCCGAGCCGGACGTCGACTCCGTGGTCGTCGGACTCGACCCGACCTCGCCCATGGTCAGGTCGCTCAAGAAGAGCGCGCGGGAGGGCTTCGACATCGATAGCCCGGAGAGCATCGCCCAGACGCTGCCGGCGCTGGTCGCCTCCTGTCCGAAACCCATCGTCAGCTTCATTGACGGCGGCCCGCTGTTCGACCCGATGGCCGACACGCTGATGGAACAGGGCGTCTGCGTCTTCCGCTCCAGCGAGCGCGCAACGCGGGCGCTCGTCCGCTATACCGAGGCGCGACTCCGCGCGGCGCGCCTGCGTGGCGAGGCAGCGCCTGGCGCCTAGCGTCCCGTCCAAAGAAGGATACGACTGCCGGGTCCATTCGACTCTCAACCTGCTGTATGACATCGAGATGGCCTGCCGCGATCCGCTGCTCGCGCACATCGATGCTGGCAAGGACTCGGTCGGCATCGAGAAGACGGCGCAACGTCTGCAAGCCAAGCGCGCCAAAGCTACTTGAAAAGGCAGCTAGTCGGCCAGCGGTGGAGTCTGACCGTCGAACAGTTCCTCGATGAAGCCGAAGCGCCTGAAATCACGCACCCGCATGGGGTACAGGACGCCGTCCAGATGATCACACTCGTGCTGCACCACCCGCGCGTGAAAACCATCCACGGTACGCTCGAAACGTTGCCCGGTTTCATCGCAGCCGGCGTACCGCAAGTGCCGCCAGCGCGGCACCCAGCCGCGTAAGCCGGGCACGGAAAGACAACCCTCCCAACCTTCTTCCTCGTCATCCGAAAGCGGCACAAGTTCCGGATTGATCAGCACCGTGGCGGGTACCACCGGCGCGTCCGGGTAGCGGGGATTCGAGATGCTGCCGAAGATGACCACGCGCAGGTCGACTCCGATCTGCGGCGCGGCGAGCCCGGCGCCATCAAGCTGCGCCATGGTGTCGCGCATGTCCTGCAACAGGGCGTCCAGCTGCGGCGTAGAGAACTGCGTCACCGGCTGCGCGACGCGCAGCAGGCGCGGATCGCCCATACGCAAGACTTCGCGGATCATGCCGCGCAAATCCCTTCGATGATCCGCCGGACGCGGGCCATGGCGAGATGCAGCACCGCTTCGAGGCTGTCGAACTTGATACTGTGCGTCGAATCGGCTCGTCCCGCCGCCCAGTTGGAGACCACGCAAAGCGCCGCATAGGGTAGGTCCAGCTCGCGCGCCAGCCCGGCCTCCGGCATGCCGGTCATGCCGACTATGTCGGCGCCATCGCCTTGCAGGCGGTCGATTTCGGCGGCTGTTTCCAGCCGCGGCCCCTGCGTGGTGGCATACACCGCGCCATCGATCACTTGCTCACCGATCCGACTCGAGACATCGAGCAGCAGCTTGCGTACCGCTGCATCGTAAGGTTCGGTGAAATCCACGTGTACCACGGGGCCGCCACCGCCTGACTGGAAGGTCATTTCGCGCCCCCAGGTGTAGTCGATGATCTGGTGCGGCGCGACCAGAGCGCCGGGACCGAGATCGTCACGAATGCCGCCGACCGATGCCACCGAGATGATTTGCGTCACGCCTGACGTCTCCAGGGCATAGATGTTGGCGCGGTAATTCACCAGGTGCGGCGGGATCGTATGTCCGTAGCCGTGACGAGCGACAAAAACCACATCCTGGCAGCCGACGCGGCCAAAGGTAAGCGGGCCCGAAGGCTCGCCGTAGGGCGTGCGCACCACCTCGCGGTGCGACACGTCGAGGTTCGCCAGTTGGGTCAAGCCGCTGCCGCCGATGATGCCGAGCATAAAAATCCCCTGAAAATTCAATCGGAACGCGAAGGCAAGCGTGATATAATAGTCGGTTATTCCGCACCGCAACAACTCCGACCGCCACTATGTCCCGCGCCCTCAGAAACATCGCCATTATCGCCCACGTTGACCACGGCAAGACCACCCTCGTCGACCAGTTGCTCCGTCAGTCCGGTACCTTTGCCGCCCATCAGGCTGTCACCGAGCGGGTAATGGATTCCAACGATCTCGAAAAGGAACGCGGGATCACCATCTTGTCGAAGAACTGCGCCATCGACTATGAAGGCGTTCACATCAACATCGTCGATACGCCGGGACACGCCGACTTCGGCGGCGAAGTCGAGCGCGTCCTGTCGATGGTCGATGGCGTGCTGCTGCTGGTTGACGCCGTCGAAGGGCCAATGCCGCAAACCCGTTTCGTTACGCGCAAGGCCCTGGCGCTGGGCCTGAAGCCGATCGTGGTGGTCAACAAGATCGACCGCCCCGGCGCCCGGCCCGACTGGGTAATCAGCCACACCTTCGACCTGTTCGACAAGCTCGGCGCAACGGAAGAACAACTCGATTTCCCCGTGGTTTTTGCCTCGGCGCTGAACGGTTTCGCCATGCTCGATGCGACCAAACCCGGCACCGACATGCGCCCGCTCTACGAGGCCATCATCCAGCACACGCCGCAGCCCGACGTCGATGCGGACAAGCCGCTGCAACTGCAGATTTGTTCCATCGATTACAACAGCTACGTCGGCCGCATCGGCATCGGCCGCATCAAGCAGGGTCGCATGAAGGCGGGCCAGGAAGTCACCGTGATGTACGGGGACGAAAACAAGGGCAAGTCGAAAATCGCCCAGATCATGATGTTTACCGGTCTCGAGCGCGAACAGGCTACCGAAGCGGAAGCCGGCGACATCGTGCTGGTGACCGGCATCGAACAGGTTGGCATCGGCGTCACCATCTGCGACCCGGCCGCACCGGTCGGCATGGCACCGCTGGTGGTGGACGAGCCGACGCTGACCATGAATTTCCAGGTCAACACGTCGCCTCTGGCCGGCAAGGAAGGCAAGTACGTCACCAGCCGCCAGATCCGCGAACGACTGCAAAAGGAACTGCTGTCCAACGTCGCCTTGCGTGTCGAGGAAACCGAGGATGCCGACGTGTTCCTGGTCTCCGGCCGCGGCGAGTTGCACCTGACCATACTGCTCGAAACCATGCGCCGCGAAGGCTACGAACTGGCGGTGTCACGCCCGCGCGTGCTGTTCAAGGAAATCAACGGCGAGAAGTGCGAGCCTTATGAACTGCTGACCGTCGATATCGAAAACGACAATCAGGGCGGCGTCATGGAAGAACTGGGCCGTCGGCGTGGCGAATTGTTGAACATGGAATCGGATGGCAAGGGCCGGGTGCGGCTCGAATACCGCATTCCGGCCCGCGGCCTGATCGGCTTTCAGGGCGAATTCCTGACACTGACTCGCGGCACCGGCATGGCCAGCCATATTTTCGACGATTACGGCCCGATGGCCGGCATCATGGCCGAACGCCGCAACGGCGTGCTGATTTCGCAGGATGACGGCACCGCCGTCGCCTATGCACTCTGGAAATTGCAGGATCGCGGCCGGATGTTCGTCAGCCACGGCGACCCGCTGTATGAAGGCATCATCATCGGCATCCACAGCCGCGACAACGACCTCGTGGTGAACCCGATCAAGGGCAAGCAACTGACCAACGTGCGCTCCTCGGGTACCGACGAAGCCGTGCGCCTGGTGCCGCCGATACTGATGACGCTCGAATCGGCCGTTGAATTCATCGCCGACGACGAACTGGTCGAAATCACGCCCAAGTCGATCCGCCTGCGCAAACGCTTCCTCAAGGAACACGAACGCAAACGCGCCAGCCGCGACGCCACAAGCTAAGAAGAACGGGAGCCGCGGCTCCCGTTTTTTTTCGTTCAAGAGTCGGCGCTGATGAAACAACTGCGCTACAAGGCGGTCGAGCAAAAAGACGCTCTCCTCGCCGTAGCGGAGGGCAACGCGCCGCGCCGGACTAGCCGAGCGCCTTGAGTGCGGCGGCGTAGTTGGGTTCCTGTGCGATCTCCGGCACCATTTCGCTGTGAATCACTTTGTCGTTCTCGTCCAGCACCACCACGGCACGGGCGGTAAGGCCAGCCAACGGGCCATCAGCCATGGCGACGCCCCAGGCCTTGAGAAACTCCGGGTGGCGGAAGGTGGATAGGTGGGCGACGTTCTTCAGTCCTTCAAGTTCGCAAAAGCGCTTTGCGGCAAAGGGCAGGTCGGCCGAAACCACCAGAACCGTCGTGTTGGCCAGTTCATTGGCCGATTCGTTGAACTTGCGCGCAGATGTGGCGCAGGTCGGCGTGTCGAGGCTGGGCACGATGTTCAAGACCTTGCGTTTGCCGGCAAAGTCCTTGAGCGAAACGTCGGCCAGCGCCGCGCTGGTCAGTTTGAAGTCCGGCGCCTTGGCTCCAGCAACTGGAAGATCGCCATCAACGCGAACGGGGGTGCCGCGCAGGGTTATGTTTGTACTCATAGGTAGCTCCTGATTGAGGTTGGTTGGGGGGGGGGAAGCTATAGTCAATTCTAGTGAATCCGCGCCAGCCCGGGAAGCACGGCGGCGGCATTGGCCGTGGTGGCCTCAGCAACCTCCTGCACTGCAATGCCACGCAAGTCGGCCAGCGTTTGTGCAATGCGCGGCAGTTGATCCGGCGTGTTGCGGGCGCCGACTCTCCACTCGGGCGGAATATCCGGCGCATCCGTCTCCAGCACGATGGCATCGAGCGGCAGTGTCGCCGCGAGTTCGCGAATGCGGCTGGCGCGCGGGAAGGTCATCGCTCCGCCAAAGCCCAGCTTGAAACCGAGCTTGATGAATTCGTCGGCCTGCTGCCGGCTACCGTTGAAGGCATGGGCGATTCCGCCGGGCACGGGACAACGCCGCAGCTGCTTCAATATCGGGTCGATGGCACGCCGGACATGCAGCAGGACCGGCAGGCTCGCATCGCGGGCGATCTTCAACTGAGCCTCGAAATAGAACTCCTGCCGTGGGTCGTCGCGCGGCTCGACGAAACGATCGAGGCCGATTTCGCCAACAGCTACCGGATGTTCGCGCAGAACCGTTTCGAGGAGCGCGTCGAGGTCAGCCGCCATGGCACGATCCACATACATCGGATGAATGCCGTAGGCCGCAAAGCAACCGTGATAGTCACGGCAAACCGAGGCGACGGCACCGAAGTTGGCCCGCTCTATGGCCGGAACTATGATCGTCCCTACCCCGGCCCGAGTGGCCGCTTCTGCCACCACAGCGCGGTCGCCATCAAATTCGGCGGCATCGAGATGGCAGTGGGTATCGACCAGCATCGATCACTCCAGTTCGTCGATCCAGGCCTGTTGAATGGCTTCGAGCTTCTTTTCACCGCAGTGACTCTCGTTTTCCTCAAAGTCGGGCAGCGCCATGACCCAGGCCATCAGGTCAACGAAATTGAGCCGGGTCGGATCAACCTCCGGGTGAGCTTCAGAAAGCGCTATCGCGACGTCAAGGCTGTCGGTCCACTTCATTTCTTGGAATGCCCTTCCTTGACCATGTTGATGGTGTATTTCGGAATCTCTATCACCAGCGGAATCTGTCCGACCAAAGCCTGACACGAAAGGCGCGAGTTGGGTTCCAGGCCCCATGCCTTGTCGAGCAGATCCTCCTCGACTTCCTCGGCCGCCGCAAGCGACGTGAAGCCTTCGCGGACGACGACGTGGCAGGTGGTGCAGGCGCAGGATTTCTCGCAGGCATGTTCGATTTCGATGTCGTTGCCGAGCAGCCCATCGCAGATCGAGGTCCCCGGCGCGACATCAATTACCGCGCCGTCGGGACACAACTCGACATGGGGAAGAACAATGATCTGGGTCATGGTGATATTTGGTCAATCTTGCGGCCGGCGAGGGCGCGCCGCACACTCTGGTTCATGCGCCGCGCCGCGAATTCGTTGGTGGCGGCACTCAATGCTTGCATGGCGCCATCGATGGCGCGGCGATCATCGCCGCTCATCACGGTTTGGAGTTTGGTCACTGCCGCATCGATATGCGCACGCTCCAGGGTTGATAGCAGTTCCGCGGCATCCTGCAACGCCGAATGGGTGGCCTCGATCAAACGCTGAGACTCCACCTGTGCCTCCCGCAGGGCACGACGGAAGGCATCATCACCGGCATGACTGAAGCTGTCCTTGAGCATGCCCGCTATCTCATCATCGCTCAGCCCGTAGGATGGCTTGACCTCGATGTGCGCCTCGCGCCCGCTGGTCTGTTCTCGCGCCGTGACGGAGAGCAGGCCATCCGCATCGACCTGGAAGGTCACGCGAATACGTGCCGCACCTGCCACCATGGGTGGTATGCGGCGCAATTCAAACCGCGCCAGACTGCGGCAGTCGCTGACCAGTTCGCGTTCGCCTTGCACGACCTGGATCACCATCGCCGTCTGCCCATCCTTGAAGGTGGTGAATTCCTGGGCGCGTGCGATTGGAATGGTGGAATTGCGCGGGATGATCTTTTCGACCAGGCCGCCCATCGTCTCCAGCCCCAGCGAGAGCGGAATCACGTCGAGTAGCAGCCAATCGTCGCCGGCAGCACGGTTGCCCGCCAGCAGATTGGCCTGGATCGCGGCGCCGAGCGCCACGACTTTCTCCGGATCGAGGTTGTTGAGCGGTTCCTGCTTGAAAAGCTCAGCCACCGCATGCTGAACTTGCGGCATGCGGGTCGAGCCGCCCACCATCACCACACCGCGCACATCGGCCACGGTCAGGCCGGCATCGCGCAGGGCCTTCTTGCTCGACGCCAGGGTCTTTTGCACGAGGGTGCGCGAGATCTCGGTAAAAACCTCGGTGGTCAACACCAGATCGACGTACTCGCCACTGCCGAGTTTGACCGTGATCGGCACCTGGCCATGCTGGGACAACTGCTCCTTGGCTTCACGGGCGCGCATCTGCAGCAGACGTGCATCCTGTGGCGAGAGTGGTGCCAGTTGCGCCTGTTCGATGATCCAGCAGAATATGCGGTGATCGAAATCGTCGCCGCCCAAGGCTGAATCGCCGCCGGTCGCCATGACCTCGAAGATGCCTTTCGACAGGCGCAGGATGGAAATGTCGAAGGTGCCGCCACCCAGATCGAACACCGCGTAGATGCCCTCGGCCGAATTGTCCAGACCATAGGCAATGGCGGCAGCCGTCGGCTCATTCAGCAGACGCAAAACGTTCAAGCCGGCGAGGCGCGCCGCATCCTTGGTGGCCTGACGCTGCGCATCATCAAAATAGGCCGGCACGGTGATTACCACGCCGGTCAGTTCGCCACCGAGCGAAGCCTCGGCCCGATTGCGCAAGGTCTTCAGGATCTCCGCCGAGATTTCGACCGGACTCTTTATGCCGGCAATGGTCTTCAGCTTGACCATGCCGTCTGCATCGACGAAATCATAAGGCAGGGTTTCAATGTGGGCGATGTCGTGCCGCCCGCGGCCCATGAAGCGCTTTACCGAAATAACCGTGTTCTTGGGGTCGATCGACTGCTTGGCTTCTGCGCTGTAGCCGACTTCGACGCTGCCGTCGGCGGCATAGCCGACCACGGAGGGCAGCAGCGGCCGCCCGCGCACGTCATTGAGCACCACGCTCATGCCGCTCCTGACGGTAGCGACCAGTGAGTTGGTGGTGCCAAGATCAATGCCGACCGCAAGACGATGTTCGTGCGGGGCCGCGGAGTCTCCCGGCTCCGCAATCTGAAGAAGTGCCATAGCTTTGTTTTACGCAGTAACGGCTTCGAGCGCGTCGTCGATTTCGTTCAGCAATTTTTCCTGAAACATGAGTTGCCGCACCAGATCGGTGGCAGCGGTGTAATCCTTGGCCACGTCGATCAACGCGGCCAAGCGCTCGTATTCCACCCTGATTTCATTCAGCAACCGGGAACGGACATCGTCCAGTGCCGTTTCGTCTGCAGCGGCCCTGGCATCCATGACCGCTTCGCGCAATTCCATCTGACTCACCAGGAATTCCGTCGGCATCGCCGTGTTGCTTTCTATCTGCGGATCATGGCCCAGCAAAGCAAGCAGATAGCGGGCGCGCTTGCCCGGCGACTTCAAGGTCTGGAACGCCTCATTAACCCGCGTCGCCCACTGCATGGCCAGACGGCGGTCGGAGTCGGCCGCATGCGCGTGCTTGTCCGGATGCACCTGGGCCTGGATCGCGCGAAAACATTTCTCCAAGCTTTCGAGATCGAGCGCCTGCGCACGCGGCAGGCCAAACAGCGTGAAATAGTCGGCCGTGAAATTCAGGTCAAAACTAGTCATCAGGTATTGAACGATTCGCCGCAGCCGCAAGCGTCCTTGACGTTCGGGTTGTTGAACTTGAATCCTTCGTTCAGGCCTTCCCGGGTGTAGTCAAGTTCCGTACCGTCAAGATAAGGCAGGCTCTTGGGGTCGACCAGCACCTTGACGCCATGACTTTCAAAGATGAGGTCTTCCGGCTCCGGTGCATCGGCGAATTCCAGCTTGTAGGCCATCCCCGAGCAGCCTGACGTCTTGACCCCGAGGCGAATCCCGACGCCCTTGCCACGCTTGGCAATGAAGTCGGCGACATGCTTGGCCGCAGGTTCGGAAAGTGTGACCGGCATGATCAGGCTCCCTGTTTTTTTCTGTAGTCGGCCACGGCGGCCTTGATCGCATCCTCGGCAAGGATGGAGCAATGAATCTTCACCGGCGGCAATGCCAGTTCCTCGGCGATGTGGGTGTTTTTGATCTCCAGTGCCTGATCCAGCGTCTTGCCCTTGACCCATTCGGTCACCAGCGAAGACGAGGCGATCGCCGAGCCACAACCATAGGTCTTGAACTTGGCGTCTTCGATCACGCCATCCTTGCCGACCTTGATCTGCAGTTTCATGACGTCGCCGCAGGCCGGCGCGCCGACCATGCCGGTAGCAACGCCATCGTCGTCCTTGCCAAAGGAACCGACGTTGCGCGGGTTTTCGTAGTGATCCAGTACTTTTTCGCTATATGCCATGATATTTCTCCAGTATTGCCTCTTGCTTCAGTGCGCTGCCCAATGGACGGTGCTGAGATCAACGCCTTCCTTGTACATTTCCCAAAGCGGGGATAGTTCGCGCAGCTTGCCCAGCTTGTCGTGCAGCAGCTTGATGGTGAAATCGATTTCCTCCTGCGTCGTGAAACGGCCGAGGGTGAAGCGGATCGAGCTATGCGCCAGTTCGTCGGAGCGTCCCAGCGAACGCAGCACATAGGAGGGCTCGAGGCTGGCCGAGGTACAGGCCGAGCCGCTCGACACGGCGATGTCCTTGATCGCCATGATCAGCGACTCGCCTTCGACGAAGTTGAAGCTGACATTGAGATTGTGCGGCACGCGCTGCTCGATGTCGCCATTGATATAGGTTTCCTCGATATCCATCAGGCCCTTGAGCAGCCTGTCGCGCAGCATGCGGATGCGCTCGTTTTCAGTCGCCATTTCCAGGCGCGCCAGACGGAAGCATTCGCCCATGCCGATAATCTGGTGGGTCGCCAGGGTACCCGAGCGCATGCCGCGTTCATGGCCGCCGCCATGCATTTGCGCTTCCAGCCGGATGCGCGGCTTGCGCCTCACGTACAGCGCACCGATGCCTTTGGGGCCGTAGGTCTTGTGTGCGCTGAAGGACATCAGGTCCACTTTCAGCTTGCTCAGATCGATCGGCATCTTGCCGGTGGCCTGCGCGGCATCGACGTGGAAGATCACGCCCTTCTCCCGGCATATATCGCCGATCTCGGCGAGCGGCTGGATCACGCCGATCTCGTTGTTCACCGCCATCACCGAAGCCAGCACGGTGTCGGGCCGCAGTGCCGCCTTGAACTGCTCGACAGTGATCAGGCCGTTTTCCTGTGGCACCAGGTAGGTCGCCTCGAAGCCCTGGCGTTCGAGTTCCTTGACCGTATCCAGCACCGCCTTGTGCTCGGTGGACACTGTGACGATGTGCTTGCCCTTGGTCGCGGCGTAAAAGTGCGCGGCACCCTTGATCGCCAAATTGTTCGATTCCGTCGCGCCGGAGGTCCAGATGATTTCCTTGGAGTCGGCACCCACCAGAGCGGCAACTTCCTCGCGCGCTTCTTCCACGGCCTTCTCGGCTTCCCAACCATAGGAGTGGGAACGCGAAGCCGGGTTGCCGAAATGCTCCGTCAGCCAGGGGATCATCTTCGCTGCCACACGCGGATCAACCGGCGTGGTAGCGGAATAGTCGAGGTACACCGGCAGTTTCATTACAAATTTCTCCAGTTCAGCTTGTCAGGGCCGTCAGGCCCTTGAGTTGCACGATTGTAGTGTTCAGTGCAGTGAAAAATTCACGCACCTGGGATGCGGTATTGTCGGTACCAAAACTCACCCGCACGGCGCCGCGCGCCACGGAGGATGCGACCCCCATCGCCAGCAGCACATGCGAAGGTTCCGGATTGGCGCTGGAACAGGCCGCCCCGGCCGCCACGGCAAAACCGGCGCGATCGAGCTTGCCCACCAGCGTTTCGCCGTCGATGCCGGCAAAGGCAAAGTAGCTCGTATTGGGCAAGCGCTCTGCGGCACTGGCGAATATCGTCGCGCCCTGCGCCGTCAGCCCGGCTTCGAGTTCCGTACGCAGGGCCGCAAGCTGTGTTTCCCGGGTATCGAGCCGGGCCATGGCCAGTTCCGCGGCAAGGCCGAAACCGACAATCGCCGCGACGTTCTCCGTGCCGGAACGGAGACCGCGTTCATGGCCCCCACCAGCAATCAGCGGCTGCAGTTCGACGCGCTTGTCAAGCACCAGCGCGCCCGCACCCTTCGGCCCGCCCAGTTTGTGCGCAGAAAGCGTCATGGCATGTACGCCGGCGTCGTTGAGCGCACGGAAATTCAGCGATCGCCTGCCGAAAGCCTGTACCGCATCGGTGTGAAACAACGCGCGTGTCGGCCTTGTCTGCGCCGCGAGGGCCGCGATGTCCTGCACGGCGCCGGTTTCGTTGTTTGCCAGCATCACGGAAACAAGCGCCGGTCTTTCTTCGAGTACGGCTTGAAAGTCGGCGCTGGCGACACGGCAATTTTCATCGACAGCAATCTCTCGCAATCTCCAGCCGGCACGCCGCAACTGCTTCGCCGGCTCGCGCACACAGGGATGCTCGATGGCAGAGATCGCCACTAAACCCGGCGCAAGGCACGCGGCGGCGCCCTTGATGAACAGGTTGTTGGCTTCCGAACCGCCGCTGGTAAATACCACTTCCGTCGGATGCGCTCCCACGGCAAAGGCCACTCGCTGCCGCGCCTCGTCGATTGCGCGCCGCGCCGCGCGGCCGTATTCGTGACGACTGGAAGCATTGCCGTACTGGTCCGCAAGATACGGCAGCATGCCTTCCAGCACGCGCGGATCCAGCGGCGCGGTAGCGTTGTGGTCGAAATAGACGGGGGCGAACATGGCCGTGCCTTGACTCTTGTCAGTCGCTATCAGGCAGCTGCGAGTTCCTCGGCGGGACGACGCATGCGGCGCAACGGACGCTCGTCGTGCAACACGGCGGTGATGCCGCTCTTCTCCCGTTGCTGGGCCACCAGTTCAGCCAAAGTAACCGAGTTGAGGTACTCGAACATCTTTTCATTCAGGCTGGTCCACAGCTCGTGAGTCATGCAGGGACGCATGTCTTCCGCGCAATTCCCCTTGCCGCCACAATTCGTCGCGTCAAGCGACTCGTCGACAGCATGGATGATGGTGGAAACCGAAATTGCTTCCAGCGGCTGGGCCAGGCAATAGCCACCGCCTGGTCCGCGCACACTGGAAACAAGCTGACGGCGACGCAATTTGCCGAACAGCTGTTCAAGGTAGGAAAGGGAAATCTTCTGCCTCTCGCTGATCCCGGCCAAGGTTACCGGGCCGGCATGCTGGCGCAAGGCAAGATCGATCATCGCGGTTACGGCAAAACGTCCTTTGGTCGTCAGTCTCATGAGAATTCTCCGTCGGGTTATACGTTTGGGAAACGCGCCAAGAACAATACCTGAGCGTTTCGATCAAGTATAGGGTATCCCGATCATTTTAGTCTACTATTTTCGACAGATAGTTCGGGTCGAACTTGTCTGCGGTGGCCACATCGTCTTCAAGGGATACCCCTGACCGTTCCATGGTTTTCAGCAGGGCCTCGAAGCGCCGGTCCGTTTCCACGGCATGGTTGAGCAGACCGTGAATCGCCTGAGCCAGCGGATCGTCCTCGGTACGCGTTACGGCATAGGCGGAGAAGCCCATCTGGCCGGCCTTGACTTCACGGTCGATCTCGCTTCTGTCTTCCACAACGCGCGCCGGAATACCCACTGCCGTCGCTCCGGGCGGCACGTCACGCACCACCACGGCATTCGACCCGACCTTGGCACCTTTGCCCAAGGTAATCGGCCCCAGCACCTTGGCCCCGGCGCCGATCACCACGCCGCTCTCCAGCGTGGGATGCCGCCTGCCTTTGCTCCACGAAGTGCCGCCCAGCGTAACGCCGTGATAGAGCGTGCATTCGTCCGCGATCACTGCAGTCTCGCCGATGACCACACCCATGCCATGGTCGATGAATACCCGGCGCCCGATGGTGGCGCCAGGATGAATTTCGATGCCGGTGATCAATCGCGTGAAATGCGAAAGAAACCGCGCCAGCCAGCGCAAACGCGCACCCCACAACCAATGCGAGAGCCGGTGCAGCGTCAGGGCATGGAAGCCCGGATAGCAGGTCACTACCTCCCACGTGGAGCGGGCGGCAGGATCGCGTTCAAAAACGCAGGAAATATCTTCACGCAGACGAGAGAACATGGGCTGATCTATTAGTATTTCCTGAAATGGTAGAAATCCCCAGCGTCGGGGTCAAGTTTTATTTGCAAGTCGGGTCTGACGCGGCTTTTTCCAGTGCCGCAAACAGGCCACGCAGGATATCGACCTCTTTCTTCTCGGGAGCGGCCCGCGCAAACATGCGCCGCAGACGCGGAATCAGGCGTTTCGGGCTGGCCGGGTCGAGAAACTCACTCGACAGCGCGGCGCGTTCAATGTGGGCGATCAGGCCTTCCACCTCATCATGGCTGGCGAGCAATCCGGCGCCCGAGATCGCCGGCGGCAAGCCCGGGTCGAGCGCGGCCAACCGCAGTTCGTAGCACACCACCTGCACTGCAGCCGCAAGATTGAGCGAACTGAACTCGGCATTCACCGGGATCATCGCCCAGTGCCGGCACATTGCCAGTTCATCATTGGAGAGCCCCGAAGTCTCGTTGCCGAAGACCAGCGCGACATCTCCGGTAGCCGCCAGGGCCACCAGTTCGGCTGCTCCGTCGCGGGCCCACAACGGCGGCACCGCCAGTTCCCGGCGGCGCGCCGTCATCGCCATGGCCAGTACGGTGCCGCTCAAGGCCTCCGCCAGCGAGGCCACCACCTCGGCCTGTACCAGCAGGTCGGTGGCGCCGGCCGCCATGGCATCCGCCTGCGCATCGGGAAACACCCGCGGATTGACCAGCACCAGACGCGAAAGGCCCATGGTCTTCATCGCCCGCGCCGCCGCACCTATGTTGCCCGGATGACTGGGGTGCGAAAGGACGACGCGAATGCGATCGAGGGCTGCAGGTTCGGGCAATGGCATGGTGTTCATAATAGAATTGCAGACTTCGTGCGCAAAATGCACCCCTCCTGGCTTGCCCCCGCCGTAAAAATCCATGCATCCCACGCTGAACATAGCCGTCAAAGCCGCGCGTCGCGCCGGCCAGATCATCAACCGCGCCAGTCTGGACGTCGATAAGCTCAGGATCGATGTCAAGCAGCAGAGCGATTACGTAACAGAGGTCGATCGCGCGGCGGAAGCCGCGATTCTCGATGTATTGCGCGATGCTTATCCGTCCTACGGAATTTTAGCAGAGGAGTCGGGGCTGGCCGGCACCAGCGCCGACAGCGAATACCAGTGGATCATCGATCCGCTGGACGGCACCACCAACTTCATTCACGGCCTGCCGCAATACGCCATTTCCATCGGCCTCGCGCACAAGGGCGTGATGACGCAAGCCGTGGTGTATGACCCCAACCGCAATGAAATCTTTACCGCCAGCAAGGGCGGCGGCGCCTTCGTCAACGAAAAGCGCATTCGCGTCGCCAAGCGCACCAAGCTCGAGGAAGCCTTGATAGGCACCGGTTTCCCGTATCGCATGTTCGACCATATCGATGCCTACCTGGCGATCTTCCGCGACGTCGCACAAAAGACCGCCGGCATGCGCCGCCCCGGCGCCGCCGCACTGGATCTCGCCTGGGTGGCCTGCGGCCGCATGGACGGCTTCTGGGAACTCGGCCTGTCGCCGTGGGACATGGCCGCCGGCAGCCTGCTGATCACCGAAGCCGGTGGCCTGGTGGGCGATCTGGCCGGCGAATCGAACTACATGAAGACCGGCAACATCATCGGCGGCAATCCGAAGATATTTTCGCAGTTGCTGCAACTCATCGCGCCTCGTCTGACAGCAAAACTCAAGGCCTGACCCAAGCCCGATGTCGGCCGCCTTGACGGCCGCCGAACTGGCGGCACACACCCCCGTAATGCAGCAATGGCTGCGCGCCAAGGCGGAGCATGCGGACAAGCTGCTGTTCTTCCGCATGGGGGATTTCTACGAGTTGTTCTACGAAGATGCCGAGCAAGCGGCACGCCTGCTCGACATCACGTTGACCGCGCGCGGCCAGTCGGCCGGCAAGCCGATTGCGATGGCCGGCATTCCCTACCATGCCGTCGACGGCTACCTGGCGAAACTGGTCAAGCTCGGCGTCTCGGTGGCGATCTGCGAACAGATCGGCGACCCGGCGCTGGCCAAGGGCCCGGTCGAGCGCGCCGTGACGCGCATCGTCACGCCGGGCACACTGACCGACGCCAATCTGCTCGACGACAAGCACGACAGCCTGCTGCTGGCGCTGGCGATCGACCGGCAGCGCGCCGGTTTGGCCTGGCTCAACCTCGCCAATGGCGATCTGCGGCTGCTGGAGACCTCGCTCGACGCCCTGCCCGCGCACTTCGAACGCCTGCGACCGGCGGAACTGCTGCTGGCCGACAGTCATCGCTCCGATTTGCCGGATAACCGCGCCGTAACCCAGCATCTGCCCGATTGGCATTTCGACACTCGCGCCGCCGCGCACGCGCTGGCCGAGCATTTCGGCACCCGCGACCTGGCCGGCTTCGGCGTGCAGGATGAAGAACTCGCGCTGGCCGCGGCCGGCGCGCTTTACCGCTATGCGCAGGCGACGCAGTTGCAGGCGCTGGCCCATGTCACGCAACTCACGGTGGAACACGAAGGAATGTTTCTGCGACTCGACGCCGCGACCCGGCGCAATCTGGAGATTTCCGAAACCCTGCGCGGCGAAGCGTCCCCCACCCTGCTCTCGCTGCTCGACACCTGCGCCACCAGCATGGGCTCGCGCTGGCTGCGCCACTGCCTGCATCACCCGCTGACCGACCGCAGCGTTCCCCGCTCGCGTCATGAAGCCGTGGCCGAGCTGATCGGCGATGCCGGCAACGGCCCGTTCGCGGCGCTGGCCAAGGCCTTGACCGGCTTCGCCGACATCGACCGCATCACCGCCCGCGTCGCCCTGAAGAGCGCCCGGCCGCGCGACCTTTCCGCACTGCGCGACAGCCTCGCGCGCCTCGATGGCATCCGCTCAACAGTCGGCGCCGGCTCGCCTTGCGTGCCTGGGAAACCGCTTCGCGGGCAGGCAACGGCGACACGACTGGTTGAGCTGGCCGATGCGCTCGCCACGCCGCAGGCCTGCGTCGGCCTGCTGACCCAGGCCGTCGCGCTTGAACCCGCCGCACTGATCCGCGAAGGCGGCGTCATCGCGCCGGGCTACAACGCCGACCTCGACGAATTGCGCGCGATCCAGCACAACTGCGGCGCCTTCCTGATCGAGCTCGAAGCCCGCGAGCGCGAGCGCAGCGGCATCGCCAACCTCAAGGTCGAATTCAACAAGGTGCATGGCTTCTACATCGAGGTCACCCACGCCAATGTCGAAAAAATCCCCGATGACTACCGGCGCCGGCAGACGCTGAAGAACGCCGAGCGCTACATCACGCCCGAGCTCAAGAGCTTCGAGGACAAGGCGCTGTCCGCCAACGAACGCGCGCTGGCGCTGGAAAGGCAACTCTGGGAAGAGTTGCTCGGCGCGCTGATGATCCACATCCCGGTCTTGCAGCGCATTGCCCGTGCCATTGCCGAACTCGACGGCCTGGCCGCCTTTGCCGGTGCCGCCGTGCGTCATGACTACCGGCAACCTGAGTTCTGCAACGAAGCTGCGATCGAGATCGAGGGTGGGCGCCATCCGGTGGTCGAACGGCAAATTGACAGCTTCATCGCCAACGACACCCGCCTTTCGCCTTTGCGCCGCATGCTGCTGATCACCGGGCCCAACATGGGCGGCAAATCGACTTACATGCGCCAGGCCGCGCTGATCGTCTTGCTCGCCCACTGCGGTAGCTTCGTGCCCGCAGCGCGTTGCAGGCTGGGGCCGATCGATGCCATTTACACCCGCATCGGCGCCTCGGACGACCTGGCCTCCGGACGCTCCACCTTCATGGTCGAAATGACCGAAGCGGCGGCCATCCTGAACGGCGCGACAGAACAATCGCTGGTGCTGATGGACGAAATCGGTCGCGGCACCTCGACCTTCGACGGCGTCGCGCTAGCCTTCGCCATCGCTCGCCACCTGATCGAAAAGAACCGCGCCTGGACGCTGTTCTCCACGCATTATTTCGAACTGACGCGGCTGGCGCAGGACTACCCGCCATGCGCCAACGTCCATCTCGATGCCGTCGAGCATGGCCACAAGATCGTGTTCCTGCATGCGGTCGAGGAAGGCCCGGCCTCGCAAAGCTATGGCGTGCAGGTCGCCGCGCTGGCCGGCATGCCGCCGGCTGTGGTGCGCGAAGCGCGGCGCCGACTGACGCTGCTGGAAAACCGCGAAGTCGGCTCGCTGAGCCAGCCTGACCTGTTCGCCAGCGCACCGCCGCTGCCGGAACCGCCGCATCCGGCGCTGGATGCGCTGCGCGACGTCAGTCCCGATGAACTCAGCCCGCGCGAAGCGCTGGAAAAACTCTACCAGCTCAGCAAACTGGCCAAGTCATGAAGCGACTGCTGCCGTCGGTCCTGCTTGCTCTGCTGGCACTGCCCGCGCAGGCGGAACCGGTGGCCTTCGGCCTGTTCGGCGACACGCCCTACAACCGCTGGGAGCGAGACAACCTGCCCGACCTGATCGCGGAAATGGATCGCGAGAATCTGGCCTTCGTCGTTCATGATGGCGACATCAAGAATGGTCACAGCATTTGCAGCGATGAAGTGCTGCAGGACGTCCTGGGCGTCTTCCGCAAATCAGCGACACCCCTGGTATATGTTCCCGGCGACAACGAGTGGACCGATTGTCACCGCAGCAGCAATGGCAGCTACGATCCGCTGGAGCGCCTTGCGAAACTGCGCGAATGGTTTTTCCCCGGCGACCTGGCACTCGGCCAGCGGCCCCTGAAACTGCAGCGCCAGAGCAGCGATCCGGCCTTTGCCGCGTATCGCGAGAACGTGCGCTGGCAAGCCGGCGGCGCCTTGTTCGTCGGCATGAATTTGCCAGGCAGCGACAACAACTTCAATGGCACCCAGCGCAGCGGTGGTCCGGTCGCCGAATTCATCGAACGTGGCGCAGCCAACCGCGCCTGGCTGGCCGAGGCATTTGCCCTCGCGCGCCGCAACAAGCTGGCCGGCATACTGATCGTGATCCAGGCCAACCCCGGCTTCGAGGACGCCAGCAACGGCAAGCCGAGCCATGGCTATCGCGATTTCCTGATCCAGTTGCGCGAAGCAACACAAACCTTCGCCGGCCAAGTGGTGCTGGTGCATGGCGACACGCATCATCATCAGATCGATCAGCCGATGGAAGATCCGGCAACGAAGAAAACGGTGAAGAACTTCACCCGGATGGAGACCATCGGCTCGCCCTTTTTCGGCTGGGTAAGGGCCACGGTGGATACGACGGATCCGCAGGTCTTCAGGTTTTCACCACGCTACTGGAAGACGCGGCAGCAGGCGAACTGAGACTCAGTGAAGTTCGCCTTCCGGCGGCACCGGCGCCGGAAGGACGAAAATTCCTTCCTCGAGCAGTTCCCGGGTTTCGTCGGCCGTCGCGACACCCCGAATGGTGCGCGCAGGCGCTTCGTCATAATGAATGCGGCGCGCCTCTTCCGGGAAACGCTCGCCGACGTTCTCCGCCTTCCGCGCCATGGTTGCCAGCGCCTGGTGCAATGGCGTCATGGCCGGCCCGGCAACCATTGCCGCGGTCTTTTCTGGCAGTGCGAGGTCGGTTGTGCCGCGCTTGACGTGCGGCGCCGATGGCAGTTGGCTTACTGCCGAAGTCTGGCACTGCGGGCAATGCACCAGATGACGATGGCTTTGATCGCGAAATGCCTCGCCCGAAGCAAACCAGCCTTCGAAGTGATGCCCGCGGTCGCAGAGAAGATTGAGAACTATCATGTGGTGCCCGGAACCGGAATCGAACCGGTATGGCTTGCGCCGAGGGATTTTAAGTCGGATGTCATGAACTAATCACAATAACGTACAACGCTGAAACGCAATTGTACCCGGCCTTTCCGGGCAACGTCTTGTTTCCGGTGATTGTGGATAAATGTCGTTTTCTGGCCCGCAGTGTGCCGCCAGTGTGCCGCCGTCAAGCCTCCATTTCTCTGCACCTTCGCAGGTATTCCCGCATCCTGCGCAATTCCTCTAGCGCCGCCGTGAAGTCGCTTACCGATATGTTCATAGGTTCTCGTCCCCCGGCAACATGAGAACCAACGTCCCCGGCCAATCCACCAACCCCAAGCGCTCCCGTGCCTGTTCTTCTGTTTCGGATTCGTCCTTGCGAGTGCAGCACCTCAAGCAGTCGCCGTCCCGTGCTGCGTGAGCGGCCTCGATAGCGTCCATTCGTTTCATCATCGGATTCATTTCAGCAATTTCCTTTCAAGTTGTTGGAGTCGTTGTTCAATCAGTTCCACCTCGATTAGCTTCCCTATGCCCGTCAGGACATAGGCCAGCCGGCCCGCATCGCTAATGTCAGTTGTGCCTGCCCGCGCTTCCCGGTAAATCGTCGCCATTTCCCGGCGAACATCGCCGATGCTGTTGAGCTTGATTTTCGGGGGGGTAGGGTCAGGCTTGCCGCTAGTCCCATCAATCGTTAGCGGCGGATGTTTTGCCTTGGTCATTGCAGTGTTTCCCGCGTCGGGTGCCGTTCGATCAGTTCCAGCAGCGCGAAAGCGTCCTAGCGTGACT
>JANXRC010000176.1 GCA_025353195.1 Rhodocyclaceae bacterium
GCGCGCCTTGCCGCCCACGTTCGACGACCACCACAGTGTTTGGCCATCGCTAACGAGCAGATTGTAGCCGTTGCACCGGCGGCCATACTCGTCGATGCGTTCCAGGTAGGCTCGCGGCGCTTCGTCTCCGCCCAGAAAGTCCGCCACCAGCGCGCCGCGCGACGGTGCATCGCTGCGGTTCTGTGCCGGATCGCGATAATTGGTAAGCGCCGCAAAGCGCCCGGTACGCGTAACGCCCATCCATGTGCCGCCCGCTTCGAGATCGCGCCCGGCCAACACCTGTGGCGCATCTTTCCAGAAAATGGCTGCTGCCGTCGGCCGGGCGAAGAACTCATCGCGATTTGCAGCGACCACCAAGGGGTACTCTGGATGCAGTCGCCAGGCGATGAGGATCAGGCACATCTTGCCTCTCAGGCAATCTCGTAGGGCAACGTCAGAAATTCCAGTCGCTCGCCGTCAAGGGCACCGACATGCACTTCACCGGCTTCCACCGCCCCGATTTGTACGCAGACCAGACACTCGAAGCCGCCTGCCGGGGAGGGCGCCACGCTGACCACCGCGCCGCAATGCTGTTCGCCGGTTTCCGGCGCAAAGACATGGGCGCCGGCGAGAACTGCCTTGGCGAGCCGGGCGCGATAGGTACGCCGCTTGACCTTGCCCAGATACTGCGTACGGGCGACTATTTCCTGGCCCGGATAGCAGCCCTTGCTGAAACTCACGCCTGCCACCGCTGGCAGTTCCATGTTCAGCATCTGCGGCACGAAGGCCTCCTGAGTGGCCGCGACGACACGCGGTTGCCCGGCCGCAATTTCCAGCCATTGCCATGCCGCGAGACCCACCGGCCGGGCCGACGCCGCCAGTTGCTGCCAGCGCGACCCGGCCGTGGCGGCATCGAGCGCCAGTAGCCAGCGTGTGTCATCCAGTCTGATCGCCTGGCCGCCTTGGACAGCCGCGACGCCGAAGCGAGGGAGTCCAGCCGCCGGATCACCAAGTGCCAAAGTCGGCGTCGACGGGACGGCGGCAGGCGTCGAATAGCCGATCAGGACCCGTTCTGCCGTCGCATCGCTGAGCTTCACCTTCGAGCGCAGCACGTACATCGAGAGCTTCTTCAGAATCGCGGGCAGGATGTCGCGTGGCAACATCAGCAAAAAATCATCGCCTTCACGCCAGACCAGGAGCAGCGCCAGCAAACGACCCTTGGCGGTACAAAGTCCTGCAAAGCGCGCCCCATCGGGAGTGATGCCGTTGATATCGTTGGTCAGCAAATTGTGCAGAAAACCGGTGGCATCGGCGCCGCTCGCGCGGATCACGCCCTGGTCGTTCAAGGGCGCTACGACCGTCGCGTCGCGCGCCGCGACCAACTCTTCCGCGACCGCGCCGAAGCTGCTGCTGTCGGCCGCCAGCCCCGCGGTGGCAAGGGAGGAAATCCATTCTTGAGTCATGAAGTGCGTCCGGGTTGAGTATGCGTCTGGAGTGCTATTATCGCGTCAGAGGTGCAGATTGCGCCCGCCCCGATCTTATTCAAGTCTTCATGCGTACTTTCAAGCTAATCCTGCTCGCGCTGATTCTCGCATTTGTCACGGCGGTTGCGGGCTTCAGCTGGTTTACGGTGCGTCACTTGCCCATGCGCAGCGACCCGACCGCTTTCTCCGTGCCGGTTGGCGCCAGCTTGCGTACGGCGGCCCAGGTAATCGAAGCGGCAGGCATCGATCTGCCCGCGTGGCAAATGGAGTTCCTGGGGCGCGTTCTGGGGCGCGCGTCGAAGATCAAGGCCGGCAGTTATGAGGTGGAAGAAGGGCTTACGGCCTTGGCGCTGCTCGACAAACTGACGCGCGGCGACGTAACGCAGGGCGAACTGGTCCTGGTGGAAGGCAAGGCCTTTCGGCAGTTCAGGGCCGCCTTGAATGAGCACCCGGATCTTGCCCATGATTCGCTGAAACTGAGCGACGGGCAGATCCTTGCGCGTTTGGGTGCCAGGGAAACGCATCCGGAAGGGTTGTTCTTTCCCGATACCTACCTCTTCGACAAGGGCAGCAGCGATCTTGACGTGTTGCGCCGTGCCTACAGGTCCATGCAGCCGCGGCTGGCTGCCGTATGGGACAAGCGCGAGAGCACCCTGCCGGTAAAAACGCCTTACGAGTTGCTGATTCTGGCTTCGATAGTGGAAAAGGAAACCGGAATCCCTGCCGATCGGCCCCAAGTCGCTGCGGTCTTCGTCAATCGGCTGAGGCGCGGCATGTTGCTACAGACCGATCCAACCGTTATCTACGGTTTGGGCGAGCGCTTTACCGGCAGTCTGCGCAAGCTTGATTTGCTGACCGATACGCCCTGGAATACCTACACGCGACCGGGTTTGCCGCCGACGCCGATTGCCATGCCGGGATTGGCTTCATTGCAAGCAGCAGCGAAGCCACCACCCAGCGACATGCTGTATTTCGTCGCCCGCGGCGATGGATCCAGCGTGTTTTCGGCAACGCTGGACGAGCACAACAGCGCCGTCGCCCAGTACCAGAAGCGCTAGGCGAGTATGGCGTGCGGCCGTTTCATCAGTCTTGAAGGCATCGACGGTGCCGGGAAGAGCACCCAGCACACCTGGCTGGTCGAGTATCTGCGCGGCCAGGGGTACGTCGTGGTCGCCACCCGCGAACCGGGCGGGACGCCCCTGGGGGAGAAACTTCGCGCGCTGTTGCTGGCCGAACCCATGAATCTGGAAACCGAGGCGCTGCTGATGTTTGCCGCCCGGCGCGAACATATGGCACAGGTGATCGAGCCGGCATTGGCGCGCGGCGAGTGGGTAGTCTGCGACCGTTTCGTTGATGCCTCGTTTGCCTATCAGGGAGGAGGGCGCGGTCTTAGCTGGAAGAAACTCGACGCCCTCGCGACGTGGGTCCTGGGTGATCTGCAACCGGATCTGACCTTGATTTTCGACGCGCCGGTCGCCATTGCCCAGCAACGCCTGCATGCCGCAACCTTCAATCCGGATCGTTTTGAACAGGAGCAATCGGTCTTTTTCGAACGCGTGCGGGTCGCCTATCTTCGGATAGCCGCAGAAAATCCGGAGCGTGTGCGCCTCATCGATGCTACCCAGACTCCTGGCGCTATTAATAAAGTACTTAAGGACATAATTGCAGCACTTTGATTTAAAACAGTTACATTGGAATGAATTGATACGGGAGCAGCTGCTTGGCCAGGGGCTTGACCGGCTTCCGCATGCCATGCTCCTGGTCGGGCCAATCGGAGTCGGTAAGACGGCTTTCGCCGAACAGCTTGCAGCACTTCTGCTTTGCGAATCAGTTGCACCGGATCTGACGGCTTGCGGCAAATGCCAGGCTTGCCGGTGGCTGGATGCCGGCAATCATCCCGACTTCAGAGGTGTCGCGCCGGATGGTGATGATGAAACTGATGAAGGCGCGCCCGAGAAGACGGTCGAAAAGACCAGGAAACGAAGCCCTGGAATCATCAGCATTGCCAGGATCCGAGAACTCGAAGCCTTTGTTTTTACGGGCAGCCATCGAAACGGCAACCGCGTCGTGCTCATTACGGAAGCCGACGCCATGCCTCCTGCAGCAGCAAATGCACTTCTTAAAATACTTGAAGAACCTCCTGCAAGTGTTTATTTCATATTAGTATCATCAAAGACAAAATCACTCTTGCCAACCATCCGCAGCCGCTGCCGCGTGATCCCCTTTGCCGCTCCGGACGCCGCAGCGGCCACTGCATGGCTGGCCGACGCCGGGCTGGAAAAGCAGGCGGCGCGCTATCTTCAACTTGTCGGGGGTGCTCCTATGCGTGTGGCGCTGTGGAAGGATCAGGGACAGTTGGCACCGATCGACGCGCTGGTGGATTCCCTGATCTCACCACCTGCCGACCCGATCGTGCTTGCGGCTCGCTGGGACGCCTTGCTCAAGGGTGACGGGGTGTTTCGCATGGAGAATCTGGTCGAAGGAGTGCAGCGCTGGCTGTTCGATCTGGCGCAGGAGCGCATGGCCGGTGAGATTCGGTACCACGGCGGCTGGCCACGTCCGAAAGGAGTGGAAAACCTCAGCCCGACCGGCCTGATGACCGCCTGGCGCGAGATCGGTCAGTTCCGTCGCAGCGCCCGCCATCCATTGAATCAATTGTTGTTTCTCGAAAATATGGCCACTCATTTCTTGCGCGCCCTGCGACCGGCGGCCTCATGAGTATCCTGCTGGTTGATTCGCACTGCCACCTCGATTTTCCCGATTTTCAAGGGCGGGAAGATGAATTGCTGGCCGCCATGAAAGCCAATGATGTCGGCTGGGCGCTGATCGCCGGCGTTACGCTGGAGCGTGTTCCGGGCGTGTTGACGCTGGCGGAGCGCTTTCCCAACCTGTACGCGGCCGTCGGTGTTCATCCCGACACGGAGGAGGGAGAAGAACCGGACGAGGACAGGCTGATCCGCCTCGCTGCACATCCGAAAGTGGTCGCCATCGGCGAGACCGGGCTTGACTACTACCGGCTGCAAGGCAATCTCGAATGGCAGCGCGAACGCTTCCGGACCCACATCCGTGCCGCGCGCCGCGTCGGGAAACCCCTGATCATCCATACCCGGGAGGCCGCCACCGATACCCTGCGGATTCTCGAGGAGGAGGGGGGCGGCGAAGCTGAGGGGGTCTTCCACTGTTTCACCGAGACTCGCGCCGTGGCCGAAGCGGCTCTCGCGCTCGGATTTCACATTTCGTTCTCCGGCATTGTCACTTTCAAGAACTCGATTCAAATCAAAGAGGTGGCCAGCTTGGTTCCACTCGATCGAATACTGGTAGAGACCGACGCACCTTATCTTGCTCCGGTGCCACATCGCGGCAAACTCAATCATCCCGCTCTGGTGCGTCATGTCGCGGAAGAAGTAGCGAAGCTGAAGGGCATCAGTACGGATGATTTGGCGCAGGCCACAACGGCTAACTTTTTCCGCCTGTTTGGGGCCGCTAGCTATGCGTAACGCATTGATCGGAATCATATTATTTATCGGCGCGAGCCTGGCACAGGCGGGTGCCTACGACGACATTCTTGCCGCCGCCAATGACGGCGACACGACGACGGTGATTGATCTGCTCAAGCGGGGTATGGACGTCAATACCGCCGATCATACCGGGTCGACCCTGCTGATGATCGCGGCCAGCAACGGCAACATGCCGCTACTGGAAACCCTGTTGGCCAACCGTGCCAACGTCAATCGGCGCAATCAGGTCGGCGACACGGCCTTGCTACTGGCTGCACTGAAGGCCCAACTTGAGGCAGTACAGGTACTGATCGAAAAAGGCGCGGATATCAATCCACCTGGCTGGACGCCGTTGCACTATGCCGTCTTTGGCGGTAGCAGAGAAGTCGTGGCTTTATTGTTCGCCAAAGGCGCGAAGCTCGACGCCCGCGCGCCAAATGGCCAAACAGCGTTGATGCTTGCGGTCAAGCTCGAAAGTCTCGATCTCGTCCAGTTGCTGATCGATGCAAATGCCGATATGGATCTGGTGGATTACGAAGGCGTTTCTGCTCTGGCCCTGGCGCGGAAACTGGGGCGCGAAGACATCGCGGCGTATCTGCGCAAAGTTGGGGCGGTAGAATGATTCCATAGAAAACCACGGCGATCGTCCTGTTTATACTTCGCATAATTGGCATTATGTCAATAATTGTGATGATCTATCAACTTGCAGCCATACTTCCTCAAAGGTCCAGTTGCAGCGCCGCCAGGCGCGCATAGAGCCCGCCCTGATTTCGCAAGTCGTCAGGGGTCCCAATCTCCACCACGCAGCCCCGTTCCATCACCACGATTCGATCGGCCTTTTGTACGGTCGCCAGCCGGTGCGATGATCAGTGTCGTCCGGCCCTCCATGGCGACGCTGAGGCCCTGCTGCACCAGAATTTCCGATTCAGCGTCGAGCGCGCTGGTGGCTTCGTCGAGCAACAGCAAGGGCGCAGCTTTCAGGATCGCGCGCGCAATGGCTATGCGCTGGCGCTGGCCGCCGGACAAGCGCGTGCCCCGTTCGCCGAGGAATGTCTGGTAGCCCTCGGGCAGCCGGTCGATGAACTCGTCCACCAGCGCAGCCCGGGCCGCTTGCACCACCTCTGCGTCACTCGCGCTGGCTCGGCCGTAGCGGATGTTCTCCAGCGCGTTGGCCGAAAAGATCACCGGGTCCTGCGGCACGATGGCGATGCCGTCCCGCAGGTCATGCAGGCTCAGTTGCCGGATATCCTGTCCGTTGAGGCGGATGCCGCCTTCCGACGCCTCGTAGTAGCGCAGTAGGAGTTGGAACAGGCTGGTCTTGCCGGCGCCCGAGGGGCCGACCAGGGCAACACTCTCGCCCGGCGCGATATCCAGGCAGATGTCGTCCAGGGCCCTGGTTTGCGGCCGCGCCGGATAGCTGAAGCTGACGTGATCAAAACGGATCGCCGCCTGCGCCGGATGCGCCGGCACTACGGGCTTCGCTAGTTCGCGAATGGCCGACTCGGCATGCAGCAGTTCCAGTAGCCGTTCCGTCGCCCCGGCCGCGCGCATCACGTCACCCCAGACTTCGGCCATGGTTCCCACGCCGCCAGCCACCAGCGCCGCGTATAGGACGAAGGATGCCAGTTGGCCACCGGTCAGGATGCCGTCATGCACCTGCCGCGCCCCGATCCACAGCACGAAAATGATGGTCCCCATGACCGCCGTGATGATCAGCGCCGTCAGCGCCGCGCGTACCCGCGTGCGCCTGATCGCGGTGACGAAGCTCCGCTCCGTGCGCTCGGCGAAGCGTCCGGCTTCGTGCTGCTCCTGCGTATAGGCCTGCACCGTCGGCATGGCGTTGAGGATCTCGCCCGCCAGGGCCGATGCGTCCGCAATCCGGTCCTGGGATTCCCGCGAGAGCTTCTTCACCTTCCGGCCGATGGCTATGATCGGCAGGATCAGCAATGCCATCAGGCCCAGGTTGAGCGAAAACAGGTAAAAGCTGGTGACGGCCAGCATCACCATGCCGCCGATGAACTGGAACAGGCTGCGCAGGCCCATCGAAATGGAACTGCCGACAACGGTCTGGATCAGTGTCGTGTCGCCCGTCAACCGGGAGAGCACTTCTCCCGTCTGCAGGGTCTCGAAAAACTGCGGCGACTGCGCCAGCACACGCGAATACACCGCATTGCGCAGATCCGCCGTGACCCGCTCGCCGACCCATGACACGGTGTAGAAGCGCGCCGATACGGCGAGCGCCCATAGTATCGCCAGTCCGAACAAGGCAATAAAGTGCCCGTTCAGACTCAATGCGCCGAGCAGGCCGCCAGTCGCACGCTCGCGAGCACCGAAGCCGAAATCGATGAGGTCGCGGAAGGCCAGCGGTACCAGCAGAATCGTCGCAGACCCAACGCACAACAGCACGAACGCCAGCACAATCCGCGTCCGGTAAGGCCGCAGGAAGGGCCACAGGCCTTTCAAGGGCGACAGGCGTCGAGGGCTTAGGGGCTCAATTATGGCGTCGCTGGTCATGCGCAATTATCGTTCGTCCTCGGCGCGCCCTGCTCTCCGTTCACGATATTTTCACGTTATTGCCTGTATCAAGGATGGTTCGCGTGCCTGACCAGAAGCCAGATGACGTGCGGTGGCCTGGCAACCGCAAGGACAAACGCCGCGCGGTGGTCATGGAACGGGCACCGCCTGGAAGCCGAAGCGTAGCGGAACATCATCACGGTTGATGGCCTGCAATGGCAGGCCGCACCAGAAGACACCCGAGCCGCCCGCCATGGTAGCGAGCAGTGCGTCGTCGCCCGCGGGGTCTCCGCGCTCATTCCGACAAGCCGCAACGAATACCGGAAGATCCCTCGCGTCCAGCAGCCCTATGCCCAGAGCAGTATGCAGCAGTGCGTTGCCTTCTTCGTCCAGGTAGGCGGCGATGGGATCTGCAGCCACTCCGGTATGAGTCGTCAGTCCGCCATCGACTTCCAACCGCAGAACCAGCGGCGTGTAGTCAAGCGTGACGAACACCGCCTGCGGTCCATTCTGGAAGATCCAGTTGCCTGAACCATCGGGACCATAGTGGCTGTCGATGAAACGGATCAGGCCCGCGTGGCTGATGGTTTGTCCCTGCAGGCGCCAACATCCGCGGTGATCGAGGGAAAGCCACCCGTAGCAGGCAGGCACATTGGGCCACTTTACCGTCGCGGATAGATCGGGATCGCGATCCAGTTTCATGGGGTCGATCAAGAGGACAGGGGTGTCACCCGAATCGGCGACATGGCGGCCATTGTGCAGGAAAACTTGAAGGCGAGGCCGGCCAACCGATGACCCGATCCGCCGCGCCTTTTCGCTGGCGCTATCGCTGTTGTTGCACATCCAGGCTGAGTCGTTTTCCCGACATTCATAGTTAGACAGTTCAATTATGCCTTGACACAATCACTTGAACAGACTAATAATTGACTAGAGAGTATAAGAACGTATCGGAATGGAGCCTGACTAGCGTGATTTCAAGCAAGAAATTAATTGATAAAACAGGTATATCCAGGGCTACTCTAAACAATTACATTAAGTGTGGGCTGCTGGTCCGCCCGCTCGTCAAGAATCCTGGAAAAGAGAGCGACGGCGCCCGGCAGTTGGGGTACTTCCCGGACATTGCGGAAGATAAAATTAGACAGATAAGACAGCTTAAGAGCGAGGGACTGAGCATGGCGGAGATCATTTCACGATTCGTTTCCAGGCCGGTTGGGGGCGAGGGGGAGTTCAACCTTGAAGTGCGGCCAATGAGATCCGCGGTGGCGAGCGCCGAACCGGCACTGTCCTTGTGCCCCCCTGCCCTGCAGGAAGGCGGGCTGCGATTGACGATGGATGAGTTTTCGCATCCGGCGTACATGGTAAATCACAATTTTGAGCTGATCTGGTTCAACGCCGCCGCCAGGCAGACGGTGTTCGGCGGCATGGAAACGCTGCCTGCTACCAGCGATGAGCGAAACGTGTTCCGGCTGCTTTCCAACCGGCCCAAACATGGGGCGGCTGACGAATTGATGCGATTCCATGTCGGGCTCGCCAAGTCCAGGATTCCGGCCAACCGGTTCACGACGCTTTGTCAGGGCGTTGCCGCGCCTACCGCTGCGCAGTTGCAGCAGCTATTCGCTGAGGCCCGGGTTGAGGCCCCAAGGCAAATGCTCCACATGCCGCTGATGCTGCCGGATGAGGCTGGAAACGGCGATCTGTGCGAGTACACGGCCTACGCATCATTCTTCCGCGAGGGCATCTTTATTGCCGACGTTCCCGAAGGAAGCAACTCAGCCAGCATCATGGAATTCCTGGCGCGCCGCGACGACGTGATCCGTGACCTGCTGAAGCGCCGCTTGCCAGTGCTGACCCATCTGGCCGTAATGGTGGCCGACCTGCAGGGGTCGGTACGGATATGTTCCGAAATGCCCCCCGAGGAGTACTTCGAATTAATCAACGAAATTTGGGCTGCAATGGGGCCAATTTTCCGGCGCTATCACGGCACCTACGCCAAGCACGTCGGCGATGGCATGGTCTATTACTTCTTTCCCCAGCCGGAGAGCAATTATCTCGCCAACGCACTTTATTGCGCGCAAGAAGTTCGGCGCGAAATGCAAAAGATCAGCAAGGCGTGGCAGATACGCAAGAACTGGCTCAATGAGTTGTACCTCAATACCGGGATCACCGAAGGACAAGAGTGGCTGGGAACCTTCCAATCTGGCACCAGCGTCGAACTCGTGGCCCTGGGCGATACCATCAACCAGGCCGCACGCATCTCCGACTTCGCGCGCCATGGAACGACGTGGGCCACCAAGAGTCTGGTTGGCAAGCTCAGCAGCGAAGAACGCGCGAAGTTGCGCTACGGAGTACGACACAGAGACCGCGATGGCCGCGATATCTTCGTGGCCTCGAGCTTTTCGACAGTCTCGTCGCTCATCGAGGGCGATAGCGGACGTGCCACCAAGCTTAACGACATCGCGACCCTGCCGATTACCGAAGTGCTGGAGATCCAGGAAACGAACTAGCGCGCATTTATCGTCGGACGCTTCTTGCGTGCCGACGTTGAATCCTCAACGTCAAAGGCCGATTGCCTTTCTCGCTTCGCTGCGCCAGTCAAACTCAGTGGTGATGTCCGTGCTCGCCATGCGGATGGCCGTGGGTGATTTCTTCAGCGGTGGCTGCACGTACGCCCGTTACGGTGCAGGAAAACAACAGTGCGACGCCGGCCAGTGGATGGTTGCCATCGACCACGACCTTGTCGTCGGCGATATCGGTGATGGTAAACAATACATCGTCATCTTCACCATCCTCGCTGCCGCGTTCGAACTGCATGCCGACCTCGATGTTTTCAGGAAACAGCTGGCGCGGCTCAATGGCGACGAGTTCGGCGTCGTATTCGCCAAACGCATCTTCCGGTTCCAGTCTCACTTCGAGGGCGTCCCCCTCGGCCTTGCCTTGAAGCTCTTCTTCAATTCGGTCAAAAATGCCACCATGGCCACCATGCAGATAGACCAGCGGTACCGCGCCTTCGTCGACGGCGGCACCGTCGCTGTCCTTGACGCTGTACTTGAGGGTGGCGACGGTGTTTCTAGCGATGAGCATGTTGCTTTCCTTTGCCGTTGAGGCTTTTGACGAGTTGATAGACCTCGGCGGCATGCCCTTTCGGATGCACATCGTAGAGGGCATGACGAACAATGCCGTCCTTATCGACGACGAACGTCGAACGTATTACACAGAGCTTCTTGTGGCCGTCCCGTTCGCGATACTGGGACACGCCAAACTTGCGACAGACATCACCTTCTTCATCTGACAACAGCCGCACGGACAGGCCGTGCTTGTCGCGAAAGTCCGCATGGGAAAGACAATCGTCGCGCGAGACGCCGAGGATGACGCAGTCAAGCCGGGCAAATTCGTTTTCGTGATCCGAGAAATCAGCTGCCTCCAGCGTGCAGTAGGGCGTGCCGTCGCGCGGATAAAAAAACAGTACGGCGTTCTGGCGGCCGCGCAGTGAAGCAAAATCGAACAACTCCATATCGGCGTCGGGCAGCGAAAACTCCGGCGCTTTTTCTCCTTGATGCAGCATGCGGTTCTCCTTCTGCGGCGAACTCGATTCATTCTAACCGAGTCCACGGCGAAGGAATCAAGTCCCGCCGTCCACCTCCTCGATCGCCAGCACATCCTCCCGTCGGTGCGGGCTGGCGAGGTATTCGAGTGATCGCATTTCAATCAGGCGACTGAGCGTGCGCTTGAATTCACCGGCCTGTACGCCCTTTGTGTAGAGTTCTTCCGCCCGGCAGGCGGCGCCGATAATCAGCTTGACGCGGTGATCGTAAAGCACGTCGACCAGCCAGGTGAAACGGCGCGCGGCGCTGGCCATGTCGGCCCCCATCTTCGGCACCCGCGAGACGAAAATGGTGTGATGGCGGTTGGCGAGCCAGAGATAGTCATTCTGCGAACGCGGACCAGCGCACAGCGTAGCGAAATCGAACCAGATCACGCCGGGCGCGCGATGCACCACCGGCAACAGTCGGCCTAGCACTTTCACCGGAAGGGTGTGGCCACGGCCACCGGCGATCTTGTGAAAAGTGCTCTCTATCGCGGCTGCCGCCGTCGCGTCGTCGGTCGATAGAAATACCTGGGCCTGCTCCAGGGCCCGCAGGCGATAGTCGATGCCGACGTCTATCTCGATCACGTCGAGTTTCTGCCGCAACAGGGCTATGGTCGGTAGAAACAGTTCGCGCTGCAGGCCGTTGGGATAGAGGCCGTCGGGCGGATAGTTGGAAGTGATGCAGAACACCACGCCGGCATCGAACAGGGCTTGCATCAGGCGGCCCAGCATCATGGCGTCGGCAATGTCGGAGACGTGGAATTCGTCGAAGCACATCAACCGCGTTTCATTGGCGATACGTGCGGCCACCTGTGCCACAGGATCGGATTGATTGCGATGCGCCCGCAAGGATTCGTGAATTTCGCGCATGAAGGCGTGGAAATGCACGCGGCGCTTGCGCTGGTAGGGAACTGCGGCAAAGAAGCAATCCATCAGGAAGCTTTTGCCGCGTCCCACTCCACCCCAGAACCAGACGCCGCGCGGCAAGTCCGGGCGGGCCAGAAGTTTTCTGATCCTGCCGCGCCGCGCCGCCTTGAATGCCAGCAGCTCATCGTAGAACTTCTGCAGGCGCCGGGCGGCGATCATCTGCGCCGGATCAGCCTCGATGCCGCGTGCGGCCAGCGCGGCATTGAAGCCTTCGATCATGCCGTTCTTGGGGACCTTCAGAATTCTGTGGGGCATCAATGAGAAGGGCGGCCGGGTTGGCCCGACCGCCCTGAAGTTGCGGATGACAATATTAAAAGTGCAGCGCGCGCTTATCCACCGCCAGCGCGGCTTCGTGCATGGCTTCCGAAAGCGTCGGGTGGGCGTGACAGATGCGGGCGATGTCTTCCGATGCGGCATTGAATTCCATCGCCACCACCGCCTCGGCAATCAGCTCGGACGCATTGTTGCCGATCACATGGACACCAAGAATGCGATCGGTCTTGGCGCAGGCGAGCATTTTGACGAAGCCGGTGGTGTCGCCCTGACCCAGCGCGCGACCATTGGCGGCAAAGGGGATCTGCCCGATGCGGTACTCGACACCTTCGTTCTTCAACTGTTGTTCGGTCTTGCCGACCCAGGCAATTTCCGGGTGGGTGTATATGACCCAGGGTACGGTGTCGAGATTGACGTGTCCCTTATGGCCGGCGATGCATTCCGCCACCATCACGCCCTCCTCCATGCTCTTGTGCGCCAGCATCGGCCCGGGGACAACGTCGCCGACGGCCCAGACATTGGGCAGGTTGGTACGGCAGTTGTGGTCGACGGCAATGTAGCCGCGCGGATTGAGGGTGAGGCCGACATTCTCCGCTCCAAGACCTTCGGTGTGCGGAACGCAACCGACGGAAACAATCAGGCGATCGCATTGCAGGACCCGGGTTTCGTCACCAATTTCATATTCGACGCTTACCTGGGCATCGCGACCCTTCTTGCCCGTTTCCACCTTGGTGATCTTGACCCCTAGCTGAATGTTCAGGCCTTGCTTCTGCGTGAAGACCTTCCAGGCTTCCTTGGCCACGGCCTGATCGGCAGAGCCCAGAAAATCCGGCAGGGCTTCGAGGATGGTCACTTCTGAACCCAGCCGCTTCCATACCGAGCCAAGCTCGAGGCCGATCACGCCGGCGCCTATTACACCGAGGCGCTTGGGCGTGGCATCAAAAGCCAGGGCACCGACGTTGTCGCAGATCACCTCGTTGTCGACCGGGATGCCAGGCAGATGACGCGCCTTGGAGCCGGTGGCAACGATGACGTGGGTGGCTTCCACAACTTCGCCGTTCACGTCGACCAACCAGCGGTCGTCTTCATGGCCGGCAAAGCGGCCGTGGCCAGGCAGCAGCGTGATCTTGTTCTTCTTGAACAGGCTCTTGATGCCGCCGGTAAGCTGGTCCACGATGTTGTCCTTGCGCTTCACCATCGTCGCCACATCCATCGTCACGCCGGAGGTGGAGATTCCGTGCATGACGAACGAATGGCTGGCCTGCTCGAACAGTTCCGACGATTGCAACAGCGCCTTGGAAGGAATGCAGCCGACGTTAAGACAGGTGCCGCCGAGACGCACCTCGCCCCTCGGATCGGCATAAGACTCGGATTCGATACAGGCGGTGGACAAACCCAATTGTGCGGCACGAATCGCCGCGACATAGCCGCCGGGGCCGCCACCGATCACCACTACGTCGAATTGCTTGTTGGCCATATCAGATTCCTCAAACGTCCAGCAGGAGGCGTGCCGGATCCTCCAGGGCGTCTTTCATGGTCACCAGGCCCAGCACCGCTTCGCGACCATCGATGATGCGGTGGTCGTAGGACAGCGCGAGATAGTTCATCGGACGCACCACCACCTGGCCGTTTTCGACCACGGCGCGATCCTTGGTCGCATGCACGCCGAGGATGGCCGACTGAGGCGGATTGATGATCGGAGTCGACAGCATCGAGCCGAAGGTGCCACCGTTGGAAATGGTAAAGGTACCGCCGCTGAGGTCTTCCAAAGAGAGCTTGCCCTCCCTGGCCTTGGCGCCAAACTCGGCAATCTTCTTCTCGATCTGGGCCAGGCTCATCTGGTCGGCATCGCGCAGGATCGGCACCACTAGGCCGCGCGGGCTGCCGACGGCAATGCCGATGTCGAAGTAGCCGTGGTAAACGATGTCATTGCCATCGACCGAGGCATTGATCACCGGGTACTTCTTCAGCGCCGCGACCGCGGCCTTGACGAAGAAGGACATGAAGCCGAGCTTGACGCCATGCTCCTTCTCGAACCGTTCCTGATATTTCTTGCGCAGGTCCATCACCGGGGCCATGTTGACCTCGTTGAAGGTGGTCAGGATGGCGTTGGTGGACTGCGACTGCACCAGACGCTCGGCGACGCGGGCACGCAGGCGCGACATCGGTACGCGCTGCTCCGGACGATCGGCAATGATGGCATCCGCATTGACTACATTGGGCTGCGGCAGCGCGGGCTTGGCGGCGTGAGTCGGCGCTGGTGACACGGTGATCGCAGCGGGCGCCGGGGTCGCCTTCGCCCCGCCGCTGACGTCTTCCTTGAGAATCCGGCCGCCGCGTCCGCTGCCCTGCACATCCGCTGCGGCGATACCCTTTTCATCCATGATCTTGCGCGCAGCCGGCATCGCAGTCGCTGCAGCCGCCGGGCCTGACGCAACAACAGCCTTGGCGGCCGATTTTGCCGCTGCAGGAGCTGTCGCAGCGCCCTTGGCTTCGGTGTCGAGCTGGGCGATGACTTCACCGGCGACGACGGCTTCACCGTTGCCCTTGATGATCTTGACGATCACGCCGGCGCTGGGTGCCGGCAGTTCAAGAACCACCTTGTCGGTTTCGATATCGATCAGGTTCTGATCGCGAGCGACGGCATCGCCTTCCTTGACATGCCAAACCGACAAGGTGGCCTCGGCGACCGACTCGGATAGCTGCGGAACTTTGACTTCTATCAGCATGATTTGTTCTCTACTCCTTGATGCCGAGGGCGGCGTTGACAACTTCCTTCTGTTGCAGGATATGTTTGGCGGCATAGCCGACGGCCGGGGACGCCGACGCGGGGCGCGCAACCACATCCAGGGTCTGGCCCTTCTTCAGTAGTTCCGTCAACCGGTGATGCTTGGCGTACCACGCGCCCTGGTTCAGCGGTTCCTCCTGGCACCAGATCAGTTCCTTGAGATTCGGATACTTCTTCATCTCTGCGGCCAATCTGCGGTCATCAAACGGATAGAGCTGCTCGACACGCACCAGGACAACGTTGTCGATCTTCTTCTCACGCCGGGCGGCCAGAAGGTCGAAATACACCTTGCCGGCACAGGTAACCATGCGCGTCACCTTCTTCGCGTCAACTTTGTCGATTTCGCCAATAATGGTCTGGAAGGTGCCACCGGCCAGGTCGTCGATCGAACTACTGGCGTCCTTGTGTCGCAGTAGGGACTTCGGTGTCATTACGATCAGGGGCTTGCGCTGTTTTCTGAGCATCTGACGGCGCAGCATGTGATAGACCTGCGCGGCATTGGACGGCACGCAGACTTCCCAGTTGAACTCGGCTGAAAGTTGCATGTAGCGCTCGAGACGGGCGGACGAGTGCTCCGGTCCCTGCCCCTCGTAACCGTGCGGCAGCAGCAGGACCAGGCCACAACCGCGGCCCCACTTGGCTTCGCCGGAGGACAGGAACTGGTCAATGACCACCTGCGCGCCGTTGGCGAAGTCGCCGAACTGCGCTTCCCAAACTACCATTTCGTTGGGTGCAGCCGTGGCGAAGCCGTATTCGAAAGCGAGCACGGCTTCTTCGGACAACACCGAGTCGAAGCACATGAAGCGACCCTGTTGTGCCTGAATGTGTTGCAACGGCCAGTAGGTGCCCTCATCCCACTGCTCCCGATTCTGGTCGTGAAGTGCCGCGTGGCGATGGAAGAAAGTACCGCGCCCGACATCTTCACCCGAGACTCGAATATTGAAACCGGCGGCCACCAGCGTCGCGTAGGCCAGGTTCTCGCCCATACCCCAGTCGACCGGTGCCTTCCCCTCGCCCATGTGCTTTCGGTCATCGATGATTTTCTGTACGCGCGAATGCAGGGTGAAGTTGGGGGGGATGTCGGTCAAACGTTTCGCCAGACGCTGCAACTCGGCCTTGGCAACCGTGGTGTCGCACTTCTCGGTGTACGGAAGGCCGATGTGGGGCGACCAGTCGATCGCGAACTTGCTCTGGTAGTCGCTGATCACCGGATCGATCAAATGCCGCCCCTCATCGAGAGCGGTACGGTAGTCCTTGATCATCTGTTCGGCGTCATCCGGGCCGATCACACCCTGTGCCGCGAGCTTGTCGGCATAGAGCCTGCGGGTGCCAGGATGCTGGGCAATCTTCTTGTACATCAAGGGCTGCGTCACCATCGGCTCGTCCTGCTCGTTGTGGCCGAGCTTGCGGAAACAGACGATGTCGATCACCACGTCCTTCTTGAACTCCTGGCGGAATTCCATGGCTATCTGCGTCACCAGCGCCACCGCTTCGGGATCGTCGCCATTGACGTGGAAGATCGGCGCTTCGACCATCTTGAATATATCGGTGCAATACAGCGACGATCGATAGTCGCGCAGGTCCGACGTGGTGAAGCCGATCTGGTTGTTCACCACGATATGCACCGTACCGCCGGTGCCATAGCCACGCGTTTGCGAGAAGTTGAGCATCTCCTGATTCACGCCCTGCCCGGCGACTGCCGCATCGCCGTGGATCAGCACCGGCAGCGCCTGCCGCTTTCCGTCGGAGCCGCGGCGCACCTGGCGCGCATAGACCGATCCGGCAACCACCGGATTGACGATCTCGAGGTGTGAAGGGTTGAACGCCAGCGTCAGATGCACCGGACCGCCCGGTGTGCCGACATCCGATGAATAGCCCATGTGATACTTGACGTCGCCGGCCGACAGGACCTGTGCCTTCTTGCCCTCGAACTCGTCGAAAAGCATCGACGGCTGCTTGCCCAGGGTATTCACCAGCACGTTGAGGCGTCCCCGGTGAGCCATGCCGATCACTATCTCCTGCACGCCCATCACGCCGGCCGTGCGGATCAACTGGTCCATGGCCAGGATTGTCGACTCACTGCCTTCGAGCGAGAAGCGCTTCTGCCCGACGAACTTGGTGTGCAGGTAGCGTTCCAGTGTCTCGGCATGAGTCAGTTGGAGGAGGAAGCGCTTCTTGTCCTCGGCACCGTATGCCGGGGTCGCGCGGACGGGCTCTAGCTTGCCCTGAAGCCAGCGTTTCTGTCCCGCATCCGCCAAGTACATGTACTCGGCGCCGATGGTGCCGCAGAAGGTCTGCCGGCAGGCTTCGAGAATGTCCCGCAGGGAGGCGTGCTCAGGAACGGCGCCGAACGAACCGGTGTTGAAGGTCTGGCCCAGGTCGGCTTCGGTGAACCCGTAATACGAGGGTTCCAGTTCGGCGACCACCGGACGTTCCATGCGCTTCAGCGGATCCAGTTGCGCCCAGTGATTGCCCAGAAAGCGGTAGGCCTTGATCAGTTGCAGGACCTTGACCTGCTTGGCGTCCGACTGCGCCGTGGCCCGCGCCGGCGCCTGCAGCGTGCCCTCCTTGGCGCGTTGGACGAAGGAAGTGATGATCGGATAGTGGGCCACATCCGGCCCGGTGTAGTTGCCTGCGCCAGGCAGGGTCCCGAGCTTGTCGAAATAATCCCGCCAGGCCGGCTCGACGGATGCCGGATTGGCAAGATAGGCGTCGTACAGCGCTTCGATGTACGGCGTGTTCGAGCCGAACAGATACGAGTTGGACAGCATCTGCTTCATCATGGCATCACCTGATCCTGAACGAGACACACAAGGAAACCGGGGGCGCCACGCGCCCCTCGTTTTCAGCGCTGAGTCAGCGGTTTGACGTCGCGGCGGGCGGCGCCGACATACAACTGGCGCGGGCGACCGATCTTGTACTCCGGATCGGTGATCATTTCCTCCCACTGCGTCATCCAGCCGACTGTGCGCGCCAGCGAGAAGATGCAGGTGAACATCGAGGTCGGAATGCCTAGGGCCTTTTGCACGATGCCGGAGTAGAAGTCCACATTCGGGTAGAGCTTCTTCTCGATGAAGTAGGGATCTTCGAGTGCGATCTTTTCCAGCTCCTTGGCCAGTTTGAACAACCGATCATTTTCCAGGCCGAGTTCAGCCAGTACATCGGCGCAGACCTTGCTCATGAGCTTGGCACGGGGATCGAAATTCTTGTATACGCGATGACCGAAGCCCATCAGCTTGAAGCTGTCGTTCTTGTCCTTGGCGCGCTTGATGTACTCGCCGACATGCGACACATCGCCGATTTGCTCGAGCATCTGAAGGCAGGCTTCATTGGCACCACCGTGTGCCGGACCCCACAGACAGGCGATACCCGCCGACATGCAGGCGAACGGATTGGCACCGCTCGATCCGGCGAGGCGTACGGTCGAGGTCGAGGCGTTCTGCTCGTGATCCGCATGGAGCGAGAAGATGGTATCCAGCGCGTGAGTCAGCACGGGGTTTGGCTTGTATTCCTCACACGGGGTACCGAACATCATGTGCATGAAGTTGGCCGTGTAATCGAGATCGTTACGCGGATACATGAAGGGCTGGCCGGTGTTGTACTTGTAGGTCATGGCCACGATGGTGGGCAGCTTTGCGACCAGGCGAACGAATGAAACATCCCGGTCAGCGGGGTCGGCAAAGTCCGTGACGTCGTGATAGAAGGCCGCCAGGGCGCCGACGACACCGACCATTACCGCCATCGGATGCGCATCACGGCGGAAGCCCTGGTAGAACTTCACCAGTTGCTCATGCACCATTGTGTGTTGCTTGATGGTCCGCTCGAACGAAACCTTTTGTTTTTGGTCCGGCAGCTCGCCGTTCTTCAGCAAGTAGGCAACTTCGAGAAAATTGCATTGTTCCGCCAGTTGCTCAATCGGATAGCCGCGATACAGCAACTCGCCCTTGTCGCCGTCGATGAAGGTCACCTTCGACTGGCAACTGGCCGTTGAGAGAAAGCCGGGGTCGTAGGTAAACAGCCCGGTCTTGGCGCCAAGCGTACGGACATCGATGACATCGTTGCCGTGGACTCCGACCATCACAGGGAATTCGACGGTCTTGCCATCTACGGTAAGGGTTGCTGTGCGATTCGTGCTCATAATCAGTTCCTTTTTCAGGTCGATTGAAGTACTGCCGTTTTTTGAAAAAATTGGCTACCGGTCAAACTTCCTGCAGCCGCGCAATCATGCCCATCAGTTGGTGATCGTCGGTGACTTCCCTGCCGATCACCAGCGCCCAAAGATCGTGGTCTTGCAGTTCCAGCAAACGTTCCAGCGCTGCTTCGCCCTCTGCATCCAGGTCATCTTCATGGCGCTCCCAGAAGCGGTCAAAGACCAGATCCAGTTCCAGCAGGGAGCGCCGGCAATGCCACTTCAGTCGGTTGATGCGCGCCTTGCGGTCCTCTTCCATCATTCGCTCAGACGGCCCGGCGAACCATCATTTCCTTGATCTTGCCAATCGCCTTGGTCGGATTCAGGCCCTTGGGACAAACGTCGACGCAGTTCATGATGGTGTGGCAACGGAACAGACGGTAAGGATCTTCCAGATTGTCGAGGCGCTCGCTGGTTGCCTGATCACGGGTATCGGCGATGAAGCGATACGCGGCAAGGAGGCCGGCCGGACCGACGAACTTGTCCGGATTCCACCAGAAGGACGGGCAAGCGGTCGAGCAACAGGCACACAAGATGCACTCATAGAGCCCGTTCAATTCCTCGCGATCCTCCAGCGACTGCAAACGCTCGTGTTGAGGCGGTGGATCATTGTTAATGAGATAGGGCGTAATCGAATGGTACTGTTTGAAGAACTGAGTCATGTCCACGATCAGATCGCGAATCACCGGCAGACCGGGCAATGGGCGCAGCACTATGGGCTTCCCGGTGGGAAATGTGGATAAATCAGTCAGGCAGGCGAGCCCGTTCTTGCCATTGATATTCATCGCATCGGAACCGCAAACACCTTCGCGGCAGGAGCGGCGAAATGCAATCGAATCGTCCTTGGCCTTCAGTTTGACCATCGCATCAAGCAGTTTCTGATCCATCGGATCACACTCGACAGAAATATCCTGCATGTAAGGCTTCGTATCCTGGTCCGGGTCGTAGCGGTAAATCCGAAACTGGAAGGTGCGCATTTGTACTGCGTTCGTCATCATCGGGTCCTTTTCAGTAAGAACGCGTCTTCAGTTGGACGGAGTCGACAGTCAGCGGCTTCATCTGCACCGGCTTGTACTGCAGACGGTTGCCGTCACGAAACCACAGGGTATGTTTGAGCCAGTTCGCATCGTCGCGGCCATTCGGGTGCTCCGGGCAGTCTTCTGCATCGTCGCGCATATGGGCGCCTCGTGATTCCTTGCGCGCCTCCGCCGAAACCATGGTCGCCTTGGCGACTTCGATCAGGTTGTCGAGTTCGAGAGCCTCGAGCCGTGCTGTGTTGAAAACCTTCGACTTATCCTTTATCTCCGTGCGGGCAACGGTTTCGGCGATCTCGCCGATCAGGCCGACACCTTCCTTGAGCAGGTTGCTGAAACGGAATACCCCGGCATGCTTTTGCAGCGTGCGCTGCATCAGGAGCCGGGTCTCATGCACGTTACTGCCATTTTTCTGAGTGTTCAGTCGGTCCAGACGAGCCAAACTCCGGTCGATGGCATCCTGGGGCAAGGGCTTGTGCGTCTTGACCGTATCGCGAATATGTTCGACCGCCATCTCGCCGGCGGACTTGCCGAACACCAGCAAATCGAGCAGCGAATTGGTTCCCAGACGATTGGCGCCATGTACCGAGGCACAGGCGCATTCGCCCGCCGCGTAGAAGCCCGGCACAGGCACCTCGATGTTGTCTCCCTGCGGAATAACAACCTGGCCAAAGCGATTGGTGGGAATGCCACCCATCTGATAGTGACAGGTCGGTACCACCGGAAGATATTCCTTGAGACAATCGACGCCGGCGAACTGAACACCGATCTCGTGCACACTCGGTAGCCGCTTCATGATCATCTGCGGGTCCAGGTGGGTTAGATCGAGGTACACATAGTCCTTGTACGGACCTGCGCCACGCCCTTCGTTGATTTCTGTCAGCATTGAGCGGGAGACCACATCGCGTGATGCGAGATCCTTGGCGTTCGGCGCGTAACGCTCCATGAAACGTTCACCGTCGGCGTTGCGCAGGATGCCGCCTTCGCCGCGCACCCCTTCCGTAATCAGCACCCCGGCGCCTGCAATGCCGGTGGGATGGAACTGCCAGAACTCCATGTCCTCGAGCGGAATGCCGGCACGTGCCGCCATGCCCAGACCATCGCCGGTATTGATGAAGGCGTTGGTGGATGAGTAGTAGACCCGACCGGCGCCACCGGTGGCAAAGATGGTCGCCTTGGCGTGGAAAGCCACGACCTCGCTGGTTTCCATGTCCATGGCCGTGACGCCAAGCACTTCACCCTCGGCATCGCGCAGCAAATCCAGTACTTGCCACTCGACAAAAAACTGCGTATTGACCTTGACGTTGCGCTGATACAGCGCGTGCAACATGGCGTGACCGGTACGGTCGGCGGCGGCACAGGAACGGCGCACCGGTTTTTCGCCAAAGTTCGACATGTGGCCGCCGAACGGCCGCTGGTAGATCCGGCCGTTTTCGATGCGGTCGAAGGGCATGCCATAGTGCTCGAGTTCGATCACCGCCTCATTGGCCTTGCGGCACATGAACTCGACCGAGTCCTGGTCGCTGAGCCAATCGCCACCCTTGACGGTGTCGTACATGTGCCAGTGCCAGTTGTCTTCCTCCGAGTTGCCCAGCGACGCGGCAACGCCGCCTTGAGCCGCCACGGTGTGTGACCGGGTCGGAAATACCTTGGTCAGCACAGCGGTCTTGAAGCCTGCCTCGGACAGTTGAATGGCGGCGCGCAGTCCGGCGCCGCCGGCGCCGACGATCACCGCATCAAATTTGCGAACGGTATAACTCACTGTCACAGCCTCCAGATGATCTGAACTGCCCAGCCGGCATATCCGACGAGAGCGAAAAGCGTCAGCATATGCAGCGTGACGCGAATCGCGGCGGGCTGGACGTAGTCCATCCAGATGTCGCGCACCCCTACCCAGGCGTGATAGCAGAGACTGACGATGAACAGGAAGGTGAGGTAACGGATGAAGCCGTTAGCCATGAAGGCATGCCAGGCCTCGCGAGAACTGGCCACGCCGCCGAGGAGGGTTGCCGCAAACACGATCAAGGTATATGCAGCCATGAAAATGGCCGTGACGCGCTGCGCCAGCCAGTCCATGAGGCCGTAATGAGCACCGACAACAAGACGCTTCATGTCAGTAGGCTCCGAGCAGTTTGAGGCCGAGGATAAGGGTCAGCGCTAGGCTGACGACCATTACCGCCATTGCCGAGCTATGCGCCTGCTGCTTCTCGACGCCGATCTGGACGTCGATCAGGAGGATGCGGATGCCCATGCAGAAGTGATGCAGGAAAGCCCACAGCAGGCCCAGCAGAATCAGTTTGACCAACAGGTTGCCCATCACCGCACTGAACATCGCGGCGCCATCCGCGGTGGGTTCCAGCGACAGTTGCAGGAGCCAGATCAGCAGAGGGAGCATCAGGAACAGCCCGGCTCCGCTGACGCGATGCAATATCGATGCGTATCCAGCGAGGGGCAGACGGATTTGATGAAGCGCCAAATACTTCGGACGGGGTTTGGCAATCTCAGGCGGCATAGCTGAATTTCTCCGTTTTGATGCGGCGCACTATAAGACAATCCATCGCGCGTGAAAACAAATTTTATGTCTTCATCTAGCCGAGTTCGTTGAAGTAGCAGTGGTCATTGGTCGAATACAGGCCGCGCCGCCATTCGACCGGCTTGTCGGCGTACGAAAAACTGACCCGCTCGACCGACAGCAATGGGCTGCCCTCTGCAACATTCAACAGTTCGGCGCTGCTCCTGTCGGCGGGTACGGCGCGCAGACGCTCTTCGGCACGAATCATGCGGATGCCGAAGTGGTTTTCGAAAAAGCTGTATAGCGAGCCTTTGTAATCGCGCAGCATTTCCAGGGTGACGGTGCCGAAGATGCTGCCCGGCAGGTAGATTTCATCGACTACCACCGGCTTGCCGGCAAATTGCAGCACGCGGCGCACGATATTGATCGGGTCGCCGATGTTCAGTTCGAGCATGCGCGCGACTTCGGTGCCGGCCTTGGCGCGCCAACATTCGAGCGGGATGCTCTGGGCCTGTTCGATGCCGCCAGCCAGCGGCACCAGGCGCAAGAAACGAAAAAACGCGCGCGGGTCGTCGTGGGATGCGACGAAGGTTCCCTTGCCTTGACGCCGCAGAAGCAGATTTTCGGCTGCCATTTCATCAATGGCCTTGCGTACGGTGCCCTGGCTGACGTTGAAGCGCGTGGCAAGTTCTGATTCACTGGGAATCGCCTCCCCCGGACGCCACTCGCCGGATTCCAGTCGCTGCAGCAGCAGGCTCTTGATCTGACGATACAAGGGACTGAATGTGGGCGATGACGACGGCCCGGAGGAAGTCCCCTTGGGGGACACTGTAGAAGCCGGCATGAGCCGCATTTGACCATATTTCTTCCAACCCGTCCAGACCATGTCTTATATCTTATGTAAGACAATATACACATATTGACACAGCGCAGCACAGGAACTAACATTTGGCACCGCGATCGTGTCGTATCATGGCAAAAGTCGCTGCCCTGCAGTGCGCCATCTGATCAGCCCGCTTTATTGCAGTCTTGTCCAATCGATTCAAATTGATACAGGAGTTCTACAAATGGCAAAAGCACCCGTTCGTGTAGCAGTCACCGGCGCTGCCGGGCAAATCGGTTATGCCCTGGTTTTTCGCATAGCTGCTGGCGAGATGCTGGGCAAGGATCAGCCCGTGATCCTGCAGATGCTGGAACTGCCAATGGAGAAAGCGCAGGCGGCCCTGAAGGGCGTGATGATGGAACTCGATGACTGTGCTTTCCCGACGCTGGCCGGAATGGTCGGCACGGACGATCCGAAAGTCGCCTTCAAGGATGCGGACTACGCGCTGCTGGTTGGCGCCAAGCCCCGCGGCCCGGGCATGGAGCGCAAGGATCTGCTGATGGAAAACGCCAAGATATTCATCGAGCAGGGCAAGGCTCTCAACGCCGTCGCCTCACGTAACGTGCATGTGCTGGTGGTTGGAAACCCCGCCAATACCAATGCCTACATTGCCATGAGGTCGGCCCCCGATCTGCCAAAGAAGAACTTCACCGCCATGTTGCGCCTCGATCACAACCGCGCCATTTCGCAGCTTGCGACACGCACCGGCAAGACGGTGGCCGACGTCGAAAAGATGATCGTCTGGGGCAACCACTCGCCCACCATGTACCCGGACCTGCGCTTCTGCACCGTGGCCGGCGCTGCTGCTCCCGCCGCCGTCAACAATGACGCCTGGTACAAGAATGAGTACATCCCCACGGTCGGCAAGCGTGGTGCGGCCATCATCGCCGCGCGTGGCGCGTCCTCTGCGGCGTCCGCCGCCAACGCCGCCATCGGTCACATGCACGATTGGGCGCTCGGCACCCAGGGCAAGTGGGTCACCATGGGCGTCCCTTCGGACGGCAGCTACGGCATCCCGAAAGACATCATCTACGGCGTGCCGGTCACCTGTGAGGGTGGCGAGTACAAGCGTGTTGAGGGCCTGGCCATCGACGAGTACTCGCGCGGCATGATGGACAAGACCCTCGCCGAACTGAAGGAAGAGCAAGCCGGCGTCGCCAGCCTCCTCGGCTGATGCGCAGCGGCAGGATGATGTGGAGCACACCAGGGTCAATCTGAGGTGAGCCCGCCGCTTCATCCTGCTGCGATTCTTTATCAGGGGGCGAAGCCTTTTCCGGCGCTCGCCGCCTGCGAGCACTTCGCCGGATCGGACAAGAACCTTCGCAAGGCCCTGCAGCTGCAGTCCGAATTGCTGGTTGACGGCCGACCGATTTTCGACGTCACGGCGGATTGCGAGGACGGTGCGCCAGCAGGTCGCGAGGCCGAGCATGCTGGAATGATCGCGGACCTGCTGCTGGATGGCGCAAATCGCTACGGACGACTCGGCGCCCGTATCCACGACGTCACGCACCCGCATTGGCTAGCGGATCTAGAAATCATCGTCGGCCGCGCCGGCCGACAAATTGCCTACATCGTGTTGCCCAAAGTCGCCAATGCCGACGACGCTGTGACTCAGATTGCGGCACTCGACGAAGCACGAACTCGCTGCAACATCGAGCGCACTATCCCGATCCACGTGCTGATCGAAACACCCGGTGCCCTGCACGATGTCTGGCAGATTGCTGCCTTGCCGGGCGTCGAATCAATCGACTTCGGCCTCATGGATTTCGTCAGCGGCCATCACGGCGCCATTCCCGGTTCCGCCATGCGTTCGCCGGGCCAGTTTTCCCATCCGCTGATTGTTCGCGCCAAATGCGAAGTCGCCGCTGCGGCCTTGGGCAACGGCGTGATTCCCGCGCACAACGTGACCAGGGAACTCAACAATCCCGATGTCGTGCGCGAGGATGCGCGCCGCGCACGCAACGAGTTCGGCTTCCTGCGCATGTGGAGCATCCACCCGCGCCAGATCCAGCCTATTGTCGAGGCCATGCGTCCGGATTTTGCCGAGGTGACTGAAGCCGCCGGAATCCTGCTCGCTGCGCAAAGCGCCAGCTGGGGACCGATCGCCTGGGAAGGCAAGCTGCACGATCGCGCTTCCTATCGCTACTACTGGGAGTTGCTGCGCCGGGCCCACGCCACCGGTGCCGCGCTGCCGTCCGAAGTGCGGCACCGCTTCTTCCATGCTGCCGCGCAAATCACAAATGTCGTTTCCCACTGATTCCAACAAGAGGACCTCATCATGCTTGAAGCCTATCGCCAACACGTCGCCGAACGCGGCAGCCTTGGTATTCCGCCGCTACCGCTGACCAAGCAGCAGACCGAGCAACTGGTCGCTCTGCTGATGGCTCCGCCCAAGGGCGAGGAGGCATTCCTGGTCGACCTGATTACCCATCGCGTTCCGGCCGGGGTAGACGATGCCGCCAAGGTCAAGGCCGAATTCCTCGCAAGAGTCGGCGCTGGTAGTACGGCGTGTCCGCTGATCTCCCGCGTAAAGGCCACCGAGCTGCTCGGCACCATGGTTGGCGGCTACAACGTGAAACCGCTGATCGACGTGCTTGACGATGCCGTGGTCGGCGCCGTCGCGGCCAAGGCACTCAAATCAACCCTGCTGATGTTCGACTTCTTTCACGATGTTGCCGAAAAAGCCAAGTCGGGCAGCCCCAACGCCAAGGCCGTGATGCAATCCTGGGCCGATGCCGAGTGGTTCACCCAGCGCCCGGAAGTGCCGAAGAAGATTTCGGTCACCGTGTTCAAGGTCACCGGCGAAACCAATACCGATGACCTCTCCCCGGCGCCCGACGCATGGAGCCGCCCCGACATTCCGCTGCACGCCCTGGCCATGCTGAAGAATGCCCGCGACGGCATTACTCCGGAAAAGCCAGGCGAACGCGGTCCGATGAAGCTGATCGTCGAGTTGAAGAAGAAGGGCCACCCGGTCGCCTATGTCGGCGATGTGGTCGGCACCGGTTCCTCGCGCAAGTCCGCCACCAATTCGGTGCTGTGGTGGACCGGCGACGACATCCCCTTCGTCCCCAACAAGCGCTATGGCGGTTACTGCCTCGGCAGCAAGATCGCCCCGATCTTCTTCAATACGCAGGAAGATGCCGGCGCCTTCCCCATCGAATGCGACGTCGCGCAGATGAACATGGGCGACGTCATCGACATCTATCCCTATGACAAGAAGATCGAGAAGAACGGTGCCGTCGTTTCGAAGTTCGACTACAAGTCCGAAGTGCTGCTCGACGAAGTGCGTGCCGGCGGCCGCATCAACCTGATCATCGGTCGCGGACTCACCACCAGGGCGCGCGAGTTCCTCGGCCTGTCCGCCTCCACGATGTTCCGCCTGCCGCAGCCGCCGGTCGATTCCGGCAAAGGCTATTCGCTGGCGCAAAAAATGGTCGGTCGCGCCTGCGGCATGCCCGAAGGCAAGGGCGTACGCCCCGGCACCTACTGCGAACCGAAGATGACCTCGGTCGGCAGCCAGGACACCACCGGCCCGATGACCCGCGACGAACTCAAAGACCTCGCCTGCCTCGGCTTCTCGGCCGACCTCGTGATGCAGTCGTTCTGCCATACCGCCGCCTATCCAAAACTGGTAGACGTCAAGACCCACCGTACCCTGCCCTCCTTCATCACTGCCCGCGGCGGCATCTCGCTCAAGCCGGGCGATGGCATCATCCACAGCTGGCTCAACCGGCTGCTGCTGCCCGATACCGTCGGCACCGGCGGCGATTCGCACACCCGTTTCCCCATTGGCATATCTTTCCCGGCCGGCTCGGGCCTGGTGGCATTTGCCGCCGCCACCGGCGTGATGCCGCTGGACATGCCCGAATCGGTACTGGTGCGCTTCAAGGG
>JANXRC010000092.1 GCA_025353195.1 Rhodocyclaceae bacterium
GAGAAAGAGCGCAGCCGCAACGAAGAGGCCCGCGTGCTCTACGTCGCCGCCACGCGCGCAATGCGCCGCTTGCATCTGGTCGGGGTCGCGCTGCGCGACGCGGAAGGGGTGCTCGTCGCACCGCGCGCGGCTTCCGCGCTGGCGCGGCTGTGGCCGGCCGTCGAGGAGGCGTTCCAGCAGGCGGCCGCAAGCGCTGGCGCGGTGGAGGATTTGCCGGCAACAAACGGTCTGGCCGACTTCGTGCCGCAACTGCTGCGCTTGCGGCAGCCGGCTGCCGATCCGGATTGGCGCGCGCCGGCGCTGCCGGCGCCGGCAACGGCCCCGCGCGAGGACGCCGCCGATGCGCTGGCTGCCGCCATCGGCACCCTGACCCACGCGGTGCTGGAACTGATCGCGGCGGATCCCGGGGCATGGCCTGCGCAGCGCGTCACCGAGCGCCAGCCCGGCTTCGAGCGCTGGCTGGCCAGCCGCGGCTGGTCGCCGGCCGATGCGCGGGCGGGGGCGGCGCGAGTTGCACGGATACTGGTGGTCACCCTGGGCAGCGCAGACGGCCAATGGGTGCTTCGCCGTCGGCAGGACGCGGCCGCGGAGCTGGCGCTGACCAGAGTCGGCGGGGAAGACGACGGCGGTTCGCTCGGCGTACCTGGGACGCCGCTTCGCGGGCAGGTAACCCGCGTCGTTGATCGCAGCTTTGTCGAAGGCGGCGTGCGCTGGATCATCGACTACAAGACGGTCGACCTGGGTCCGACCGTCGATCTGCCGTTCCTTGCAGCCCATGCCCGTCGCTACCAGCCGCAGCTCGAATCCTACGCCGCCCTGTTCGCGGCCGAGGGCCTGCCGCAGCGCCTCGCGGTTTTCTATGTTGCGCATGGCGTTCTGGCAAGTCTGGCATACAATCCACGCTCCGACTGAGGTTTTTGGGGGAGCGACATGGCCGACAAAAAATACCGCCTCGTGACACGCAGCGATTTCGATGGTCTGGCCTGCGCAGTTTTGCTCAACGAACTCGACATGATCAACGAGATCAAGTTCGTCCATCCCAAGGACATGCAGGATGGCAAGGTCGAGATTTCCGAAAACGACATCACCACCAATCTGCCGTTTGTTCCGGGCGTGCATCTGGCGTTCGATCATCACCTCTCCGAGACGTTCCGCAACCCCGGCGAGCGTCCCAACCACATCATCTATCCCTACGCGCCCTCGGCCGCGCGCGTGGTGTTCGAACACTATGGCGGCAAGAATCGCTTTCCGCTGTCCCTCACCGAGATGATGCTGGCCGTCGACAAGAGTGATTCGGGAAATTTCACGCGGCAGGAAATCCTCGATCCGAAGGACTGGGTACTGCTCAGCTACATCATGGATTCGCGCACCGGTCTCGGCCGTTTCCGCGAGTTCCGCGTCAGCAACTACCAGTTGATGATGGATCTGATCGCCTACTGCCGCAACCACAGCATCGACGAAATCCTGGCCCTGCCGGACGTCAAGGAACGCGTCGATCTCTACTTCGATCACGCCGAAAAGGCCAAGGAACAGCTCAAGCGCCACGCCAAGCTGTACAAGAACCTCGCGGTGCTCGATCTGCGCAACGAGGAAACGGTCTTCGCCGTCAATCGCTTCATGATTTACGCGCTCTTCCCCGAAATCAACATCTCCATCCATATCCTGTGGGGGATGCAGAAACAGAACACCGTATTCGCTGTCGGCAAGTCGATCGTCAACCGCACATCGAATACCAATGTCGGCGAACTGATGCTGTTCTACGGCGGCGGCGGCCACGAGAATGCCGGCACCTGCCAGATCGCCAACGACCGGGCCGACGTGGTCCTGCACGAGTTGATCGCCACCATCAACGACGACGGCTAAGCCCCGCATCTTTCCGCCGCCGGCAACAGGGCCGTGCCCGGGCAGGTCGCCGGCGCGGGTTTGCCAACGGCATGAATCGCGGCTATTCTGGAACAAAAGAAGAAAGACGTTCGGTCGTTGCTGAACGCAAAGCGGGGAGGAGTGCAGTGGCTGTCGGCCAAACCATCCATCGTCAAATGACATTGCCGGCAGGCAACGGCGCGCCAGCAGGCGGGGGCGTGCTCAAGAAGCTGTCGCCTACCGCCGCCGGCGCCAAGCGCCTGGCGACACGCTATGGTCAATCCCTGGTGTGCGTGCGCTACCGCGAGGATCCGGTGCGCGGCCGCCGCCTCACCACAGTCGAGTTGATCGTCGACGAGAGGCCGTTGCCGCCGTCGCTTGCCGTGCGCGTCGCCTTCGGGGAAACCGAACTGCGTAACGCGGTCAAGGCCGCCGGAGGGACTTGGGATGCAAGGCGCAAGCTGTGGCTGCTATCCAGGGCAGCGGTACGCAAACTGAAACTGGCGCATCGGGTCGTTACGGAAAAGGCCTAAATATGGACAAATCGGCTCACCCATATCTGGATACTATTTTCCATATTTGGGTAGAAATGCCTGGATATGGAAGTTTTGTAGTGACGTCGACTTTACGTTGGGCCTCTTCAATCTCGCGGCGTGCCGACAGTTCGCAACAACTCCAAGGAGGATGACTTAACCATGAGCGCAAAAGATATGTTCGTGGTAATCGAGAGCTATCTGAAAAGGAAATTTCCCGAGGCAACAATCGAGCAGAAGCATGACTTTGATCGTGACGCTCAATCATTCAAGGTGCATCTCTCAGATCACACACTGCTCTTGAAGGTTGGCGGCGAATTCACTGAGGACAACAGCACCGAAGAAATTCTTCATCTATTCGATCTGTGGGCTCTTGCCGAAGTTCTCGGAAAGGAAACTGAGCTTGGAGTCTTGGCGACTCAGCGTGGCCTCCAAACATTCCGCCGTGGCACATAACCTTGGGGCTTTGTCCAATAAGGGAGGAGATATGCCCAACAGCTTCAACGGCATCGGAACTACATATTTTGGGAAGCGTGAGGAAGATCCCGACGGGTCATACGTCACTACGGAGTGGGTTTCCTTCTTGTACTGCCCTTTGTTCCCACTCGGCTCCTATCGCGTTCGACCGACTGGCAAGACTGACAGTACCTACCTAATCGTCTATGCGTCGACTACCGAACACTACTTCGTGCATCGTGTTCCGCTAAACCTACGTCAGGTCCGTAACGTCTATTTGGGTCTTTACGGTTGGATGGTCATGCTTTACCCGCCTCTGTGGGACATCTTGTTTTCAGTCATACATTTCTTCAACACGATGTGGCGTTGAGCGAGTGCTATCAACGGTGAGCACCAGAGCCCCAACCCGGCAGTCC
>JANXRC010000096.1 GCA_025353195.1 Rhodocyclaceae bacterium
AGCCGGAACGCGACGGCCTGTTCTGCGCCAAAATATTCGGCCCGGTCAAGGACTACGAGTGCCTCTGCGGAAAGTACAAGCGCCTGAAGCACCGTGGCGTGATCTGCGAAAAGTGCGGCGTTGAAGTCACCCAGTCGAAAGTGCGTCGCGAACGCATGGGCCACATCGAACTGGCTTCGCCGACCGCGCACATCTGGTTCCTGAAGAGCCTGCCGAGCCGTCTTGGCATGGTTCTCGACATGACGCTGCGCGACATCGAGCGGGTACTGTATTTCGAGGCGTTCGTGGTTGTTGATCCCGGCATGACTCCGCTCAATCGCGCGCAATTGCTGACGGAAGATGACTACCTTGCCAAGGTTGAGGAATACGGCGACGACTTCACTGCCGTGATGGGTGCCGAGGGCGTGCGCGAACTGCTGCGTACCCTTGATCTCAACCGCCTGGTGGAGACCCTGCGCCAGGAGTTGGAAACCACCGGATCCGAAGCGAAGAGCAAGAAACTTTCCAAACGTCTCAAGGTCCTTGAAGGCTTCCAGCACTCGGGCATCAAGCCGGAGTGGATGATCCTCGAGGTCCTGCCGGTCCTGCCGCCGGATCTGCGTCCACTGGTTCCGCTGGATGGCGGCCGTTTTGCCACGTCCGACCTGAACGATCTGTATCGCCGCGTCATCAACCGCAATAACCGTCTCAAGCGTCTGCTCGAACTCAAGGCGCCGGACATTATTGTCCGCAACGAAAAGCGCATGCTGCAGGAGGCTGTCGATTCGCTGCTGGACAACGGCCGTCGCGGCAAGGCAATGACCGGCGCCAACAAGCGTCCGCTGAAGTCGCTCGCCGACATGATCAAGGGCAAGGGCGGCCGCTTCCGCCAGAATCTGCTCGGAAAGCGCGTCGACTACTCCGGCCGCTCGGTGATCGTGGTCGGTCCGCAGCTGAAGCTGCACCAGTGCGGTCTGCCGAAGAAGATGGCGCTGGAACTGTTCAAGCCCTTCATCTTCGAGCGCCTCGAGAAGATGGGTATTGCCAGCACGATCAAGGCCGCGAAGAAGGAGGTGGAAGCCGAAACCCCAGTAGTCTGGGACATTCTCGAAGAGGTCATTCGCGAGCATCCGGTGATGCTGAATCGCGCTCCAACGCTGCATCGTCTCGGCATTCAGGCCTTCGAACCGACATTGATCGAAGGCAAGGCGATCCAGTTGCATCCGCTGGTCTGCGTGGCATTCAACGCCGACTTCGACGGTGACCAGATGGCCGTCCACATCCCGCTTTCGCTCGAAGCGCAGATGGAGGCCCGCACGCTGATGCTGGCGTCGAACAACGTCCTGTCGCCCGCCAACGGACAACCGATCATCGTCCCCTCTCAGGACGTGGTGCTGGGCCTTTACTACGCCACCCGCGAGAATGTTTCCGCCCGCGGCAACGGCATGATGTTCGCAGATATCGCCGAGATAACCCGTGCAATCGACTCGCGTCAGATAGACCTGCATGCGCGAATTACGGTACGGATTCGCGAGTATGAACTGGACGCTGAAAAGCAGTGGCAGCCAAAGATCACCCGTTATTCAACCACCGCCGGACGTGCCCTGCTGTCCGAGATTTTGCCTCGCGGTCTGCCGTTCAAAGTGATCGACAAGCCCCTCAAGAAGAAGGAAATCTCCAAGTTGATCGACGAGAGCTTCCGCCGTTGCGGGCTCAAGGAGACCGTGGTTTTTGCCGACAAGCTGATGCAAGCCGGCTTCCGTCTGGCAACCCGGGCCGGCATATCGATCTGCGTCGATGACATGCTGGTGCCGACGCAGAAGCACAGTCTGATCGCGGCAGCGGAAACCGAGGTCAAGGAAATCGAAAAGCAATATACCTCCGGTCTGGTAACTGTTGGCGAACGCTACAACAAGGTGGTGGACATTTGGGGTCGTGCCGGCGATCAGGTGGCCAAGGCCATGATGGATCAACTTGCCCATCAGATCGTTACCGGTCCGGACGGCAAGCAGGTAAGCCAGGAGTCTTTCAATTCCATCTACATGATGGCCGACTCCGGTGCACGTGGTTCTGCGGCACAGATTCGCCAACTGGCAGGTATGCGCGGCCTGATGGCCAAGCCGGACGGCTCGATCATCGAGACCCCGATTACCTCCAACTTCCGCGAAGGGCTGAACGTTCTGCAGTACTTCATTTCGACCCACGGAGCGCGCAAGGGCCTGGCCGACACGGCGCTGAAGACTGCCAATTCAGGTTATCTGACTCGCCGCCTGGTGGACGTTACTCAAGATCTGGTGGTGATCGTCGACGATTGCGGCACGCAGAACGGTTTCGCCATGAAGGCCCTGGTGGAAGGCGGTGAGGTGATTGAGCCATTGCGCGAGCGCATTCTTGGCCGCGTCACCACCAACGACGTAATTCACCCGGATACGCAGGAGGTGCTGTTTGCCGCAGGCTATCTGCTCGATGAAGACGCCGTCGATGCGATCGAAGTGCTCGACATCGACGAAGTTCGCGTACGCAGTCCGCTGTCCTGTGAAACCCGCTACGGACTGTGCGCCAAGTGCTACGGTCGCGATTTGGGCCGCGGTTCATTGGTCAATGCCGGCGAAGCCGTCGGCGTCATCGCCGCCCAGTCAATCGGTGAGCCAGGAACCCAACTGACGATGCGCACCTTCCACGTCGGCGGAGCAGCATCACGTTCGGCAGCGCAGAGCAGCATCGAAGCCAAGAGTTCGGGTGTGATTCGCTTTACCGCGACCATGCGTTACGTCACGAATCCGAAGAACGAGAAGATTGTCATCTCCCGCTCAGGAGAGGTGATGATTACCGATGACAATGGCCGCGAGCGTGAACGCCACAAGGTTCCCTACGGCGCAACCTTGCGGGCCGACGACGGCAAGTCGATCAAGGCCGGAACGCAACTGGCCACTTGGGATCCGCACACTCGCCCGATCGTCACAGAGTATGCGGGTACGGTCAAGTTCGAGAACGTCGAGAAGAATGCCACGGTCGCCGAACAGATGGATGAGGTTACCGGCCTGTCCACGCTCGTGGTGATCGACCCCAAGCGAGGCGCCAAGGCGTCCAAGGGAGTTCGCCCACAGGTCAAGTTGATCGACGAGTCCGGTCAGGAAGTCAAGATCCACGGCACCGACCACATCGTGACCATTACCTTTCAAGTCGGCTCGCTGATTACCGTCAAGGATGGTCAGCCCGTTGCGGTTGGGGACATTCTGGCCCGGATCCCGCAAGAGTCGTCCAAGACCCGTGACATTACGGGTGGTTTGCCGCGCGTTGCGGAACTCTTCGAAGCACGCATACCGAAGGATGCCGGCGTGTTGGCGGAAGTCACCGGTACCGTTTCTTTCGGCAAGGATACCAAGGGCAAGCAGCGTCTGGTGATCACCGAGCCAGACGGAACCGCGCATGAGTATCTGATCACCAAGGACAAGCATGTGATGGCCCACGACGGCCAAGTGGTCAACAAGGGTGAAGTGATTGTGGATGGACCTGCCGATCCCCATGACATTCTGCGATTGAAGGGTGTCGAGGAATTGGCCCGCTACATCATTGACGAAGTTCAGGACGTGTATCGCTTGCAGGGCGTCAAGATCAACGACAAGCATATTGAGGTGATCGTGCGCCAGATGCTGCGCCGGGTGGTCATTGCGCATCCGGGCGATTCGACCTTTATCAAGGAAGAGCAGGTCGAGCGCGCTGCGGTACTGGACGAGAATGACAAGCTGATTGCGGCAGGCAAAACGCCGGCGATCTACGAGTTCATGTTGCATGGCATCACCAAAGCCAGTTTGTCGACCGACTCCTTCATCTCGGCGGCGTCTTTCCAGGAAACCACTCGCGTATTGACCGAAGCTGCGATCATGGGCAAGCGCGATGAATTGCGCGGGCTCAAGGAGAACGTCATTGTCGGTCGCCTGATTCCGGCGGGAACAGGCATGGCTTACCACCGCACGCGCCGCAAGCAGTCCCGCAGTGGAGCCGAGGCGCAGAGCCTGTTTGATCTGCCGGCGGCCGCGGAAGATGCTTCGGTGGCAGCGGAAGACGCGCAAGCAGGTTGACGCTCGCCGGCAGCCATTCTATAATCCGGCCTCTTTGCCCTTGGCAGGGGCCGATTTTTTGTAAATTTGCAGCGCATTTTGCACAGCATTCAGGACCTATACATGCCTACCATTAACCAACTCGTGCGCAAGGGCCGTCAGGCGCCGCAGTCGAAGAGCAAGGTGCCCGCACTCGGCAACAGCCCGGCTCGGCGCGGTGTCTGCACTCGTGTTTACACCACCACCCCGAAGAAGCCGAACTCCGCGTTGCGGAAGGTCGCCAAAGTGCGACTGACCAACGGCTTCGAGGTGATTTCCTACATTGGTGGTGAAGGCCACAATCTGCAGGAGCACTCGGTGGTACTCATTCGCGGCGGTCGGGTGAAGGATTTGCCGGGTGTGCGTTACCACATTGTGCGCGGCAGCCTTGATACCCAAGGTGTCAAGGACCGCAAGCAGAGCCGTTCCAAGTACGGCGCCAAGCGGCCCAAGGCCGCCTGATCCGGCGCTTAAGGAGATACCATGCCCCGTCGTCGTGAAGTTCCCAAACGTGACATCCTGCCCGATCCGAAATTCGGCAGCGTCGATCTTTCGAAG
>JANXRC010000184.1 GCA_025353195.1 Rhodocyclaceae bacterium
CCGTCGCCGTTGTGCAGCGGTGCGGATGCTTCGACTTCGAACCAGTCGGGCCCGAGGCGGCTGACTTCGCCTATCAGTTCGCCGGAGAACTTCGGCGTATCGAAGGCGCTGATGTCGGCCCGGCGCTCATTGACGAAGTAATCCGTGGCGCCGCGGTTGAAGGTCTTTTCCGGGCGCGGCGTGAAGGTGTAGGTGCAGCGCCCCGACGAGGCCCGCCGATACCCGGGCGATCGCTCGAGGAATTCGTCGAGCAGCGTGCGGTAGTGGGCCGTGATGTTCTTGACGTAGGAGAGATCCTTCAGCCGTCCCTCGATCTTGAACGAACGGATGCCGGCTTCGATCAGCTGTTGCAGGTTGGCGCTCTGGTCGTTGTCCTTCATCGACAGCAGATGCTTGTCGTGGGCGAGGATGCGGCCGGCTTCGTCTTCCAGCGTGTAGGGCAGGCGGCAGGCTTGCGAACATTCGCCGCGGTTGGCGCTGCGCCCGGTGTGGGCGTGGCTGATGTAGCACTGGCCGCTGTAGGCCACGCACAGCGCGCCGTGGACGAAAAATTCCAGCGTCGCCGTTGCCTGCCCGCGAAGCGGATTCCCAGGCACGCAGAGCGCAGCCGCGCCGACTCTCAGACCGGCAGCGATCTTCGCGATTTCCTTCAGGGTCAGTTCGCGCGCCAGCACGATCTGCGAGAAGCCGACGTCCTGCAGGAAGCGCGCCTTCTCCGGCGTGCGGATGTCGGTCTGGGTGCTGGCGTGCAACTGGATCGGCGGCAGGTCGAGCTGCAAGAGGCCCATATCCTGCACGATCAGCGCATCCGCACCGGCTTCATAAATCTGCCAGGCCAGGCGTCGCGCGCCTTCCAGCTCGTCGTCGCGCAGAATGGTATTGAGCGTGACGAACACCCTGGCGTAATAACGATGGGCGTGCGCCACCAGCCGCTCGATATCCGCCACGGTGTTTCCCGCATTGGAGCGCGCGCCGAAGGCCGGCCCGCCGATGTAGACGGCATCCGCGCCGTGATTGATCGCTTCGATGCCGAAGTCGGCATTCTTGGCCGGGGCGAGGAGTTCGAGGGTGTCGGCGGTCATCGGACCAGGTAAATCAACATGGAAATCGGAGCGGCATCGTCTATGATTAATTTGTAGTTTTACTAGCTTTGCCGGGCATGGCGCGGGTCGGGCGGCAGTCGGGGCCCGGAATGATGCCATGCGGCCGGCTCGAATGCTGGACAAACTGATGTGCGAAACGAGGTTCTCATGAATTCCTTCGACTCCCGCGCTCTGGTCCTGGTTCTGGCCCTGCTGTTGACCGGCTGCGCAGAAGGCCCGGCCAGGCCGGCCCGGATCGAGCGCATGACCGCAGCGGAGCTTGAGGCGCGCCTGCCGCAACCGGTCGCCGCACTGCCGCCGGAACAGATCGTCGAAATGGTACGCCAGGGCGCGGCAACCAATGAAATTATCGGCCGCATCACGCAATCCGGATCGCGTTACCGGCTGTCGGCGACCGCAATTGTCGACTTGGGGCGGCAGGGTGTACCGCTCGAAGTCCTCGATTACATGGTGTCTGCCGAACGCACCCGCATCTTCGACGACATGGCCGCGGAGGCCCAGCGCCGCGAGCAGGCCTGCCTGCAACGCATTGCGCAGGAGGCCAGCCTGTGCAGCCTCCAGGCCATGCAGCCGATGTGGCCCTGCTGGCCGCATCCGATGAACTGGTTCCCGTAGCCGCCGGGCTCCGGGTTGCGGGGGCGCGCTGCTACGTGGCGGCGCTGGCGTCGCCGGGGTCTCCCAGCACCTCGCGCAGCCATGTTTCGATGTCCCGGATCTCCTCGATGCAAACCGAATGCTCGATGGGATACTGGTGCCACTGCACCGGATAGCCGAGGGCACGCAAGCTTTCGCCGGAGCGTTTGCCCAATTCGCAGGGGACAACCGGGTCGGCGTGGCCGTGGGCCATGAACAGGGGCACGTCGCGGTTGGCGGCGTCGGCTTCGGAGGCCAGGGTTGTGGCCAGCGGCAGGTAGGTGGACAGGGCGAGGATGCCGGCCAGCCGGCGCGGATGGCGCAGGCCCGTATGCAGCGCAATGGCGCCGCCCTGGGAGAAGCCGGCCAGCACGATATGCCGGTCCTCGATGCCGCGGGCATTTTCGCGCGCCAGCAGCGCTTCGATCTGCCGGGCCGATTGGCGCACGCCTTCCTCATCCTCGCGGCGGCTGGCGAAATCCTGGGAGAGGATGTCGTACCACGCCGGCATCACATAGCCGCCATTGATGGTGACCGCGCGCATCGGCGCGTGGGGAAAGACGAAACGGGTCGGCGGCAACCGCCGCCGGTCGAACTCGCCGACGACCGGCTCGAAATCGTGGCCGTCGGCGCCAAGCCCGTGCAGCCAGATGACGGCGCGAACCGGCCGCGGGGCGGTTTCGATTTCGACGGTGGGCAGCATGTCCATTTCCTGGCCCCGGATGCTCGTCGCCGCCCGGTGGGCGGAATCAGAATTCAATGGCATCTGCAATCGCCTTGATTCCGGCCTCGGCGCATGCGGCGTCGGCTTCGCCGCCGGGTGCGCCCGATACGCCTATGGCGCCCAACAGCGTGCCGCCGGCTTCGATGACCAGTCCGCCAGCCGCAGCGAGAACTCGCGGATGATTGCGCAAGGCGCTCATCGGCTTGCCGGCTTGCGTCTCGGCGGCAAGCGATGCTGTCGGGGTACGGAAGCTGGCGGCGGTCCAAGCCTTGTTTGTAGCGATGTCGAGAGTATGGGCACCGGCGAAACGGTCTCGAAGTACCACTTGCGCCAGGCCTCCTCTATCAACGACGGCAACGGCAACCTGATAGCCCTGCTTCCGACACGATTCCATGGCCGCCCTTGCCGCGGAAAGCGCTGTTTCCGGCGTCAGGGACCTGGTCTGGAAAACCGCTTCCTGCGCCAGGGATTGGCCTGCAAAACCTGCTGCTGCAGCGAACATGATCATTTTGCGGTACATGATTACTCCGGTTGACGGGCGAGTTCCAGCGAAGATGCAACAAGCAAATGGCGGGGCGCGGCACACAACACATGCGGCAATCGATTCACGGCGCTGCGCTTCAGGTGGTCAGTGGCGCACCGGAGTAAACACCGTGCTTGCAAACTGGGCCGCCGGCATCGGTTCGGCGAGCAAGAAGCCTTGACCATAGTCGCAACCGGCTGCAGCCAGCAAGTCTCGCTGCTCGATTGTCTCCACGCCTTCGGCCACCACCTTCATTCCGAGTTTGTGCGCCATGGCAATGACGGCCTCGGCGATCGCCCGGTCGCTCGGGTCGGTGACGAGGTCGCGTACGAACGAGCGGTCGATCTTGAGATAGTCGATATCGAATTTCTTGAGGTAGGACATCGCCGAATATCCGGTACCAAAATCATCGAGCGCAATCTGAATGCCGATGCCGCGGAAGGCCTTGAATTTTTCCATGACTTCGGGATGCTGATCCAGCAGCAATCCTTCCGTGATCTCAATGGTGATGCTATTCGGATAGATATGGTTCTCCTGCAGGTAGGCGATCCACGTTACATCCGTGCGTCCGGTGAAGAACTGGCGCGGCGACTTGTTTATCGTGATCTGATGCGGGCATGAGTGGGCGCCGGCATCACTGGCGTGAATTGCTGCGCACACCCCGTTGACCGAGAATTCGCAGCAATCGCACCACCGCTTGGCCATTTGCGCCGCTTCCCTAAACACCCAGTCCCCGATTTCGCTGATCAGCCCCGTTTCCTCGGCGATCGGGATGAACTCCACCGGGCTGACCATCCCCCGCTCGGGGTGGTGCCAGCGCAGCAAGGCCTCGGCCTTGACGATGATTCCGGTCGCGAGATCGACGATTGGCTGGTAATACACCTCGAACTGATTGCCGGCGAGCGCACTGCGCATGTCGTTGGCGAGCTGTATCCGCGTTTGCGCGGTCTGCCGCATCGATGCCGTAAAGCGGCAATACCGGTTGCGTCCCTCGTTCTTGGCTATCTGCTTGGCCTGGTTTGCGTTGATCAGCAGGCCGTCGATATCCTCGGCGTCGCCTGGATAGTGGGTGATGCCAATGCTTGCCGAGATAAAGACAGTCTCGCTGTCGAGAAAAAACGGTTCGGCAATCGTCAGCAGAATGTTGGCAGCGACCTGCTCGGCCGGAGACGCGGAATCCGCAAGGGCGCCCAGCACAACGACGAATTCATCGCCGCCCACGTGTGCGACCGTATCGGCATCGGCTTCGACGCAGGACGAAATCCGTTTCCCCGCTTCGACGAGCATGCGATCCCCGCAGTCGTGACCCAGCGTGTCGTTGACTTCATTGAAGTGATCCAGATCGACATGCAGCACGGCAAGCGACAGGCCACCTTGCCGCGCCTTGTCCAGGGCCTGTCGGATGCGCTCGTGCAACAGACGGCGGTTCGGCAGGTTGGTCAGCAGATCGTAGTTGGCCTGTTGCCAAATCACGGCTTCGGCCTGTTTCTGATGGGTGATGTCGGCGGCGATGGCGATATAGTGAAGCACGTTTCCGGCTTCGTCGTAAAGCGTCGAAATTGTGAGCCGCTCGGGGTAGATCTCGCCGTTCTTCCGGCGATTCCAGATTTCTCCCTGCCATTGGCCGGTATCTTTCAGCTGCGACCACATCGCCTGATAAAACGCGTGATCGTGCCGACCCGATTGCAGCAGCTTTGGATTACCCCCGATCAGCTCGTCTTCCTCATAGCCGGTCATTTTGCAAAAGGCACGATTGACACTGACGATGCGGTTGTCAGGAGAGGAAATCAGAATGGCCTCGCTGGTCCCCTCGAAAACCGAAGCGGCAAGGCGTATTTGCTCCTCGTGCTGCTGTAGCGATTGCTGTTGGGTCTTGATGTGCTCCTGAAGTTTGTTGAAGCTGTCGAGCAGGCCCCTGATCTCCGCGCTTCCCTCGAGAGGCAGAGGCCGCAGTGGTTGGCGTCCATCCGACATGGCATCGATGATTTGTGCCGAGCGGCTGAGGGGGCTGAGCTGGCGCTGAAGGAAAAGCCAGAGCAGCAGTGCGATCGCAGCGGAGGCGAGGGCCGCATCCTTGTAGATTTCCCTTTGCAGCGACTTGACCGGTTCGAGGGCGATCGACGCCGGCAGGGTGGCGACGACAAGCCAGCCGGTGCTCGGGACCTTCTTTGCCGAGCTGAGGCTCTCGACGCCCTGTGAATTCACCACCATCCCCGAGCCCTCACGGACATCCCTGTAGCCGCCGGCGCTTGCTTCCGCGTCGGGCTGCATGATGCGGCGCGGATCGGTGGAGGACACGACCAGGCCATCCTTGAGGGAAATGACGTGAAGGTCGCCGTTCGTCTGCGCCTGCTTCGGGAGCCTTTCGCTGAGCAGATCGCCGCCGACGATCTGGTTGCTGCCCAACAGCACGCCGATCACTTCGTCGGTGCTGTTCTTGATGGGTACGGCTATATTGAGGATCGGCTTTTGCGTCAGGGGGTCGGGAACCGGCTTGCCCACCGCCGGCTTTCCGGTTGCCATGACTTCGCGGAAATAATCCGTTTCGGTATGGCTGGCCTTTTCCCGTCCCTCAATATTGGGCAAGTCCGCAAGGCCGATTCCTTCGCGCGAGATGACGACCATGCCCATGTCGAAGAATCGATGCAGCGGCGAGTGTGTCGCCATGAAGGCATGCAGAAGATCCGGGCGTGACATCCATTCAGGACTGATCAGGAACGCCGCATCGGCGAGGGCGTTGATACGCAACCGTACCGCCTCGTCGAGGCTGCTGGCCACGTGCTCTACGGTTTGGTACTGCTCGGCGGCAAGTACCTTCTTGATCTTGACGCTGGCTTCCTCTTCCAGATAGTGGGCCAACACCCAGATGGTGCTGACAAAAAGTGCCACGGTGAAGATGGCAATCGTGGCCTTGAGGTCGAGGAAGTGTCGAACCGGGAATGCTCTCATCACGACTGATTTCGTGGCAAACAAGCTGATGGACGCAAGGTGCTCGGAGGAGCTCTGGAATTTTCTAAGTCTGCCAGACAATATACTCCGAAGGGAATACCGGAGGTCCAGCATTGGGCCGCTACCGTGACAGGCTCTCAGGCGGATCTTTGGCGGTACCCGCGCAGGAGTTCGATGCCGGTCACGCACAGCGCGAGCCATGCGCTTCCCGACGCAAAGCCGGCGATGACGTCGCTGGCAAAATGCACGCCGAGGAACACGCGGCTGGCGCCGACGGTGAAGGCGAGCGCCACTGACGCGACCAGCGCCGTCAGGTGCCAGCGGGCCGGCAGCAGGCGCAGCGCCAGATAGGCCAGCATGCCGTAGGCGACGACGGAGCCGGAGCTGTGGCCGCTGGGAAAGCTGAATCCCGGTTCGAGCACCAATCCGTCCGGGTTCAGCGGCCGGACGCGGCCGAAGGTCTGCTTGAGCGTCCGATTCAGCAAGCCGTTGCCCGCCACCGCTACTACCCAGCCGAGCGCGAGCCACTGCCGGCTGCGGGCCACGAGGGTAATCGCCACGGCGACGCACAATCCGGTGAGCGTGGTGGCGTCTCCCATGTGCGTGAACGCGGCAAATATCTGCACCGCCGGTTGCGGCACGGTGGCGCGCACTGCATCGGTGAATGCGTGGTCGGCCGCCACCGGTTCCGCTTCCGCAGCCAGCTGCCCCGCCAGCCGGGTGAAGACTCCGACGCCGATCAGGATGACGGCAACGCCGACCGCCATGCGCCGTCCCGTCCGCCGCGCCGGCGAAAGCCCCGGCGCGCGAGGTGCGGAGTATCGTTGCCGGGCCCACCAGCCGGCACAGGTTGCTGCCAGCAAGATTCCAAGCAGCGCGAAGAAGATCGGCAGCGCGTGCTGGCCTGCCCAGAGCGCCCAAAACACCGACGGCGCCTGACCCCCGGCGTCAGCCATCAGCGGTCATTCTGTGGCGCTGCGCTTCGGTTGGCGTGATCCTCAATTACTGCGCGGTACATTGGTCGCGAACGCAGATGGTGACATCACGAGCGCCTTTGGCCACCGGATAACGCACCGGGGTCCCATTGCTCATGCCATTGATGTAGAGACGGCCGTCCGGGTCTTTCGTGATCTTGATTGAACACCGCTTGCCAGGGCACTTCCTGCCATGGCTCGACAGCAGCTCGCAGATTCTCGATGCCCCGGCGTCGTTGGTGAGCAGAACCAGACCGGCCTCATCGGTGCATCGATACGGCGCATGGGCCGCGGCAGCCCCGCCATACATGGCCGCTGCTGTGAGCGCTGGTAGTACGAGTGTGGCGAACCGCATCTCAAGTGGTCCCGGTAGCAATGCCTGGTCGATTGTAGCGATCCTGGCCGCTACAGCTAACTTCGATCCCTGTGACGGCAATTGTAAACCTACCGCCGGAAAGCCGGCACGCGCTGTCCTTGCCCGGACCGGCGTCGATCAGCGGAATCAGCGCGAGTAGCGGATTGACCACGCCCAGCGCAGCCGCACCGAGTGCGCTCGCGCACATAGCGATGCGACGGCCCTGATCGACTAAACTATCCGGCCCGCGCCCAGGAAGGGCGCATCGGTCGCCAGCGCCGCGCAAGGTCGCGGCATCGATCGACACTCACCGCAGAAGGGAAGAGCGCTTCATGATCAAGATCGATTTCGAAAAAATGGGCGGGCTGATTCCCGCCGTGATCCAGGATGTCGAGAACGGCGAAGTGCTGATGGTCGCCTTCATGGACGAGAAGACGCTGAACCTGACCCTCGAGTCGGGCAAGACCTGGTTCTTCAGCCGTACCCGCAACAAGTACTGGATGAAGGGCGAGGAGTCGGGCAATACGCAGGACGTGGTGGAAGTGCTCACCGACTGCGATGCCGATACCGTGGTCATCAAGGTCAGGCAGAACGGCCCCGCCGCCTGCCATACCGGCAACCGCAGCTGCTTCTTCGTGAAGTGGGAAGACGGCGCATGGGTCGAGCATTCGAACCCGCTGTTCGATCCGGCGCAGGTCTACAAGAAATGAGCAAGGTATTGAAATTCGGCATCCCCAAGGGCAGCCTGGAGGAGGCCACCGTCGACCTGTTCGGCAAGGCCGGCTGGAAGATCACCACCGCCTCGCGCAGCTACTTTCCCAGCGTCGATGACGACGAAATGAAATGCAGCCTGATCCGTCCGCAGGAGATGGGCCGCTATGTCGAGCGCGGCACCATCGACGTCGGCATCGCCGGCAGGGACTGGGTCCGGGAAAACGATTCGGACGTGGTCGAAGTCTGCGAGATGGTGTATTCCAAGGTCTCGCGCCGCTCGGTGCGCTGGGTGCTGGTGGTGGCCGGCGATTCGAAGGTGCGCTCACCCGAGGATCTGCGCGGCGCAACCATTTCCACCGAACTGGTGGGCTTCACCAGGCGCTATTTCGCCGAACGCAACATTCAGGTGACGGTCGAGTTCTCCTGGGGCGCCACCGAAGCCAAGGTGGTCGAGGGTCTGTGCGACGCCATCGTCGAGGTGACCGAAACCGGCTCCACCATCCGTGCCAACGGCCTGCGCATCGTCTGCGACCTGATGGAGTCCGTGCCGGTGATGATCGCCAACAAGGCGGCCTGGGAAGACCCCTGGAAGCGGGTCAAGATCCAGCAGGTCGCCACGCTGCTGCAATCGACGCTGCGCGCCGAGGGCATGGTCGGCCTCAAGATGAATGCGCCGGGGGACCGCGTGTCCGCCATCACCGGCATCCTGCCCAGCCTCAACAACCCGACCGTCGCGCATCTGCACAACTCGGACTGGGTTTCGATCGAGACCATCCTGCCGGAAAAGGAAGTTCGCCGCATCGTCCCGGAACTGATGAAGCTGGGTGCCGAGGGAATCGTCGAGTATCCGCTGAACAAGATCATCTGAGGTGCCGCGAATGCGATCGGGTCCGGCAGGCACTTCCCGCGATGCAAGTCGCATATTCCAATGAGGACGCATCCATGAATTTCACTGGCGTGTTTCCCATCCTGGCCACCCCTTTCAACGGGGACGGCAGCATCGATCTCGACTCGTTAGACCGTCTGGTCGGCTTCATGGGCGATATCGGGGTCGATGGAATAACCATCCTCGGGGTTCTCGGCGAATCGAACCGGATGCTGGACCGGGAACGGGAAATCCTGATTGCTCGTGCCGTGGCGGCGGCACGAGGCCGCACCAAGGTCATCGTCGGCGCCAGCCATCCCGGAACGCAGGCGACCATCGGGCTTTGCCGGATGGCCAGGGACCTCGGCGCCGATGCCGTGATGGTTGCGCCTTCTGCCGAGCCCGTGCCGAACGAGGGGCGCGTGTTCGAGTATTTCCAGAAGGTCGCCGCCGCGGAGGCGCTGCCGATCGTTGCCCAGGATCATCCGGCGTCCACCCAGGTGCATATGTCGGTGCCGCTGCTGCTGCGCCTGGTCGCCGAAATTCCGGCAATCGCCTGCATCAAGGAAGAGGGGCTGCCGACTCCCGTGAGAGTCGCCGCCCTGAAACAGGGCATGGACAAGCGCCGCGTGCCTGTCCTGACCGGGCTGGGCGCGCTATACGGCTATTTCGACATCATGGCCGGAGGCGACGGCTTCAATACCGGCTTCGCCTTTCCCGAAGTGCTGATGGTGATCGCAAAGGCGGCGCGCAGCGGGAACGCGGACGAGTGCTATCGCCTGTATGCCAAATACCTGCCCCTGATCGTCTTCGAGCAGCAACCCGGCGTCGCCGTGCGCAAGGAACTGCTGCACATGCGCGGTCTCCTGAGCAACGCCCACGTGCGGCATCCCGGCGCCGCGATCAGCGAGACGGCGGCAAGTCAGTTGCGCGAGATCGTCGAACGGATCCTGCCGGGCGTCGACATCACGCAGCCGATTCGACCCTGATATTGGGCGTTTCCAGAAGTCGGCGCTGGGGGCGCAAACCAAACCGAACCTAAATCACTCTTCATGCGACGCGCAAGACCAGACTCTTACCGCAGGCCTTGACGTACTTGCGCAGGGTTGCAATCGACGGTGAATGCTTGCCCGTAGCCAGCGCGCGCTCCAGCCGAGCCACCGCAGGCGCTTGAGTTCCCATGCGTTCCGCGACCTGCGCCTGCGTCAGGCAGGCCTCCTGGCGCGCCTTGAGCAAGGCATCCAGCAGGACGGTCTCGTCCCGCTCAATACGTTCAACCTCGGCGCGTACGCCAGGACGGCGCATGAGTTTCTTTACCAGTTGATCATGTGTTTGCACGTTTGATCTCCTTCATTCGGATTTCGGCAACTTCGCGTTCACGCGTGGGCGTGCGTTCGGATTTCTTGATGAAGCTGTGAAGCATGACGATACGTTTTCCTACGAGCGTGCAGAAAAACACGCGGGCTATGCCTTCAGCACCTTTGAGCCGCAGCTCAAAGAGTCCGTCACCAAAGGCTCTGGTATGAGGCGCCCCAATGTTTGGGCCAAGAGCAATCATCCGCCGCGTTAGCACGATGTACCGCGCGGCGAGAGTGTCGGGCAGTTCCATGATCTGCTCTTGCACCGTATCGCTGTAGTAATCGATCGTGTAGTCCACGGTCAAATAATAACAAATATGTTATTGGCGCGCAAGCCGTAAAGACAATGAAACGCCTGGGCCGACAAGAGGTCGGCTTCGGATTAGCTTGCGCAGCATTGTCGCTTCCAGAAAGTCGGCGCTGGCGGCGCGGCGATTCTTGCTGTCATGGAAATCATGCTGACCCCTTTAGTCTTCTGGCGTCGTATCACTCATAGTGGGTCCACATACGCAAGACGCGAACCGTTTTTTTTAAGTGAAGACCTCGTAGACCATTCGGTGCTGAATGTTGATGCGACGAGAGTAAGTGCCGGCCAGATCACCGACCAACTTTTCGAAGGGCGGTGGATTTTGAAACGGGTCATTCGCAAGAATCGCTAGCAGTTCCTGTGCCTTTGGCTTAAGACCACTTGCAGCAAGCTTTTTTGCATCCTTCATGGCTTGCTTGGCATAAACAATTTCCCAACTCACCACTTAAGCGCTTTCGAGCTTTTTGCGAGGGGCTCGGCCATGCCAGCTTTGATGGACTCTCGCATGCCAGGTACGGCTAGCAGGTACAAGGTTTCTTGAATTGCGCTCCAGTCTTCCGCAGAGAGCAGAACGGCACTGCTGCGCTTTCCTGAAATGATGATTGGCTCATGTGACTCTACCGTTTGGTCAATGAGGCGGTACAGGTTTGCGCGAGCTTCACTGGCGGTAAGTGTGTTCATTTCATGCTCCTTGCAAAGAGGCGCCTATGGTACGCGAATGCGTACGTTCGTCAGGCAAGCGTTTCAAGACGCCCAACGTTTGAATTCACCGGCCTTGCGCGGCATTATGCGCAAGGTCCTGTGGAATGATGGGTTGGGCCTCAACTTGTTGCTCACGAAACGCGGTAGGCTATGTAGCCAAGTAGCAGGACACATGTCGAGCCGAGCACGTACAGGGTTTCTAGCCTACGAAGCAGGGATTGTTGAATAATCAAGATTGCAGTGACATCTTCACGAGTGTGGCATGCGGCCTTAATGCCTTGCGCTTCAGTGTAGTGAAGCTCACCATACTCGTCACTCTCAGGATAGAAACCATCATGACGGGCGGATCGTTTTGCAGTCAGTGCTGCGCCATAGAAGTCGCGGTTGACTGAGCTTCTAGAAGCGGTCTGCTCCAGTTGCTTTTCTGCGTGAGCCTCAGCGTCCGTGTCTTTGACCCGCCAGTCGATGTTCTTAGCCATTAGTGCTCCTTTTCATTTACCGATTGCCGCGGTGCTTGTTGTGCCCTTAGCGTTCAGGGTAGGCACTCACGATCATGAGCCCCAACGTCTGAATTCACCGGACCTGCGCGGCTTTTCGCGCAGGTCCGGTGGAATGATGGGTTGGGCGGTTCCTGCGGTGTGCAGTTGTCATCATAGGAAGCGGCATATGTCGGAACAATCTCCTACGTTAAAAGAAAGATGATCGTTCAGATGTCGGTTCACATTGATGCTACAGGTGAGGACATACCGAAACTCCTTTTCTACGTCGAAGCAAGGTGGTTTCTGTGAATAGGAATAGTGTGGTGGTGCGATCAAGTACTCATTAACGGCAACTACTCCACCTTTGTTGTAATCGACTGGCGCAATCACGACACCGTCGTTGAGAGCCAATGGGTGGGTACGCCAAACGCATTTAATGCGCTCTAGCAAAGCGAGAGGGTCGTCAATAAGCACCTTGAAGCGACCGAATCTTTCCGCCGACACCTTCTCGTCTACGTCTGGGCCCGATGTAGAAACGATGTAGTACGGATTTAACGAGGAGCCACGATACGAGATGGCTGTCTTGGGTTCCGATTGTGAG
>JANXRC010000143.1 GCA_025353195.1 Rhodocyclaceae bacterium
GCCACCTCGCTGTTCGACGGCCATGACGCTTCGATCAACATCATGCGGCGCATCCTGCAGGCTTCCGGCGTCGAGGTGATTCACCTCGGCCACAACCGCTCGGTCGAGGAGATCGTCAACGCGGCCCTGCAAGAGGACGCGCAAGGCATTGCGGTGTCGTCGTATCAGGGCGGCCACCTCGAGTTCTTCAAGTACATGATCGACCTGCTCAAGCAGCGCGGCGGCGAGAACATCAAGGTCTTCGGCGGCGGCGGCGGGGTCATCGTGCCGGCCGAGATGCGCGAACTGCACGAGTACGGCGTGGCCCACCTCTACTCCGTGCAGGATGGCCAGAAGATGGGCCTGCAGGGCATGATCAACGACATGGTGGTGCGTTGCGACGTCGACCTCAGCAAACGTGCGCCGCATGACATCCAGGCGCTGCAAGTGGAGGATCGCGGCGAGCGCCTGCGCAACCTGGCGCAGATCATCACCGCGCTGGAAAACGGCGTATGGCCGGCCAAGGCGAAACAGGTGCTGCTCGACAAGGCCAGCGCCGTCTCGTCAGCGCCGACTCTTGGCATCACCGGCACCGGTGGCGCGGGGAAAAGCTCGCTGACCGACGAACTGATCCGCCGCTTCCGCTTCGACCAGGACGACAGCCAGAAGATCGCCGTGATCTCCATCGACCCCTCGCGCAAGCGCACCGGCGGCGCGCTGCTGGGCGACCGCATCCGCATGAACGCGATCCAGCATCCGAACATCTACATGCGCTCCCTGGCCACGCGCGACACCGGCAGCGAAGTCTCCAAGGCGTTGCCCGACGTCATCGCCGCCTGCAAGGTGGCCGGCTTCGATTTCATCGTGGTCGAAACCTCGGGCATTGGCCAGGGCGATGCCGCCATCGTGCCGCTGGTCGATGTCTCGCTGTATGTTATGACGCCCGAGTTCGGCGCCGCCTCGCAGCTGGAAAAGATCGACATGCTGGATTTCGCCGATTTCGTCGTGATCAACAAGTTCGACCGCAAGGGCGCCGAGGACGCGCTGCGCGACGTGCGCAAGCAGTACCAGCGCAATAGAGAAAGATTCGGCGAGCGCACTGAAGAAATGCCGGTGTTTGGCACCATGGCGGCGCGCTTCAACGACGATGGTGTCACTGCGCTGTATCAGGCGCTGGTACCGCGCCTGGCCGAGCGCGGACTCAAGTTCCGCAAGGGCGTGCTGCCGGCGGTCAACGTCAAGCATTCCTCCGCCGGCCGCGCCATCGTGCCGGCGGACCGGGTGCGCTACCTGGCCGACATTGCCGATGCCCTGCGCGGCTATCACCGCCAGGTCGCCGAGCAGTCCACGCTGGCGCGCGAACGGCAGTCGCTGAAGACGGCCAAGACGATCTTCGAGGCCTGTGCCAAGCAAGCCGGCGACTTCGACGAGCTGATCGCCTGGAAGGACGGCCAGCTCACGCCTCACGCCAGGAAGCTGCTGGCGATGTGGCCGGACATGAAGAAGGCCTATGCCGGCGACGAGTATGTGGTCAAGATCCGCGACAAGGAAATTCGCACCAACCTGATCTTCGAGACGATGTCCGGCACCAAGATTCGCAAGGTGGCGCTGCCGCGCTTCGACGACGAAGGCGAGCTGCTCAAGTTCCTCATGCGCGAGAACGTTCCCGGCTCCTTCCCCTACACCGCCGGCGTGTTTGCCTTCAAGCGCGAGAACGAGGATCCGACGCGGATGTTCGCCGGCGAAGGCGATGCCTTCCGCACCAACAAGCGCTTCCTCAAAGTCTCCGAGGGCTTGCCGGCCAAGCGCCTGTCGACGGCTTTCGATTCGGTGACGTTGTATGGCTGCGATCCGGACCGCCGCCCGGACATCTACGGCAAGATCGGCAACTCCGGCGTGTCGATCGCCACGCTGGACGACCTCAAGGTGCTGTACTCGGGCTTCGACCTGTGCGATCCGGCGACCTCGGTGTCGATGACCATCAACGGTCCGGCGCCGATGATCCTGGCCATGTTCCTCAATGCCGCGGTCGACCAGCAGGTCGAGAAGTTCCGCACCCAGAACGGCCGCGAGGCGACCGAAGACGAGGCCGAAAAGATTCGCGAATGGACGCTGTCCTCGGTGCGTGGCACGGTGCAGGCCGACATTCTCAAGGAAGACCAGGGCCAGAACACCTGCATCTTCTCGACCGAGTTTGCACTGAAAATGATGGGCGACATCCAGGAATATTTCGTCCGCAACCAGATCCGTAATTTCTACTCGGTGTCGATTTCCGGCTACCACATCGCCGAAGCCGGCGCCAACCCGATCTCGCAGCTCGCCTTCACGCTGGCCAACGGTTTCACCTACGTCGAGACCTATCTGGCGCGCGGCATGCGCATCGACGATTTCGCCGGCAACCTGTCCTTCTTCTTCAGCAACGGCATGGACCCCGAATACTCGGTGATCGGCCGCGTCGCCCGGCGCATCTGGGCGGTGGCGATGAAGAACCGCTACGGTGCCAACGAGCGTTCGCAAAAGTTGAAATACCACATCCAGACCTCGGGCCGCAGCCTGCATGCGCAGGAGATGGATTTCAACGACATCCGCACCACGCTGCAGGCGCTGATCGCGATCTACGACAACTGCAACTCGCTGCACACCAACGCCTACGACGAGGCCATCACGACGCCGACCGAGGAAAGCGTGCGCCGTGCCATGGCGATCCAGCTCATCATCAATCGCGAATGGGGCGTGGCGAAGAACGAGAATCCGAACCAGGGCGCCTTCATCATCGAGGAGCTGACGGATCTCGTGGAGGAAGCCGTGCTCAAGGAATTCGAAGCCATTGCCTCGCGCGGCGGCGTCCTCGGCGCCATGGAGACCGGCTACCAGCGCGGCAAGATCCAGGAAGAGTCGATGCACTACGAGCACAAGAAGCACGATGGCTCCTTCCCCATCATCGGCGTCAATACCTTCCTCAATCCCCACGGTTCGGGTGTCGCCACGGAGATCGAACTGGCGCGCTCGACCGAGGCGGAGAAGCAGTCGCAGCTGACCCGGCTCAAGGACTTCCAGACACGCAACGCCGGCCAGTCGGAGGCGTGCATCGTCAGGTTGAGGCAGGCCGTGATCGATAACCAGAACGTGTTCGAGGTAATGATGGACGCGGTGCGCCATTGCTCGCTCGGACAGATTTCCAATGCTTTGTACGAAGTCGGCGGGCAGTACCGCCGCAGCATGTAACCAACGAAGGAGCAGCAGCAATGACGATCAGGACCGTCGGCATCATCGGCGCAGGCACCATGGGCAACGGCATCGCGCAGGCCTGCGCGGTGGCCGGCATCGACGCAGTGATGCTGGATATCAATGACGCTGCCGTGCAGAAAGGCATCGCCACCATTTCCGGTAGTCTCGACCGGCTGGTCAAGAAGGAAAAGATGACGGCCGAGCAGAAGGCGGCGGCGATGGCGCGCATCAAGCCGACCACGCAAATGTCCGACCTCAAGGCCGTCGACATCGTGATCGAGGCGGCGACCGAGAACGAAGGCCTGAAGCTGAGGATCCTCAAGGAAGCGGAAACCGTGATCGGCGCCGAGACGATCATCGCCAGCAACACCTCATCGATTTCGATTACCCAGCTCGCCGCGGCGACCGGTCGCCCGGGCCAGTTCATCGGCATGCACTTCTTCAACCCGGTGCCGATGATGGCGCTGGTCGAACTGATCCGCGGGCTGCAGACCACGGACGAGACGCACGCCAAGGTCGAAGCGCTGGCCAAGGCACTGGGCAAGACGCCGATCACCGTGAAGAACAATCCGGGCTTCGTGGTGAATCGCATCCTCTGCCCGATGATCAACGAAGCCATCTTCGTTTTCGCCGAAGGACTGGCGGCGGCCGAGGAGATCGACGCCGGCATGAAGCTGGGCTGCAACCATCCGATCGGGCCGCTGGCGCTGGCCGACATGATCGGCCTCGATACCATGCTGGCGGTGATGACGGTGTTCTACGAAGGCTTCAACGACTCCAAGTATCGTCCGGCGCCGCTGCTGAAGGAAATGGTCGCTGCCGGTTATCTGGGACGCAAAACCGGACGCGGGTTTTACAACTACTGATGGGGTGACAGTCGGCGCAGACTCACTCTGCGTACCTGGGATTCCGCTTCGCGGGCAGGTAACGGCTATTCCGTCCCGTTCTTGCTCTTAGCCGCCGAAGCGGCGCAGACCGTCCAGATCGTGGACGGTAATCCTGCCGTACTCGTTGGTGAGGAAGCCCGCTTCCTCCAGCGACCGCAAAGCACGGTTGACGCGCTGGCGGGAGACTCCGGCCAGACGGCCGACTTCTTCCTGCGAGATGGCAATACGGGCTTCGATTCCCGGTTGCAGTACCGGATGGAAGAGGGCGGCCATGGTGCGTGCGACGCGCGCATCCACATCCAGCAGCCGTTCCGATTCGAGCAGGCCGATGAACAGGCCCAGCCGCTCGTTGATCTGGTTGATGATGAAGCGGTTGAAGGCGATGCTGTGATCCAGCAGCCAATGGAAGGTTTCGCGCCGCATGCAGGCGACGCGCGTATCGCGCAGGGCGGCCACGTCATAGCGGCGCGGCTCGTCCTTGAGCATGGAGCCTTCGCCGAACCAGCCGCCCGCCGCGATGCCGGTGAAGCTGGCGGTCTTGCCCGTGGCCCAGTCGCTGGACATCTTGACCAGACCTTCGATGACACCGTGCCAGTGATCGACCGGCTCCCCTTTGCTGCAGACATAGCCTCCGGCCGCTACGACGCGTTCGGTCGTGCCCTCGCGGGCACGGGCGAAATCGTCGGAAGACATCGCCTGCGCCCAGCTTGTGCGGCGCAGCATGTCTTCGAGCGAAATTGCGGTATTTTCTGAATTGTCAGTCACGCGACAATTATAGGCGGGAGAATGGCCTAAACTGAATTTCTGTAACGGAACATCATCACCGTAGCGAACAAGTCGCAGGACAAGCGAATACGCATCGGTAGCGCTGGAGGAGGCATTACGAATGGCAGTATCCGAATCAGGGCGGGCGCCAAGCTCGCTCGATACTTTTCCCCGTCTGTTGCTGAATCACGCCGCAACGCGGGGAACTCGGCCGGCGACACGCGAGAAATATCTCGGCATCTGGCAAACATGGAACTGGGCCCAGGTTGCCCAGGAAGTGCGGGCCATCGCTTGCGGACTGGCCGAACTGGGGTTCAAGCGTGGCGACAACCTGGCCATCATCGGCGACAACCGCCCCCGTCTCTACTGGGCGATGTGTGCGGCGCAGATGCTGGGCGGCGTTCCAGTGCCCTTGTATCAGGATGCCGTTGCGTCGGAAATGGTTTTCGTGCTGACCGACGGCGAGATACGATTTGCCATCGTCGAAGACCAGGAGCAGGTCGACAAGATGCTCGAAATCAAGGAGCAGTGCCGCAGCCTGCAGCACATCCTGTACGACGATCCGCGCGGCATGCGCCACTACACCCAGACCTCGCTGCAGGGCCTCGATGAAGTGATGGCCATGGGACGCATTCATGACAAGAACCAGCCTGACTTCATCCCCAGGGAAGTTGCCGCGGGACGCACCGAAGATGTCGCGGTCATGCTCTACACCTCGGGCACCACGGGCAAGCCCAAGGGCGTCTGCCAGACCCATGAGACCTTCATCGCTGCGGCGACCAGCGGTGTCGATT
>JANXRC010000144.1 GCA_025353195.1 Rhodocyclaceae bacterium
ATGCCTCGGGCCCCAAACACCTGTCGATCAAACTCACGCGCACCAAGCTCGAAACCCTGGTCGAAGAACTGATCGAGAAAACCGCCGGCCCCTGCATGACCGCAATCAAGGATTCGGGCGTCAAGGTGGCCGACCAGGATCACGTCGGTGAGGTCCGAGACCTTGACGCCGGCATCCTTGATGGCGATGCGGCAGGGTTCGATGGTGCGCTCGATCAGGTCTTCCACCAGCGACTCGTATTTGGCGCGGGTCAGCTTCATCGCCAGGTGCTTCGGACCGGTGGCATCCGCCGTGATGTAGGGCAGGTTGAATTCGGTCTGCTGACTGGAGGACAGCTCGATCTTGGCCTTCTCCGCGGCTTCCTTGAGGCGTTGCAGGGCCAGCACGTCGTTCTTCAGGTCGACGCCCTGTTCCTTCTTGAACTCGGTGACCACGTAGTCGATCAGGCGCTGGTCGAAGTCTTCGCCGCCGAGGAAGGTGTCGCCGTTGGTGGACAACACTTCGAACTGGTGCTCGCCGTCGAGTTCGGCGATCTCGATGATGGAGATGTCGAAGGTGCCGCCGCCGAGGTCATACACGGCAATCTTGCGGTCGCCTTCCTGCTTGTCCATGCCGAAGGCCAGCGCGGCTGCGGTCGGCTCGTTGATGATGCGCTTGACATCGAGGCCGGCGATGCGGCCGGCATCCTTGGTGGCCTGGCGCTGGCTGTCGTTGAAGTAGGCGGGCACGGTGATAACGGCCTCGGTGACTTCCTCGCCGAGGTAGTCTTCGGCGGTCTTCTTCATCTTGCGCAGCACTTCGGCGGAAATCTGCGGCGGCGCCATTTTTTCATTGCGCACTTCGACCCAGGCGTCGCCGTTGCCCGCCTTGACGATCTTGAAGGGCATCATGTTGATGTCCTTTTGCACTTCCTTCTCTTCGAAGCGGCGGCCGATCAGGCGTTTGACGGCAAACAGGGTGTTCTTCGAGTTGGTCACCGCCTGACGCTTGGCCGAGGCACCGCAGAGAATCTCGCCATCTTCCGTGTAGGCCACGATGGATGGCGTGGTGCGTGCGCCTTCCGAATTTTCGATGACTTTCGGCTTGCCGCCTTCCATGATGGCGACGCAGCTGTTGGTGGTGCCGAGGTCGATGCCGATGATCTTGCCCATGATTTTTCCTTTAAGAATGTTGCTCGCCGGGGATCTTCCGCAGCGAATCTCTACGCCTGATATGGGGGTATTGCGTGCCGCTTCAAGCCTTGGCCTTTGAAACCACCACCAGCGCGGGGCGGATTACGCGGCCGTGCAGGGAGTAGCCCTTCTGTAGCACGGTGAGCACGGTGTTGGCTTCTGTCGCGGCGTCCGGTGCTTCGATCTGGCTGATGGCCTGGTGCAGGTGCGGATCGAATTTTTCGCCGAGCGGATTGATCTCGGCCAGGCCGGATTTTTCGAACGCCGCAATCAGCTGCTTGAGGGTGACCTCGACGCCGGCCTTGAGGTGTTCGGCGCTCTGGTTTTCGCTGGCCAGCGCGGCTTCGAGGCTGTCCTTGACCGCCAGCATTTCGCCGGAGAACTTCTCGACGGCGAATTTTCCGGCCTTGCCGATGTCTTCCTGGGCGCGGCGCCGCACGTTCTCGGTCTCGGCCTTGGCCCGCAACCAGGCATCGTGGTGCTCGGCGGCCTTGAGTTCGGCGGTCCGGAGCATCTCTTCGACGCTCGGCATCACCGTGCCTTCCGGCATCGGGTCAACAGTCGGCGCTGGCGATACGGCGGCCGGGTCGGTCCGGCCAGATTCCGGCGCGGCTTCGGCGTCGTGTTTGGCGTGGTGGGTATGTGGCTTGTGCGGCATGAGTCGGGCTCCGGAAGAAACCCGACCCAGATGAGGGTGAATCGGGCAGCTTCAAGTGCCGCCTTGAAGAATTATTTCTGACTGCGAATCCAGCGAACCAGGCTGGCGGCATCCATCGCACCGGCCTGGCGCGCGACTTCATGGCCGTTGCGGAACAAGGCCAGCGTCGGAATCGAGCGAATGCCAAAGCGCGCGGCCAACTGCTGTTCGTCCTCGGTATTCACTTTCGCCAAGCGGAACTCCGGCTCGAGTTGTTTCGCCGCCTGGGCGAAGGCCGGCGCCATAGTGCGGCAGGGCCCGCACCATGGGGCCCAGAAATCGACCAGCAGGGGAATGTCGGAGCGTCCGGCGTGGGTATCGAAGGTCGCGGCGCCGAGTTCAACCGGCTCGCCGCTGAACAGACGGGCCTTGCACTTGCCGCAGGTGGCGCCATCGGCAAGGCGTTCGGCGGGCACGCGATTGGCGGCGTGGCAGTGAGGGCAAACGACGATCAACGGTTCGGACATGGCGCACTCCATATATCAGGTGTTACTGATATATGGATGCCGTAAACAAAATCAAGACGCGGTTTCGGTCGCGTTTCGCGAGAAGTCCGCGTCAGACGACGAATTCACCGCTGCCCAGGAGCCGGGTGCAGGCCGCGACCACCGCTGCATCGAACAGCCGGCCGCTGCCCCGGTCGATCGCCTCCAGTGCCGAGTCGAGGCCCAGCGCAGGGCGGTAAGGACGGTGGTTCATCATGGCCTCAACGACGTCGGCTACGGCGATGATCTTCGCCTCCAGTGAGATGGCGTTGCCGGTGAGCCCGTGCGGATAACCGCTGCCGTCCAGTCGCTCGTGATGCTGCAGGATCATCTCGGCTATCGGCCAGGGGAAATCGATGTCCTTGATGATGTCATAGCCGACCTGGGGATGGGTCTTGATCATCGAGAACTCGATATCGCTGAGCTTCCCCGGGCGATTCAGGATTTCCGCCGGCACATAGATCTTGCCGATATCGTGAATTTCGGCGCCGCGCTGGACGCCGGTTACCCGTTCTTCGTCGAGGCCCATATCGCGGGCAATGGCCGCCGCCAGCCGGCTGACCCGCCGCTGGTGCCCCGCGGTGTAGGGGTCGCGTGTTTCGATCGTCGTGGCGATCGCCTGGATCGTATTTTCCAGGGCCTTCTCCAGCTTGTGGGCACTTTCGTGCTGCTTGGCACGGGTGCGCACCGTGACGATGCCGAAGGCAAGGTCGGCGGCGAGTTCGGCGAGCAGACCCACTTCATCTTCGCCAAACTCTCCGACCTCCGCCGCATAGATGTTGAGGGTGCCTAGCACCTCGTGATTGGTCCTGAGCGGCAGGGCGACGCTCGAACGATAGCCGAGTTCCAGTGCGCGCTTGCGCCACGGGATGAAGCCCGTTTCGGTGACGATATCCTTCGCCACCTGGATATGCCCGCTGCGCGCGGCCCTTCCGGTCGGCCCCTGGCCCCGTTCGGAGTCGGCCCAGGTCAGGTCGAGAGTTGCCACATATTCGGCGGCGCTCTCGCCAAACTGGGCCATCGGCCGGATGGTCCGGGCCTCATCGGTCATGGCATAGCCGACCCAGGCCATCGGAAAGCCGCCCGCTTCCACCACTACGCGGCACATGTCCTCGAGCAGCGCGATTTCTTCAGTGGCATGCACCAGCGCTTCGTTGCAGCGGCTCAGTGTGCGCAGAAACCGGTTGCTGCGCTGCAAAGCGCGTTCGGCAAGCTTGCGTTCGGTGATGTCGCGGGCGATGGTGGAGATGCCGCCGATCGTTCCCGAGGCGTCGCGGATCGGCGAGAGCGATACGGATACGTCGATCAGGCGGCCATCCTTGCGCCGCCTGGATGTCTCGTGATGTGCGATACCCTTGCCGCTACCGAGAACGCCTATCAGATCGTCGATCTCATGCTCGCGCTCATCCGGCACCAACATCTTCGCCGACTGGCCGATGGTCTCGTCCGCGCTGTAGCCGTACATCTTGACGGCGCCGTTGTTCCAGGTCGTGATGCGGCCATCCATGGCCGCGCCGATGATGGCATCTTCGGAGGCCTCGACGATCGCGGCCAGTTCGCGGCGCACCGCCTCGGCCCGGCGTCGCTCCGAAATGTCACGCACGAGCCCCGTGGCGTGCCAGCGCCCGTCGATCGCCACCGATGAAATCGACAGCTCGACCGGGAACTCCTCGCCACCCTTGCGCAGGGCCGACATTTCCAGGGTGTGGCCGATCACCGGCCCCTGGCCGGTTTCACGGAAGCGGCCCCAGCCCTGGCGGAAAGAGTCACGATACCTCAGCGGCGTCAGCATCCCGTGCAACGGGCGGCCGAGGGTTTCCGCGGAGGTGTAGCCAAATATCTTTTCCGCTGCCTGGTTCCAGTAGGTGATCAGCTCGTCCTGGTCGACGATGATCAGTCCATCCTGGGCCGACTCGGCGGTTTTGCGAAAACGTTCCTCGCTGGCCGCCAGCTCGGCTTCGGCGCTGCGGCGCAGGCTGCGTTCCCTGGCTTCCTGCAGGGCGCGATTGACGGCCGGGGCGAGCTTGACGAGGCGATCCTTGAGGACATAGTCGGCCGCGCCCTGGTGCAGGGTCTGGATGGCCAACTCTTCGCCCATCGCTCCGGAGACAAATATGAAGGGTAGGTCCGGCGCCTGCTCTACCGCGATGGCCAGCGCCGACAGCCCGTCGAAGGTCGGCAAATGGAAATCGGCCAGGATGATGTCGGGCCGAAATTCCGCCAAGGCCGCGACGAACGCACTCCGGGTGTCCACGCGCATGGACGAGAATTCGACGCCGGCTTTGCGCAGCGCTCGCGTAGCGAGTTCGGCATCGGCCGGCTCGTCCTCCAGCATCAGGATTTTCAGTTCATTTGCCATCGCTGGTCACTTGCCGGGTATCTTGTTCAGTAGCAGCCAGTAGAGGCCGAGTTCGCTCACTACCTTGACGAACTCGTCGAAGGATACCGGTTTGGTAATGTAGCTGTTGACCCCGAGCCGGTAGCACTCCTCGATATCGACGTCTTCCTTCGAGGATGTCAGCACCACGACCGGAATGGTCGAGGTGCGCTTGTCGTTCTTGATTCGGCGCAGCACCTCGATCCCGCTGATGCGCGGCAGGCGCAGATCAAGCAGCACCACCTTGGGCAGGTGAGCGCAGTTGCGCCCCTCGTAGGCGCCGGTGCCGAACAGGAAATCGAGCGCTTCGGCGCCATCCTTTACCCAGACCAGGCTATTCACCAGGCTGTGCTTCTTCAGGGCCCGGACGGTCAGTTCGGCGTCGGTCGCCGTATCTTCCACCAGCAGGATTTCTACTGCATCATTGTCCTGTGTCATTGCGCTGCTCCTTTGCCGGCACGGTGAAGTGGATCGTCGCACCGGCGTCTACCCGTCCTTCGGCCCAGACGCGCCCGCCGTGGCGGCCGACGATGCGTCTGACCATCGCCAGTCCGGTGCCGCTGCCTTCGAATTGTCCCGCCGGATGGACGTGCTCGAAGACTTTGAACAGCTTGTCCGCGTACTTCATGTCGAATCCTACGCCGTTGTCCTTGACGTAGTAGTGGTTTTCATTGCCGTCGCTGCTGCCGCCGATTTCGATGACTGCCTGCGCGCGCGGCCGGGTGAACTTGATCGCATTCGACAGCAGGTTTTGCAGCAGGCGGCGGATCATGCTCCGGTCTCCCCAAATTGGTGGCGGGTTCTGCAAATCCAGGCGCAGCTTGCGCTCCGGCACCGACGCCTGCAACTCGGCGAAGACTTCCTCAACCAGATGGACCGTATCCACCGGCCCGAATTCCATCTGGCGTCGACCGACGCGCAGGAACTCGAGCAATTCGTCGATCAGCCGGCCCATGCGCACCGTGTTCGTGCCGACCACGTCGAGCAGGCGCCGGCCTTCCTGGTCGAGGCTGGTGGCATGTTCTTCGACAACGATCCGCGCGAATCCGGCAATGGCGCGCAATGGCGTGCGCAAGTCGTGGGAAATCGAATAGGAAAATTCCTCAAGCTCCTTGTTGGCGGCTTGCAGCTCGGCGGTGCGTTGCGCCACCCGCTGTTCGAGTTCGGCGTTGAGACGATGCACGGCCTCCTCGGCTTGCTTGCGCTCCGAAATATCGCGTGCAGCGGCGAAAATACCAATGACCTTTCCGGCATCGTCGCGATAAATCGAGGCGTTATAGCGTACCGGCGTCAAACGCCCGTCCCGGTGGCGAATCTCCAGTTCGTAGTCGCGCACCGTGCCCTCGCGGAATACCTGCAGATAGCCGGCGCGGGCGCGAGCGGGATCGGAGAAATAGTCCGAGAACTCGGTGCCGATCAACTCCTTCCTGGCGCAGCCGGTCACCGCTTCCGTTGCCGAATTCACGTCGGTGACCTTGCCGTCGGGGCCGATCGTCACCAGCGGATCAAGGCTTGCCTCGATCAGGCTGCGATTGTAGGCATACGCCAGACGTATCCCGTGCTCGGCCTGCCTGCGCTCCGTGATGTCGCGGTTATTGACCCGCCGCCCCATGAACTGGCCATCGCGCCCATACACGGAGCGGCAGCCATGGGCAATCCAGCGGATCTCGCCATCCCTGCGCACAATGCGGAAGTCCACCGCCGCTTCGTTCTTGTCCGCCACATCGTGTCGATGGGCTGTCATCAAATGCCGGTCGTCGGGATGGATGACGCGATTGAGCAAATCCGGTTCGGCAAGGAACTCGGCCGGCGAATATCCGGTCACCCGCTGGCACGATGGGGACATGAAGAGCATTTCCTGCGCGGGCCCCTCCCAGTATTCCCAGTCGTAGGTATAGTCGGCCACGGTGTGGAATTTTTCCTCCTCGCGCGCCAATTCCTGCGTGGCGACCGCCTGGCGCTTCCAGCCGCGGTAGATCAGCCACGACGACATCAGCGTGGTCAGGCAGAACAGCGCCACCAGCATCGAGGTCTTGAAGGCCTGATCGTGCCAGCGGGCCATATATTCCTCGGTAGCCCTGCCGACGACGACGTAGAGCGGATAATCGGGCACCCTGCGCGCGGCGAATTTCCGTTCGACGCCGTCGACCGTGTGAGCAGTGACGTAGGTTCCGGCGTCCCGCCCCGCCCGGATCAGTTCCTCCAGCTCCGGTACGGCGAGATTTTCGCCGATGACCTTGTCTATATCCGCGGGCACCGGATAGACGGCGAAGACCCTCTGTTCCATATCGCGCAGGGAAACGGAGCCATGCCGGCCGACGTCGATGGCGGCAAGAGTGTTCGCCAGATGATCCAGCGAGACATTCGCGTAGACGACTCCGCCGAACGAGCCGTCCGGCAGATGGATGGCGCGTGACACGGGAATGGCCCACCTCTGGTCGAGGCGCGTAAACACCGGCCTGGCAATCACCAGCCCGGCCCCGGGATTATCGCGCTGGCGGGCGAAGTATTGGCGATCCGAATTGTTCTGCCGAGCGGCCGGATCGACGCCGAGCCCATGCGAGATGATGCCGTCGCCATCGGTAGTGCGCAGGCTGAAAATTGCGGGCAGGCGCCCCTGGTGTTGCCCCAGAAACGCGTTCAGCGCCTGGCTGTCGATGCCGCCGCCGGCGAGCTGGCGGTGGACCTCGTCAGCCGCGGAAAGCAGGGTCAAATCTATTCTGTCAATATCCCCGGCGATGTCCTGCGCCAGCAATTGGGACAGATTCTGCGCCGTAAGCTCGGCGCTCTGCTCCGACTCCTCGTAACTTTGGTAAAGAGAAAGAGTCACGACGCCGAAGACGAACAGGTTGATCAGCGCAACGCTTGCCACCATCCAACGGACGACTGAAGCGGAAGATGTCGCCGAAACCGGGGAATGCATTGTGCCGTTGCTGAACATGGATTGTCTGTTCTCTGCCGTGCTTATCCGCTCGGACGATCGGCGCGCGGCAGGCTGAAATGAATCGTTGCGCCTTCGCCAAGCTTGCTCTCCGCCCACACCCGGCCGCCGTGCCGGGTGACGATGCGCTTGACGATCGCCAGGCCGATGCCGGTTCCCTCGAACTCTTCGGCCGTGTGCAGGCGCTGGAAAACGCCGAACAGCTTGGCGACGTATTGCATGTCGAAACCGACGCCGTTGTCGCGGACATAGTAGTGGTTCTCGTCGGCGCCGGCAGCGCCGCCGATTTCGATCACCGCCTCGGCGCGCGGTCCGGTGAACTTGATTGCGTTCGAAATCAGGTTGGTCAGCACCTGCCGGATCATCGCCCGATCGGCCCGCGCTGCCGGCAGGTCTCCGAGCTGGAGCCGCAGCGTGCGTCCGGGTGCCGCCACCCGTAGTTCCTCGAATACCGACTGCGCCAGTGCCCCAATGTCGAGATCCGCGGTTTCGATGTCGCGGCGGCTCATCCGCGAGAAACTCAGGATGTCGTCGATCAGCTGCCCCATCTTGACCGTATTGGCGCGGACCACGTCGAGATAATGTTGGCCGTCGGCATCAAGCTTATTGGCGTAGTCCTCGAGCAGCATGTGCGAAAAGCCTTCAATCGCACGCAAGGGCGCCCGCAGGTCGTGGGAAACGGAATAGGCAAAGGCCTCGAGTTCCTTGTTGGCCATTTCGAGTTGTGCCGTGCGTTCCTTTACACGCTGTTCGAGTTCCTGATTAAGTGCGCGAACCTGTTCCTCGGCGCGCTGGCGCTCGGTGATGTCATGCACGGTGCCCAGCGAGCGCAGCGGCTCGCCGTCGGCCCCGTAGCGGGTTTCGCATTTCTCATTGACGTACTTGATCCGGCCATCCTTCATCAGGAGCCGATGCACGATGTCGTAGGGCGTATGGCTCGCCACCGAGTCCGTATAGGCTTGATTGACCATCACCCGATCGTCAGGATAAATCGCCGCCAGAAAGGCGTCGTAGGAAGCGCCGAATTCCTGTGGGTCGATCTCGAAGATTCGATAGATTTCCGGCGACCAGGTCAGCACGTTGCCGACCAGATCGAGTTCCCAGTTGCCCAGATGGGCAATGCGCTGGGCTTCGGCAAGGCTTGATTCGTTGTTCCGCAGCACGTCATCGGCGACCTTGCGTTCCAGTTCGCGCCGGCGGTTCTGGCGCGTGACGAAACCGATGCCCATCAGGCCGACCAGCCATACGGCGCCATGACCGGCCATCAGATTGCGATTCGTTCGACGGGAGTCGGCGTAGAACGGTTCAAGGGACAGCGATACGACGATTCCGCCGCGCACGTCGCCGACCTTGTAGCCTTGCCCGCCGTGGCATTTGAGACAGCCTTGCTCGACGATGAAGGGCTGCATCACGCGCAAATGCGGTATGCCGCCGAGATTGCTGACCGCCGACACTTCCTTTGCACCCTCCTCGAAACGCAGCAGCGCGGAACGCTCCCACTCGTCCGGGGCGTTGATCGGATTCAGCGGCCGCAGGCTGGTGATGCGTCCTTTTTCACCGAACGGCCCGGCGAAATGGGTTTGCAGTTCGCGCAGCACGTAGGCCGGATTCATCAGGGTCAGTTTCTTGCCGGACGTCGTTTCGACGTCGCGATCCGGTATTCCGGCGAGGTACGGATTCGGCGGCGTCCTCCCGGTCGGCGGGACGTAGACGCCGCCGTGGGAAGTGGCCCAGGCGCGGAAGGCGATGTCCTTGGCGATATAGGCGGCCGTTTCGCGATGGGCCATGGCGAGCGTCTGCTGGTCGCTGCCCACCAGATACCAGGCCAAAGACCCCGTCAATACCGCCGTCCAGGCCAGCGCCGCAATCGCCGCGCTGCGAAGGACGGTGGACGACGAGTTTGCGTCCGGAGGATGGTTGTTCATGACCCGAGTCACAGGTGCGAGATTTTGAAACGACGATACTCCATACTCGCACTCGCGTGCAGCTTCAAGCGTCCGGAGTTGATCTAGCGCAAACCGCAGCGCGAAAAGCGGGGAAGGCTTCCGTCGCCGTGTCGCCAGCGCCGACTCCCGCAGTTTCTTGAACAGGCGGGCTCAGGCCTTGGCGCCCAATGCCTTGGCGCGCGCAGTCGCCGCAAGGTCGGCTTGAGCGGCAAGCGGCCAGCCGGAAAGGTGGGTCGAGACCAGATCACGCAGTGCGGCGATCCAGTCAGACCGTTCGTTCACGCAGGGGATGTAGCGGAATTCCTTGCCGCCGGACGACAGAAATGCAGCCTTGCATTCCATCGCGATTTCTTCCAGCGTTTCCAGGCAATCGGCAACAAAGCCGGGGCAGATGACGTCAACCCGCGCCGTGCCTTCCCGGGCGAGCTTTTCCAGCGTCGCCTGGGTATAGGGTTGCAGCCACTCGGCCTTGCCGAAGCGTGACTGGAAGGTGATCAGGTAGTCCTTTCCGGTCAGCCCGAGCGCTTCGGCCACCAATCGTCCGGTCTTCTGGCATTCGCAATGGTAGGGATCGCCCAGATCGAGCGAGCGGCGCGGCACCCCATGAAAACTCATCACCAGCTTGTCCGGCCGGCCGTTCGTGGCCCAGTGTTCGCGCACGCTGGCAGCCAGCGCCCCGATGTAGCCGGGGTGGTCATGGAAATGCTTTATGAAGCGCAGTTCCGGCGGGTTGCGGCTGCGCTTGATCCAGTCGGCCACGTCATCCATCACGCTGGCGGTGGCGCTGGCCGCGTATTGCGGGTAGAGCGGCACAACCAGGACGCGCTCGACGCCGTCGCGCTTGAACTGGTCGAGGGTGCTGCCGATCGAGAACTGACCGTAGCGCATGGCCCACGCTACCGCTATATCCACCGCGCCGGCTGCGCCCAGCCAACCCTTGAGCAGTTTGGCCTGACGCTCGGTGTGGACCTTCAGCGGTGAACCGTCGGCCATCCAGATTTTCGCGTACTTGGCCGCCGACTTGGCCGGTCGCAGGTTGAGGATGATGCCGTTGAGAATCAGCCACCACACCGGACGCGGAATTTCGACCACGCGCGGGTCCCAGAGAAACTGCTTGAGATAACGGCGCAATGCCGCCGCGTTGGGCGCCTCGGGTGTGCCCAGATTCACCAGCAAGACGGCGGTACGGCGCGGGGCACCATGGTGTTGCGCGGGTTCGGAGGCGTAGCGGGGCATGATTGCTGTGAAATGGTCTTCAGGGAGTGGACAGCACCGAGGACAGCAGCTTGGCAGTGATGTCGACGATGGGAATGACGCGCTCGTAGGCCATCCGCGTCGGGCCGATGACACCAATGGTGCCGACGACCTGGCCGTCCACCTCGTAGGGCGCGGCGACCACGCTGCATTCGTCCAGCGGCGCAATGCCGGATTCGCCGCCGATGAAGACCTGGACGCCGTCGGCGCGGCTGGATAGTTCCAGCAACTGGGCCAGTCCTGTCCTTTGCTCGAACAGGTCGAAGACGCGACGCAGGCGCGTCATGTTGGAAGACAGGTCTTCGACACCGAGCAGATTCTTTTCTCCGCTGATGACGTATTGCGTCGACGTGTCGGCGATGGCCTGGTTGCCGGCGTCCAGCGCGGCGGTCATCAGCTCGGATATGTCGGCGCGCAACTGGCGCAGTTCTTCCATCACTCGCGCGCGCACCTGGTCGAAGTCGAGCCCGAGGCAGTTCTGGTTCAGGTAGTTCGCCGCCATGACCAGTTCGGACGGGCTGTAATGGCGCTGGGTGAACAGGATGCGGTTCTGCACATCGCCGTCGGCGGTGACGATGATCAGCAGAATGCGCTTTTCGGACAGGCCGAGGAACTCGATTTGACGGATGCGCGGCTGCTGGCGGCGCGGGGCGACCACAACGCCGGCAAATGCGGTGAGTTGCGACAGCAATTGCGACGCATGGCTGATCACCAGTTGCGGCTGGTCGGGCTGGATCGCGTCCTGGATCTCGGACAACTCGTTGCCTTGCAGGGGCCGCACCGTCAATAGCGAATCGACGAACAGCCGATAGCCCAGAGGCGTCGGCACCCGTCCGGCCGAGGTGTGCGGGCTGGATATGAAGCCCATCTCTTCCAGATCCGACATCACGTTGCGGATAGTGGCCGGGGAAAGTTCCAGGCCCGAGTATTTCGAAAGCGTGCGCGAACCGACCGGCTGACCTTCGGCGATATAGCGTTCGATCAGGGTTTTCAGGAGGGTTTGCGCGCGATAGTCGAGCATGGCAGGGATTCTAGTCATTTCGGGGGACGGAAGACAGAGGACGGCAGCCCCGGCGGCTAGGTGCCATCCGTGGGGCGCCGGGCGCCGCAAAATTCTGTCCCCGGTGTTCTGTGCTCTGCGCTCTGATATGGTTTAATCAGTCCGATGAACACCGCATTTCAGACCATCGCCCTGATCGGCAAATATCAGAGCCGGGAAATCGCCGAATCGCTGCGGATACTCGCCACGTTTCTGCGCGAACTTGGCGTCGAGGTGCTGCTGGAAGAAGATACCGCAGCGGCGGTAGGCGCCAACGGCTATGCGGTAGCCAGCTACCCCGTGATCGGCGCCCGCGCCGAACTTGCGGTGGTGCTTGGCGGCGACGGCACCATGCTGAATGCGGCGCGGCACCTGGCCGAGTTCGATGTGCCGCTGGTCGGCGTCAACCAGGGGCGGCTCGGCTTCATGACCGACATCGCTCTGGGCACCATGATCGAGAGCATCACCGCACTGCTGGCGGGGAAGTTTTCCCGCGAGAAGCGGTTCCTGCTCGACGCCGAAGTGCTGCGTGATGGCGAGCCGGCCTTTCAGACGCTGGCGCTGAATGACGTGGTGGTCAACAAGGGCGACATCGGCCGCATGATCGAACTCGACGTCAAGGTCGATGGCGAACTGATTCACATCCTGCGTGCCGATGGCCTGATCGTGTCCACGCCCACCGGCTCGACTGCCTATGCGCTTTCTGCCAACGGCCCGATCCTCCACCCGTCGGTGCCCGGCATCGCCATCGTGCCGCTGTGCCCGCACGCACTCTCGAACCGGCCGATCACGGTCAGCGACAGCTGCACGATCGATATCGCCTTGCTGCCGCCTCACGACGCACGGGTGCACTTTGACGGCCAGACGCGTTTTGACGCCCGTGCCGGCGATGTAGTGCGCATGGTGCGTTCGCGCCACAACATCACCCTGCTGCATCCGCCCGGCTACAGCTATTTCGCCATGCTGCGGGAGAAGCTGCACTGGAGTTCGACTCCGCGTCATTAAGAGCCTATTTCAGTAGGAATCATGCCCCGCGTTGTGACCAGGATCGGATGGATGCAAGGCGCAGTGCGCGGCCAATGGTTGTTCCATTGGCAAGCGCTGCAACGCCGCAGACGCCTATCCTGGGCTCAACCCGCAGGGCCGTCGAGCGTTGGGCGCGCTGCCGCGTTGTCGGTCGCTCGCATGGATGTACCATGCTGCACTCCCTCCGCCTCGCATCGCATCCCAACGCCCGGCGGCGCGGGGTACGATTCCTACTGAAATAGGCTCTAAATATGCTCCTGCGTTTGATCGTCCGCGATTTTGTCATTGTCGACCGTCTCGAACTCGAGTTCGGCGGCGGCTTTGGCGCCCTGACCGGCGAGACCGGCGCCGGCAAATCCATTCTGGTCGATGCGCTTTCGCTGGCGCTGGGCGAGCGCGCCGATGCGTCGGTGGTGCGCAGCGGGGCCGAGCGTGCCGAAGTATCCGCCGAGTTCGATGTGGTGCCGGATGGCGCCTTGAAGACCTGGTTGCAGGCCAACGATTACGATACCGAGGCCTGCCTGCTGCGTCGCATAGTCGACAGCGCCGGCCGTTCCCGCGCCTACATCAATGGTGCCGCGGCAACCCTGGGGCAGATGCGCGAAGTGGCTGATTTCCTGGCCGACATTCACGGTCAGAATGCCCATCAATTCCTGTTGCGCAGCGAGGCCCAGCGCAGCGTGCTCGACACCCATGCCGGAGCACAGGCGCTGGCACGCGAGGTGGCCGCCGCGTATGGCGCTTGGCGTACGGCGCGTGAGGCGCGGCAGGCGGCGGAGAAGGATGTCGAGGCTACGGTGCGCGAGCGCGAACTGCTCGAGTGGCAGGTGAAGGAACTGGTTGCCCTGGCCTTCGATGCCGCCGAATGGCAGGAAACGGAACAGGAGCAGCGCCGGCTGGGCAATGCCAATGTGCTGCTGGAAGGCGCGAGCGCCGCGCTGACAGCGCTTGAGGAAGGCGAGGCAGCGAGTCTGCCGCTGCTCCAGCATGCCGGGGCCAGGCTGTCGGAACTGACCACCTTCGATCCGGCACTGACCGAGGCGGCCCAGCTGTTCGAGACGGCGCTGATCCAGCTCGAAGAGTCGGCGCTGGCGCTACGGCGTTATCAGGACCGCCTGGAGCTCGATCCAGCCCGGCTCAACGAGCTCGACAACCGCATCGACGCCGTGACGCAGATGGCGCGCAAGCATCGCGTCGCGCCCGAGGAATTGCCCGATCTGTCGCGGGAATTGCAAACCAGGCTGGCCGAGCTTGCGCTGCGTGCCGATCCGGCGGCGCTGGCCGCCAGGGAGCACAAGGCGGAAGCGGCTTTCCGCGACGCGGCGAAGAAGCTTTCGGCCTTGCGATCGAAGACCGCCAAGGCCTTGTCGGTCGCGGTGACAACCGGCATGCAGGAACTGGCCATGGCCGGCGGGCGCTTCGAGATTGCACTGGAGCCCTTGGCCGAAGGCGCTTCCTGCGGCCTTGAAAGTGTCGAATTTCTCGTCTCGGCGAATGCCGGCCAGCCGCTGCGGGCGCTGGCCAAGGTGGCTTCGGGCGGTGAGTTGTCGCGCATCGGTCTCGCCCTGCAGGTAATCGCCAGTCAGGCGAATCCGGCCGGCACGCTGATTTTCGACGAGGTCGATGTCGGCATCGGCGGTCGCGTGGCCGAGATTGTCGGCCGCATGCTGCGTGAATTGGGCAAGAGCCGACAGGTGCTGTGCGTGACGCACCTGCCTCAGGTGGCGGCGCAGGCCGACTGGCATTGGTCGATTGCCAAGGAAACGCGTGACGGTGCGACGACGTCCTCGGTCAATGTGCTGGACCAGGAAGCCCGCGTCGGCGAGATCGCGCGCATGCTGGGTGGCGAAAAGATCACGGCGACGACCCGTCGCCATGCCGCGGAAATGCTCGGTCTGGGCTAGACCGGCAGGCCCGGCGCGCCGAGCATGGTGACCACGCCGGTAGCGATGAACACCGCGGCGGCGATCCAGCGGATGGCGTTCAGGGGTAGGCGTTTGGCCAATCGCTCGCCGATCAGGACCGCCGGCACGTCGGCCAGCAGCATGCCCAGCGTGGTCCCCATCACCACGGCAACCAGAGCACCCTGAAATTGCGCCGCCAGCGCCATCGTGGCGAACTGGGTCTTGTCACCCATTTCGGCGATGAAGAAGGTGATGGCGGTGGTGACGAAAGCGCCGGCACGATGAATCTTCGGGTCTTCGTCGAGCGAATCCGGGTGCAGTGCCCACAGGCCGAAGGCGATGAATACCGAACCGGTGATCCACGGCAGCCATTGCGGCGCTATCAGTTGCGCCAGCCAGACGCCGACCGAGCCGGCCAGGGTATGGTTGAATATCGTGGCGACAAAGATGCCGGCGATGATCGGTAACGGCTTGCGCAGGCGGGCGGCGAGGACGAAGGACAGCAGCTGGGTTTTGTCGCCGATTTCGGAGAGCGCGACCAGGATGGTCGAGGTGAGAAATGCTTCCAAACCGCGGCCCTAATTCGCAGCCTTGCGGTGCGGGCAGTTTGTCTTGTGGCACTCGACGTAGAGGTAGAGGGCGTGTTCGCGAACGGTGAAGCCGTGTTGTTTGGCGATTTCGATCTGGCGCTTCTCGATCGCGGCGTCGAAGAATTCTTCCACCCGGCCGCATTCGACGCAGACCAGATGGTCGTGGTGTTGCCCCTCGTTCAGTTCAAAAATCGCCTTGCCGGATTCAAAATGGTGGCGTTGCAGCAAGCCGGCCTGCTCGAACTGGGTGAGTACGCGATAGACGGTGGCCAGCCCGATGTCCATGCCGTCGGCCAACAGGTGGCGATAGACATCTTCGGCCGTGACGTGGCGCGGCGAGCCCTCCTGCTGCAACTTGTGGAAGAGATCGAGAATCTTGAGGCGCGGATATGTCGCCTTGAGGCCGATGCTCTTGAGGTCGTCGGGATGGGTCATGTGGCTTGTGTTTTGTTCCGGGCCGATCAGCTACGGGCCGTGATGGGGCGGGCAGCTATGATATAGTTTTCGCGCCCCGATTGGGATAAGACGATCGGGAAAAGACGAGGCGTGCCAGAATAGGCAGCCATGACCTAAGTGTGGTTTTCCTGGAATTCCCCGATGAAGCGATTCCTGTTGCTCCTGCCTTTTCTGGCAGCCTGTTCCACTACACCGCAGATGCCGCAAATCACCAACGTTCTCTCGCCCTACCGCATCGACGTGCGGCAGGGTAACTTCGTCACCCAGGAGATGGTGGCGCAGTTGAAGCCGGGCCTTAGCCGCGATCAGGTGCGATTCATTCTCGGCTCGCCTCTGGTGGCCGACATGTTCCACGCCGACCGCTGGGATTATGTGTATCGCTACCGGCACGGGCACGACGAGGTTCAGCAACGCAGTCTGGCGGTATTCTTCACGGACAACAAGCTGACGCGCGTGACCGGCGATGTGGTCGCCGACGATGGTTCGAAGGCCGCAGCACCGAGACCGGCGGCGCAGGTGATCGAGATCCAGGCGCCGGTTGCGCCCGACGCTGCCAATCAAGTGCAAGAGAAGAAGTAGGACATGAAGAAGCTGCGCTATGCCATCGCCGGCAGTTCGGGACGCATGGGCCGGACCCTGATCGAGGCCCTGCAACAGGATGCAGGCGGCACCCTGTCCGCCGCGCTGGAGCACGGCAGCAGTCCGTTTCTTGGCAAGGATGCCGGTGAATTGGTCGGCGCCCCCTGCGGTGTCCGGATCAGTGCCGATCTCGATGCGGCGCTGGCCGTCTCGGACTGTCTGATTGACTTCACCCGGCCCGAGGGCACGTTGCAGCACCTGGAGGCCTGTCGGCGCCACCGTGTCAGCATGGTTATCGGCACTACCGGATTTTCGGCGCTCGGCAAAAAGGCCATCGAGGAGGCGGCACAAGGGATCCCCATAGTGTTCGCGCCGAACATGGCGGTGGGCGTCAATGCGGTGTTTCGCCTGCTTGATGTGGCTGCGCGCATCCTCAACGAAGGCTACGACGTCGAAGTGATCGAGGCGCATCATCGCCATAAGGTGGACGCCCCGTCCGGTACTGCCTTGCGCATGGGCGAGGTCGTGGCGGCCGCTCTTGGCCGGGACCTGGCCGAGTGCGCCGTGTATGGCCGCGACGGGCATACCGGCGAGCGGCCGGCGACGCAAATCGGCTTTTCGACGATCCGCGGCGGCGACATCGTCGGCGACCATACGGTGCTGTTTGCCGGCGCCGGCGAGCGCATCGAGATCACGCACAAGTCCGCCAGCCGCATGCCCTATGCGCTGGGCGCGCTGCGCGCCGGGCGCTTCATGAGCGGCCGTGAGCACGGCCTGTTCGACATGCAGGATGTACTGGGCCTGAAGTAGCCGCGGCGGCGACCGGCGAAGCATTCCGCGCGTTGCGATATGCGGGGTGACAGGCTATAATTTGAAGGTTTGCCGGACGCTATGTGAATCAAGCGACGTCCGGTTCCGATTGCCGAATTGTCTTTGTTCCGGGAGTTCCATCGTGCCTCATTTTCCGCCCGCCCTTCTTGCTCTGGCCGACGGAACGGTGTTTAGAGGCAAAGGCATTGGCGCCAGAGGCAGCAGCGTGGGTGAAGTGGTATTCAACACTGCGCTCTCCGGCTACCAGGAAATTCTGACGGATCCGTCCTATTGCCGTCAGATCGTCACCCTCACCTATCCCCATATCGGCAACTACGGCATCAACCGCGAAGACTGCGAATCGAGCCGCATTCATGCCGCCGGCCTGGTAATCCGCGACCTGCCGCTGCTGGCCTCCAATTTTCGCAGCGAGCAGACGCTCGATGCCTACCTGCGCGCCGAGAAGGTACTGGGCCTGGCCGACATCGACACCCGCAAACTGACCCGCATCCTGCGCGAAGACGGCGCCCAGGCTGGCTGCCTGATGGCGGGCGACCAACTCGATGCCGACGCTGCCGTCGCGCAGGCGCGTGCCTTCCCCGGTCTGGCCGGGATGGATCTGGCGCAGGTGGTCAGCGTGCAGCAGTCCTATGCCTGGAGCGAGGGCGAATGGAAGCTCGGTGCGGGCTTCGCACAGCCGGACAATTCGCGTTACCACGTGGTTGCCTACGACTTTGGCGTCAAGCGCAATATCCTGCGCATGCTGGCTTCGCGCGGCTGCAAACTCACCGTGGTGCCGGCACAGACGCCTGCCTCAGACGTGCTGGCGCTTGAACCCAATGGCATTTTCCTGTCCAACGGCCCCGGCGACCCGGAGCCCTGCGACTATGCCGTGGCCGCGATCCGCGAATTTCTTGACCGGCGCCTGCCGGTCTTCGGCATCTGCCTCGGCCATCAGTTGATGGGACTGGCGGCCGGCGGCAGGACGTTGAAAATGAAATTCGGTCACCATGGCGCCAATCATCCGGTCAAGGATCTCGAATCCGGCCAGGTACTGATCACCAGCCAGAACCATGGCTTCGCGGTCGATCCTGCGACGCTGCCGCAGAACGTGAAGGTGACTCACGTCTCGCTGTTCGATGGCAGCCTGCAGGGCATGGCCTGGACGGATCGGCCGGCTTTCTGCTTCCAGGGGCATCCCGAAGCGAGCCCGGGGCCGCACGACGTGGCCTATCTCTTTGACCGCTTCATCGGGATGATGGACCATGCCAAGAAGAACTGACATCCACAGCATCCTGATCATCGGTGCCGGCCCGATCGTCATCGGTCAGGCCTGCGAGTTCGATTATTCGGGCGCCCAGGCCTGCAAGGCGCTGCGCGAAGAGGGCTACCGCGTGATCCTGGTCAACTCCAATCCGGCGACGATCATGACCGACCCGGGGATGGCCGACGTGACCTATATCGAGCCGATCAGCTGGACCGTGCTGGAAAACATCATCGCCAAGGAGCGGCCGGACGCGGTCCTGCCGACCATGGGCGGGCAGACCGCATTGAACTGCGCGCTCGATCTGGCCAAGCACGGGGTGCTGGAAAAGTACGGTGTTGAAATGATCGGCGCTTCGCGCGAGGCGATCGACATGGCCGAGGACCGCGAGAAGTTCAAGCAGGCCATGACCCGCATCGGCCTGGGTTCGGCGCGCTCGGGTATCGCCCACAGCATGGAAGAGGCGCAGCAGGTGCAGGGCGCCATCGGTTTCCCGGCCATCATCCGGCCGTCATTCACCATGGGTGGGTCCGGCGGCGGCATCGCCTACAACCAGGAAGAATTCGTCGAGATCTGCAAGCGCGGCCTGGAAGCCTCGCCGACCCGTGAACTGCTGATCGAGGAGTCGCTGCTCGGCTGGAAAGAGTACGAGATGGAAGTGGTGCGCGACCACAAGGACAACTGCATCAT
>JANXRC010000158.1 GCA_025353195.1 Rhodocyclaceae bacterium
CGAACTTTGTTCGCCTGATGCAAAGGGCGGAAGCCGATGAGCTTGGTTTCGAAGCCCCGACGGCGATGACCTTGCCGAAGGGCTTTACCCCAGCCGTTTCTGCCATGCTGGATGTGCGTTTGTTGTACTCCTGTTTGGTCGACGCGGACTTTCTCGACACCGAGGCGCATTTCGATGGCGACGCGCATGGCAAGCAGCCGCGTACGCCTGGATCAGCGCTCGACGCCCATGCCGCACTTGATGCACTCGACCGCTACATGCGTGAGCGCATACGCACGGGCACCCAAGCCGATGCTAATGTGCTCGCGGCGCGTGAATCGCTTTGGCAGGCGACAGGCATAGCGGCACAAGCGGAGCCGAACGTATTTACTCTCACAGCCCCTACCGGTTCCGGCAAGACGCTAGCCATGCTTCGCTTCGCGCTGGAACACGCTGCCAAAAACAGGCTCAGGCGCATCGTGCTGGCGGTACCGTTCCTGACCGTAATTGAGCAGACCGCACGAGAATACCGCAAGGTGTTCGCTGGCTTTCCCGATAACTTCGTGCTTGAACATCACAGTCTGGCCGGGCTCGGTGTAGAAATCTCGAACTCCGACGCCGAGGGTGGAAAGATCAGTAACGGTGAACGTCAGCGTCGCCTGCTGGCGGAGAACTGGGATGCCCCCATCGTTCTTACCACCAACGTGCAGTTGCTTGAGTCCCTGTTCTCGAATCGGCCATCGAGTTGCCGCAAGCTGCATCGGCTGATGGGCTCCGTAATTCTGTTCGACGAAGCGCAAAGCTTACCTCAGCATCTTGCCGTGCCGACGCTCGCCGCCCTTTCGCATCTTTCAACGGCCTATCGCACCAGCGTGGTGTTTGCCACCGCGACCCAGCCTGCATTCGAAAGCCTGGACGCCGAAGTGCAAAAACAGTCAAGCACAGGCTGGAGGCCGAGGGAGGTGGTCGCGGCGCACGCCGACTTGTTTGCGGCCTTGCAGCGTGTCCGCGTGAGCTGGCCAGCGCAGGGTGAAAAACTGGGCTGGGGCGAAATCGCCGGGCGCGTGCGAGCGGAGGCGAAGGTTCTCGTGGTCTGCAATCTAAAGCGCCATGCGCTGACGCTGCTCAATGAACTGAAGGGCGAAGACGGTGTATTCCACCTGTCCACCAACCTGTGCGCCGAACATCGCCGTGCCGTATTACGGACGGTGCGCGAGCGCCTGCAAGCAGGCCAAAACTGCCGCCTGATTTCGACGCAATGTGTCGAAGCCGGTGTCGATGTCGACTTCCCTGCCGTGTACCGCGCCTTCGCGCCGTTGGAGGCGATTGCCCAGGCGGCGGGCCGATGTAATCGGGAAGGGCGCCTGAACGAGGCGGGTCGCTTGGGCGAGGTTGTTGTATTCGAGCCTGACGAAGAAGGTGATTGGCGGCGCAGCTATCCGACACGCGCCTATTTCCAGGCCGCTCAAGTCACACGCAGCCTGCTGGCGCAAAGCGATGGTCTGGACATCGGCGATCCGGAGACTTTCCGCCGCTACTACCGCGCCCTCTACGACGCCAGCAATCCGGCCAGCCAAAGCCCGGAACTGATGGAGGCATTCCTCGCCATGGATTTCGTCGAAGTGGCAAGGCGCTATCGCCTGATCGAACAGGGAACGATACAAGTGTTGATGCCGTGGGCAGCCCGCCGACAGGAATTCGATCAACTTCGTTCCGAAGCGGAGGCCGATGGCATTTCGGCGGGGTGGATGCGCCGCGCCCAGGGCTTGGCGGTCAGCGTTTATCGCACTGCCGCTGGTACGCCCGAATGGGCGATTCCGGCAAAACTGCGCTGGAACAAGGCCGCCGGAGGAGTCTCCGACGAGTGGTTTATCCTCGAAGGCGACTACTATGACGAAACAATTGGCTTGAATCCGCCCAACGGACCACGGGTATTCATCGCATGAGGAGGAACGATGGCGAATGATGTGCATACGCTCGATGTTTGGGGCGACCTGGCCTGCTTCACCCGGCCGGAAATGAAGGTCGAGCGCTTTTCCTATCCGGTCATTACGCCCTCGGCGGCGCGCGGTATCTTCGACGCAATCTACTGGGACGGGCGCCGCCAGGGCGCCGAAATCCGGCCTTACTTCCATTGGCAGATCATGCGCATCGAAGTGCTGGAGATGCCGCGTTTCATTGCGCTGCGGCGCAACGAGGTCAAGGGCCGTGTGCCGGGCACGGCCACGCTCAACCAGTGGATGAGCGGCGCCGTGGAACCAGAACCGCTGTGGGCCGATGGCGGCGAGGACACCACCGGCCGCACCCAGCGCCAGACCATGGCGCTGAAGAACGTCCGCTATCGCCTTACTGCGCGCATGGTGCCGCGCGCCGGGCAGGAATGGGGCAAGCTCAACGCCTGCTTCCTGCGCCGCGCCCGCGCCGGCAAATGCTTTCAGCAACCTTATTTCGGTTGCCGCGAGTTCCCAGCCTTCTTCGAATACGTCGATGATCCCGGTGCACGCCCGGTCAAGCCCGTGCCGTTGGATCAACATCTTGGCTTCATGCTCTACGACGTCTTCGACCTGCGCAAGGATGTCATCAAGGACAACGACAAACCCTTCATCACCCTGTTCGATGCGCACATCCGGAGCGGCGCGATTGACGTGCCGCCCTTCGAACACGCGGCGGTGAGAAAGCCGGAGCGCTGATCATGCTGCAACGACTGATTGACTATGCGCATCTGCACATACCGCTGTCCGAGCCGGGTTTTACCGTGCGCGGTATCCGCTGGCGCATCAACATCGGAACCGACGGCAAGTTGCTCGGGATCATTCCTTCCTCCAACGACAAGGGCGATGAACGCTGGGGTTGCCCCGAGATGCACGAGATGAATTCCGGCGGCAAGGCACATTTCCTGATCGACAATCTAAAGACAGCGATTCGCCTGGATGCCGACGCCAAGGATGAGCCGCGCCACGAGTTTTACCTTGCCCGCATCCGTGAGGCGACCGAGGCGATCCCCGACTTGCGCCCTCTGCGGAAGTTTCTCGAAGATGACTCCAACCTGAGCGCACTCAGCGCAACCCTGGCGGCGCCGCCCTACAAGGCTGGCGCCAACGACAACCTCGAATGGCGTATCGACGGTCGCGATCCATTGGGCGATTCGGCGGTTATTGACTGGTGGCGGCAATGGCGGAAGAACGATCTTGGCGCCGAGGCACTGGCCGATGCCGACATGATCTGCTTCGGTACCGGAATCTTGGCCCCGGCCATGGAAACGCAGCCCAAGGTGATGCGTTTGCCCGGTGGTCAAGGTGCTGGCGACTCCCTGATAGGGTTCGATAAGGCCGCATTTACTTCGTTTGGCCTGAAGAAATCCGCCAATGCTGCGGTCTCTGAAACTGCCGCGCGCCAATACGTGGACGCCCTTAATCATTTGGTGCGTCACCGCTCGAAGAAGCTCGCCGACAGCCTGGCGCTGCATTGGTTCAAGGGTGCGGTCGAGGACAAGGACGATGTACTGGACTGGCTCAACGATCCCCCCGAAGTGGCGGAAGCCTCGGCGGCTATTGCTGCGCGTCAGTTGTTCGATGCCATTCGCAGCGGTCAACGACCAAACCTTGGAGATGCTGAGTACTACGCACTTACCTTGTCCGGCATGTCCGGGCGCGTAATGGTGCGCGACTGGATGGAAGGACGCTTCGAGCAACTCGTCGGCCACATTGCCGACTGGTTCGATCATCTCGCCATCACGGCGCGTAATGGTCTGGGCTTGGCACGCGATCCAAAGTTTTTTGAAGTGATGTTGGCGCTCGTGCGGAATGATCGAACGAAATCCATTTGGAAAAATCTTGAACAGCTTCCAGCTCCGACTTCCGTTACCTTGTGGAGGGTCGCCGTACAAGGCCTGCCCATTCCCCAACCCTTGATGGCCCAGGCGCTGGCGCGCTTCCGTGTTGACTTGGTCGACAAGGAGCAACCACCGTTCAATCACGCCCGCATGGGCCTCATCAAAGCCTATTTCATTCGCCGCAGCCCAGGAGGTAACATTCACATGACTACCGGTTACAACCCCGCTCATCCCGCCGCCGCCTACCACTGCGGTGGATTGCTGGCCGTCCTGGCCAACCTGCAACGCGCCGCCCTCGGCGACGTCGGTGCCGGCGTGGTGCAACGCTTCTACGCTGCCGCCAGCCAGACGCCCGGCTTGGTCATCGGTCGGCTTGTCGGCAACGCGCGCAATCATCTCGCCAAGCTCGAACCGGGGCTTGCCTGGTGGTACGAGGAACGCATTGCCGAGCTGATGAATCGCTTCGGCGACGCCGTGCCGCGGATTCTCGATCTCGAAGGCCAGGGCTTGTTCGCGCTCGGCTACTACCAGAAGCTCGCCGAACTGCGCCACGGCAACAAATCCACCGCTTACGTCATCAACGAACAGGGAGCAGAGCAATGAGCGCCATCCAGAACCGTTACGAATTTCTCTATCTCTTCGATTGCGAAAACGGCAATCCCAACGGCGATCCCGACGCAGGCAATAGTCCTCGCATCGATCCCGAAGACATGCACGGGTTAGTGTCCGATGTCGCCTTGAAGCGGCGTGTGCGGAACTATATCCAGATCGCGTTTGGCAATGAAGCGCCCAATGCGATTTTTGTCGAGCACGCTACCAACCTGAACAAGTCCATAACTGCCGCCCATGTCGCAACGGGCGGTGCTCCCGGTGGCGGTGGCAATCAACGGCAGGTGACCAAGGCCAGAGGCTGGATGCGTGAGCAATTCTTCGATGTCCGTACATTTGGTGCGGTGATGTCAACCGGCCCCAATGCCGGCCAAGTGCGCGGCCCGGTGCAGATCGCCTTTTCGCGCTCGATCGATCCGATCCTGCCGATGGATGCTTCAATCACCCGCATGGCGGTCGCCGAAAAGGTTACCGGTGCCAAGTCGGTTGCGGATTACGAGGCATGGGAAGAAAAGCAGGAGGAAGATAAGCTGCGCACCATGGGCCGCAAGGCGCTGATACCTTACGGCCTGTTTGTCGCCAAAGGCTTCATCTCGGCGCATCTGGCGCAGGGCGAAAAGGACAACCAAAAGGCGGCATTCAACGAAACCGATCTGGACAACCTGCTGGCTGCGCTCAAGGGAATGTGGGACCACGACCGCTCGGCCAGCAAAGGCGTGATGTCCTGTCGCGGCCTGTACGTTTTCAAGCACGTAGGTACCGATACCGACCCGGTGCAGCGCGTGCGCCAAGCCATGCTCGGTTGCGCCCCGGCGCAGCGCCTGCTGGACTTCAGCACTCACCATCGCGAGCTAGCCGACAGCATCATCGATATCCGCAAGGTTATCGACGGCTCGCCGCGTTCGTTTGCCGATTACGCGGTCACGGTTCACCGCGACCGGCTGCCTGCGGGCGTCGAATTGCTTACGCCGTGATTCTTCATGAACTGGCGCGACGGCCTGGCGAAAGCTAGACTGATGTTCGTGAACAGTTTGCACACAGGAGAACTCCAATGATCGCCGTCGAGATCAAAGCGCCCATCGTCAATCACCGGATCGACTTCAGCAGCGACAAGCTGCCTTCCAACGTCGAGCAGGCGAAAATCATCGTCATGTTCGACGCACCGGAGACCACGCCGGCAACGCCGGATGTCGTTGCCCTCGCACGCGCTGCGCGCGCAAGCTTTCCCAAGGGCAATCCGACGCGGCTGCGCGGCGAATTCGACGCGATGCGTGCCGAGTGGGGCCAGCGGGCTGGCGAGAAATGAGCATCCGCTGCCTGATCGATACCAACGTGCTGATCGACTACCTCGGCGGCGCGGCCTCTCCTACGTTGGTCGCGAATGTCGAAACGGCTTTGGGTGCCGGATCGGTGGTTTCCGTGATCACCACCATGGAACTGCTGGGTTGGCGTGGCCACAGTGCGCAAAGTCGCAGCGATGCCGAGAGCTTGCTGCGCGGCATGGGCGAGCTTGGCCTGGCGCGTCCCGTGGTCGAGGAAGTGATTCGGCTGCGCAGCCAGACCGCAATCAAACTGCCCGATGCCATCATCGCCGCCAGCGCCATGCTTGAAAACCTGTCGCTGATGACAGGCAACGCGAGCGACTTCACGGCGATTCCCGGCCTGACGCTGCTCGATCCATCAGAGCCATGAGCAACGACGATTTCATCAATCTCTCCGCGCTCAACCAGTTCGCCTATTGCCCGCGCCGCTGCGGCCTGATCTACCAGGAGGGCGAGTTCGAAAACAACCAGCATACCGCGCGCGGCAATGCCGAGCACGCGCGGGTCGACCGCATCGATCATGTCGTCAGTCGCGATGGTGCCCGTGTCGAGCATGCCTTGCCGGTCTGGAACGACCGCCTCGGCCTGATTGGCAAGTGCGACGTGGTCGAGTTCTGGCCGGACGGAACCATTTATCCCGTTGAGTACAAGCATGGTCCGAAACGCAAATGGCTCAACGACGACTTGCAACTGGCGGGCCAGGTTTTGTGTCTGGAAGAAATGTTTAAGCTGCCCGTGACGCGCGGCGCGATCTATCACGCCAGCAGTCGTCGGCGCCGTGAAGTCGAGATCACCACCGACTTGCGGCGCCAGGTGACGGAGGCCGCCGCGGAAATTCGGCGCATGATCGATTCGGGCGTACTGCTGCCGCCGCTCAACGACGCACGCTGCCGCGAATGTTCATTGAAACCACGCTGCCAGCCGGAGTTGATGGCTGCGAAAGACAGACAGCGCACGGCGGCGAATCACCTGTTCGAGCTTGAGTCGTGAATATCCTGACTGTAGCAAACACGCTCTACATCACGACGCAAGGCGCCTATGCCCATCTCGATAACGACACGCTGCGTATCGAGATCGAGCGCGAAACGAAATTGCGCGTGCCGTTGCACCACCTAGGTAGCGTCGTCTGTTTTGGCAATGTGTTGATATCGCCCTTCCTTATGCATCGCTGCGCGGACGAAGGCAAGGCCCTTGTCTTCCTTTCCGAGTCTGGCCGCTTCAAGGCGCGGCTTGAAGGCCCCGTATCCGGCAATGTGCTGCTGCGTCAAGCCCAGTATCGCCGCGTATTGGACAACACAGGGGATACCGCTTCGCATAACTCTTGCGTGGCCGTGGCGAAATCATGCATCGCCGGAAAACTCAAGAACTGCCGCCAGGTGCTGCTGCGCGGCGCGCGCGAAACCGGACGTGAGGATGACACCGCAACACTGGCCGCCACCGGGGACGAGTTTGCTCGCGCGCTGGCACGGCTGGAACTTGCCGCCGACCTCGACGCCGTGCGCGGCATCGAAGGCGACGCCGCCAAGCGCTACTTCGCCGTGCTGAACCTAATCGTGCGTCCCGAGGCCCGCGCGGCCTTCACCATGAGCGGCCGCACTCGCCGGCCGCCGCTGGACCGCATGAACGCACTGCTTTCCTTTCTCTATTCAATGCTGATGAACGACGTGCGTTCGGCTGTCGAGAGCGTCGGCCTCGATCCGCAGATCGGCTTCCTGCACGCGGTGCGCCCCGGTCGCGCCGCGCTGGCGCTCGATTTGATGGAGGAGTTTCGCCCGCTGCTGGCGGATCGTCTGGCCCTGACGCTGATCAATCGTCGACAGATCGATATCGACGATTTCGTCGAACGTCCCGGCGGCGCGTTTGTGCTGAAAGACGAAGCGCGCAAGGATGTGGTGACGGCCTATCAGGAGCGCAAGCAGGAGACGCTGACCCATCCGCTGCTGGAAACGCCGATAGCGCTGGGCCTTGCCCCGTTCGTCCAGGCGCGACTGCTCGCTCGTGTGGTGCGCGGCGATGCCGAAATCTACCTGCCGTTTACCCCGAAGTAGTCATGCTTGTCATCGTTTGCTACGACGTTGCCACCGACACTCGTGCCGGTCGACGCCGCCTGCGGCGGGTGGCGCGGGTCTGCGAAGGCGTGGGACAACGCGTGCAAAAGTCGGTATTCGAGTGCCAGGTCAACGCCATGCAGTTCGAGGATCTCGAACGCCGGTTGCTGGCTGAGATCGATTCAGCAGAGGACTGTTTGCGCTTCTACCGGTTGACCGAGCCTGTCGACCTGCATGTGCGCGAGTATGGCAATTTCAAGGCAGTCGATTTCGAAGGGCCCTTGGTGCTATGACGCGCGGATCGGAAGCGCCCGGCAAAGTGCGGGAGGTTCGCGCCAAGGACAAGTCGATGATTTTGCTTTCTGAATTTGGACAGGAGAGAATGAATGACGCTTCACGTCAGCGAAGCGCAACACGGTTCGCGCAAAGTGTGGAATTTTGTTTTATGACTCAATGCAGTGCGCGGAACCTGACGCCCGGCCCGCGAGGGCCGGGCGAGGATTGAAACACGCCTTGCAAGTCCTTCAGGCGAACGCCTTGACGACGCCCGG
>JANXRC010000078.1 GCA_025353195.1 Rhodocyclaceae bacterium
GACATCGGTGCTCGCCAGCGTCTTCAAGGTCTCCTGCGCAGCCTGCACCGGCTTGGCGAGGCCATCGAAGTAGCGCTCAAGCTGCTCGCGCGCCTGACGTATTTCTTCGCGGAAGGTCTTGCCGTCACGCTGCAGCAGCGCCAGGCGCGCATTGAGCAGGCGCAGTTTGAGGTTCTCGCGCAGGAAGAAGCTCTGGCTGGGTGCAAGCAGCGCAGGATCAGCCTGGTCGATTCGCTCGAGGCGCACCAGTTGCCTGAATTCGCGCCACAGGTCGGCGCCCACTTCGCGCCAGTAATCTGCACTCGCGGGTCTTGACGGCAATACCGGCTTGACGGCGTCCGCTTTCGGCCGCTGCTCATAGGCCAGCGGCAATCTGTCAACTGCGGCGACCACGCTTTCGATCTTCAGCGACAGACCGGTGACATTGGCTCCCGGCGTTGCCTTGAGACGCTCGATGTCGCGAAGAATAAGTTTCCTGACCGGCAGGAACTGCGGCAGCACGGAGCGGGCGAGACGGGCGTCGGCGCCCTGCAGCGCGCTCAGCGCGGCCTCGACATTGCCGGCGAACTGCAACTGCTGCATGGCGATCACGACGGCTTGCTCGACTTCAGCCAGCACGCGTTCGTCGCGGGTGCTGGAAAGCTCCTGATACATGGCTTCCAGTGCCACCGCCTGACTCTGGGTTTCAGCCAGTTTCGCTTCCAGCACGCCAACCTTGGCCTGCATGGCCGCCAGCACTTCCTGGTTCTGCCTCGCCAGGGCGCGGCCTTCCTTGACCACGGAGTCGCCGTCGGCGAGGCGCCGGGCAAGTTCCTGCTGCAGGTTTGCGACCTGCATCCGGGTGTCGACCCACAGTGCCACGACCACCACGATTGCGAACGCGAGAACACGCAGCGTCGGCCGGTGCCACGCATCGCGCCACCGTCCGGTGGCTGGTGGCGAATCAGTTTGAAGAGGCGTTTCCGTTTCCATGAGAGGCGAAGTATTGCATGAGTCCGGCCATCAAACCGTCATCGCCGGGTTCGGTCGGGATCACTTTGGCCAAGCCGAGGGCCTGAGCCTGTTCGGCAATGCGCAGATGCGGCACGAAAGCAGGCGTCTTCTTGAGCCACGCCTGCCCGAGACGACCGACCATGTCGAAGAAATTGCGCAGGCCTTCGCTGCTGGTCAGGGTCACGGCATCCAACTTCCCCTGCTCCCAAAGCTTGAGCAGGGGTGCCGGGTCGAGTTGCGGCCGCGCGCGGCGATAGCAAGTCACGTATTCGATGGTCGCACCACGCGCCCTGAGCGTATCGCCCAGCAGTTCGCGGCCGCCATCACCGCGAAAAATGATCACGCGTCGTCCGCCCACGTCAGTCAGTTCGGGAAGCTCGAGCAAGGCTTCGGAGTCAAAACGCAAGGGCGGCGAGATGACGTCGTGAATGCCATGACGTGCGAGCTCGCGCTCGCTGCTCTTGCCCAGCGCCGCTACGCGCAAAGCGGCCGGCCACGACCGGCGCGGCAGGATCAAGGCCAGTGCCTTCTCTATCGCGTTGGGGCTGACGAAAACGGCGAGGTCGTAACTGTCGAGGCGAATCGCCACATCGAGCAGCGGCGCAACATCTTCAATGTCGCGGATTTCCAGTACCGGGTAGAGCACCGGTATCGCGCCTTGCCCGGTCAATGCCGTGGCGAAATGCGCCGCCTGGCCGGCCGGGCGTGTCACCACGACATGGCGGCCGGTCAAGGACATGCTCTAGCTGCCTAGTGCAGCAAGGATTTCGGCGGCGCCCTGCTTGCGCAGCTCTGCCGCCAATTGCAGACCGAGTGCTTCGGGGTCGGCAGCACTGCCGCTGAGTTCGGCCTGCGCCATGCGGGTACCGTCCGGTGAGGCGACGAAGCCGCGCAGATAGACGCTGCCCGCCCGCATTTCGGCATAGGCCCCCAGCGGAACTTCGCAACTGCCCGCCAGTGCCCGCGACACGGCGCGTTCGGCACGCACGCAGGCGGCGGTATCCGGGTCGTTCAGGGGCGCCAGCCAGGCGGCCACATCCGGTCGCGAGACCAGCGCTTCGATCCCCAGCGCACCTTGGCCGGCGGCGGGCAGCGAATCCTCGGCTGGCAGCACGGCGCGGATGCGGGCACCGAGGCCCAAACGCTTCAGGCCCGCCGCAGCGAGAATGATGGCGTCGAACTGGCCTTCGTCGAGCTTGCGCAAGCGGGTGTCGAGGTTGCCGCGCAGGGGCGTTACGGCGAGATGAGGGTAGCGCGCATGCAACTGGGCTTCGCGTCTCAGGCTGGAGGTGCCGACCACCGAACCCCGGGGCATGTCCTCCAGGCTGGCGTATTTGCTCGACACCAGAGCGTCCAGCGGCACTTCGCGCGGACCGATGGCGACCAGCGAAAACTCCGGCTCCATCTGCATCGGCACGTCTTTCATGGAATGCACCGCGAGATCGGCCGCACCATCGAGCAGGGCCGCCTCCAGTTCCTTGACAAAAAGCCCCTTGCCGCCAACCTTCGACAGCGGCCGATCGAGAATCTGGTCACCGCGCGTGGTCATGCCGAGCAACTCGACGCGACAGGCCGGATACAGTCGCTGCAAGAGACTGCGCACATGCTCGGCCTGCCACAAGGCAAGCCGGGATTCGCGCGTGGCGATGACGATGCGCGCAGGTGGGGATACGGGGGAAGGCACTGGGCTCACTGGACGACCGATCAATGGATAGCGAAATTCGCCGCCGATTTTATCAGCCTGTGGCGGATTCCGCGCGACACAGCAAAAGGCCGCCCGCAGGCGGCCGGCGCTGCCGCGTCCAAAATTCAGCCGGCGCTCGGGCGCGCGAGTGACGCGCTCTCGACCCAGCGCTTGATGCGGTTGGCATCGCCGATGCGGGTCATCTTGCCCCAGGAGTCGAGCAGCACGATGATGGTCGGCTTGTTGTTGAGCCAGGCCTGCATTACCAGGCATTTCCCGGCCTCGTTGATGTAGCCCGTCTTGGACAGGCCAATCTCCCAGGTCGGATTCTTCACCAGAGTGTTGGTGTTGTGGAAATGCTGCGGCCGACCGGCGATACTGAATTCACCCTCCGACGTCGTCGAATACTCTCGAATCAGCGGATACTGGTGCGCCGCATCGACCATTTTCGCCAGATCACGCGGACTCGATACATTGGCCGCAGTCAATCCGGTCGGGTCCAGAAACCGCGTATCTACCAGACCCAAGGCTTGCGCCTTGCGGTTCATGGCGGCAACGAAAGCTTCCCGACCGCCGGGATAGTGGCGCGACAACGCAGAGGCCGCCCGGTTTTCCGAAGACATCAAGGCCAGGCGCAGCATTTCCTCGCGCTCCAGCTGAGTGCCTACCTTGAGCCGGGAACGCGTGCCCTTGAGGACATCGACATCTTCCTCGCCGATAGCCAGGGTTTCAGTGAGGCTGGGTTTCGCGTCGAGCACTACCATCGCAGTCATCAGTTTGGTAATCGACGCGATTGGCAAAACGGCGCTGGGGTTCTTTTCAAACAGAACCGCACCGGTGGCCTGATCCAGCACCAGGGCAGCCGATGACTGCAACGCCAGATGCTTGGCGTCGTCCAGAGATACCACGCGCCGTGCGGCATGGACTCTCGCCCTGTGCCTGGCCGGGATGTGCACCATTACGCGCTGAGCCTTGGCGGAAACTGCTTTCTTTTTGGTCGCCGCCTCGGCCTGAAACGGCGTCACGCCAGCGCCGACTGTGGCGGCCGCCAACAACATCAATAGTGCTTTCTTCATGGAGATGCCCCTACTGCAATTGATTCATTCTAGCAGAGGATATTCCCTCCGAATTAAGGCTTATCGGCAGTTTTCTATGTAAATAAAGGAGTTAAGCCTCAAGGCTCAACAATAACATTAACTTAAGACAAGTCAAGAAACTGGCGCACTTCGTCGCGGCGCGCCAGCGTATCCGCATAGCCCAGATCGATCAAGGCCCTGGTGTAGGGACGCTCGAACAGCAGATAGCTGGTAAGCGCGCCGCCGTTCTCATTCATGGCACCGATACCGCGCAACATGCCCCGCACCGGCCATGGCAAGGCCTTGGCCTGACTCGCGGCGAGATGGTCGAGGCGCTGCGACGGCGCGATGGTCAGCATCTCTATCGGGCGCAGACTCGTTCCCTCCTCGCGGCGAACCGCCTCCGGAATCAGCGACAGCGTCTTGTTGATGCGATTCATCCGCTCCAGATCAACCGACATGCTGTCGAGAAAGATGCTCGACAGCGCGTGGCCGGCGATTTGTGCCAGCGAGGGATAGATTTCGCCACGCGGCCGCGCATTTTCCTCGGCCATGCGACCCGCCCCGACCACCAGTACCTTGTGCGCGCCGAGATGGATCGCGGGCGAAACCGGGGCAACCTGGCGCATCGAACCGTCGCCAAACCATTCGCGGTTGATATGCACGGCGGGAAAGATGAAGGGGATGGCGCTGGAGGCCATCAGATGATCGAGCGAGATCTCTGTTGGCGTCCCTACCCGCTGACTGCGCCGCCAGCCTTCGATACCCGAGCGCCCCTGAAAGAAGGTAACACTCTGCCCGCTTGAATAGCCGGAGCAGGTAATGCTGACGGAATGGAGGGCACCGCTCGCGATGGCTCGTGCGATACGGCCGAGGTCGAGGCTATCTCTCAGCAGGTCACGCAATGGCGAGTTATCTAGCAAGGAGCGCGGAGAGTTCCGGGTCAGCCAGCCAACGGCCAGCGTCGACACCCAGCGCGCACCGGAGATACCCATGCTCACCGGATCGGCGCGATAGACCTGATGCGCGCTGAAGTTCTCCCAGACGTTGACCAGGTTATCTACGCCGGCGCCGAAATCCTCGGCCGATGCCGCCATCGACGCGGCGTTGATGGCGCCGGCCGATGTGCCGCACAGGATCGGAAACGGATTGCGCCGCGGCTCCGGCAACAGCTCGCGGATCGCCTTCAGCACGCCGACCTGATAGCCGGCGCGGGCGCCACCGCCAGTGAGGATAAGGGCGGTGCGGGCCGCGGTCATTAGAGTCTATTCAATCAGGCGCCGCCTCTCGACTGCTGCTGCGCCTCCACCGACAGCAATGCGGCAACGTTGACGATCCGCCTGACGGTAGCGGTCGGCGTCAGGATATGCACCGGACGTGCCGCACCGAGCAGCAGCGGACCTACCGTCAGTCCGTCGCCCGCCGTGGTCTTGATCAGATTGAAGGCTATATTGGCGGCATCCAGCGTCGGCATGATCAGCAGGTTGGCCTGACCCTTGAGCATCGAGTCGGGAAACACCTGGCGCCGGATGTCTTCGGAAAGCGCTGCATCGCCATGCATCTCGCCGTCGACCTCGAGTTGCGGTGCGATCTTGCGCAGAATCTCCAGGGCGCGGCGCATCTTGATCGCCGTCGGCGTGTCCTCGGTGCCGAAACTCGAATGCGACAGCAGCGCGGCTTTCGGGACCAGGCCGAAGCGCGCGACCTCGTCGGCAGCGAGCAGGGTCATTTCGGCGAGTTGTTCGGCGGTCGGATCGTAATTGACATAGGTATCGCCGATGAACAAGGTGCGGCGCGGCAGGATCAGCATGTTCATCGCGTAGAAATGGTTGATGCCCGGCTTGCGGCCGATCACCCTGTCGACGTAGCGCAGATGCAGCGAATGCTTGCCGAAGGTGCCGCATATGATTGCGTCGGCATAGTTGTGCCGCACCAGCATGGCGCCGATCAGCGTCGTGCGCCGTCTCATTTCCAGCTTGGCGTACTCGACGCTGACACCTTTGCGCGACATCAGCGCGTGATAGTCCTGCCAGAGCTCCTTGTAGCGCGGATCGGAGTCCGGGCTGATCAGTTCGAAATGCTCGCCGGCGCGAATCCGTAGCCCGTGACGGGTGATGCTCTTCTCCACCACTTCGGGCCGGCCGATCAGTATCGGGCGTACCAGTCCCTCGTCGCACACCGTTTGCACGGCGCGCAAGACGCGTTCGTCCTCGCCTTCGCAGAAAACCACGCGGGCCGGATTCTTCTTGGCAGCGATGAACACCGGGCGCATCAGCAGGCCGGTGGAATAGACGAAATCGTTCAACTGGTGGACATAGGCCTCCATGTCCACAATGGGCCGCGTGGCGACGCCGGAATCCATCGCGGCCTGAGCCACCGCCGGAGCAACCTTGAGGATCAGCCGCGGATCAAAAGGCTTGGGAATCAGGTATTCAGGGCCGAAGGAAAGATCCTCGGTGCCGTAGGCCGCCGTCACCACCTCCGACTGCTCGGCGTGCGCCAGTTCCGCAATCGCCCGCACGGCCGCCACCTTCATCGCCTCGTTGATGGTCGTGGCGCCGACGTCCAGCGCGCCGCGGAACATGTACGGAAAACACAGGACGTTGTTGACCTGATTCGGATAGTCGGAACGACCGGTGCCGATGATGGCATCGGGGCGCACGGCCTTGGCCTCTTCCGGACGAATTTCCGGATCGGGATTGGCCATGGCCAGAATCAGCGGATCCCGCGCCATGCCCTTGACCATCTCCGGCTTCAAAACGCCGGCCGCGGACAAGCCAAGGAAGATGTCCGCACCGACAATTGCATCGGCCAGGGTTCGTGCCGCCGTCACTTGGGCATAGCGCGCCTTGGATGGGTCGAGCCCCTCGCGGCCGCCGTGAATCACGCCCTTGCTGTCCACCGCAAGGACATTCTTCGGATCGAGACCGAGACTCACCAGCAGATCGAGGCAGGCGATTGCCGCCGCCCCTGCGCCAGAACAGACCAGCCGCACCTTGGCAATGTCCTTGTTGACGACGCGCATGGCATTCAGCACGGCAGCACTGGCGATGATGGCGGTGCCATGCTGGTCGTCGTGGAAGACCGGGATTTTCATCCGTTCGCGCAGTTTCGCTTCGACATAAAAGCACTCGGGTGCCTTGATGTCCTCCAGATTGATGCCGCCAAAGGTGGGCTCCAGCGAGGCAATGATGTCCACCAGCTTTTCCGGGTCGTTCTCGGCGATCTCGATGTCGAAGACGTCGACGCCGGCGAACTTCTTGAACAGCACCCCTTTGCCTTCCATCACCGGCTTACCGGCCAGCGGCCCGATGTTGCCCAGCCCCAATACCGCCGTGCCGTTAGTGACGACCGCCACCAGATTCCCGCGCGAGGTGTACAGGGCGGCCGTGGCGGGGTCGCGCACGATCTCGTCACAGGCGGCGGCGACACCCGGCGAATAGGCCAGCGACAAGTCCGTCTGACTGGTCAGGGCCTTGGTCGGAGTGACGGCAATCTTGCCGGGTTTGGGATTGCGGTGATATTCCAGCGCTGCAGCGCGGATACGTTCGTCCATAATGACTTCCTCCACTGTATGTAGTCCCGATTGTATCGCCGTGTCGCCAGCACCGACTTTCACCAACCGGAAATTTCCCGGTTGATTCGCCCTGGCGTTAGGCATCCAGGCGTCCTCTGGCGAAAGCCAGGAACTCCATTGTGGGACAATCAAACGCCCGTCTCGGGTCCGCACCGTGCGCCTCCCGACCCAATCGCGTATTGCCGGAAGTCCAATCGACTGACGGTCGGCGCCGGGGACACGGCGGAAACGGGTCGGCCGGATTGCACGAACCTGGAGCGGCCGCATTTTTTTGGAGAACTGTATGAACATCGCTGCACGGATGGCGCAAATCGCCCCGTTTCATGTCATGGAGTTGATGGCCCGTGCGCAGGCGCTCGAAGCGGAGGGCAACTCGATCATTCACCTGGAAGTTGGCGAACCCGACTTCGCCACGGCGGGCCCGATTCTCGAAGCAGCCCAACGCTTTCTTGGTAGCGGACATGTGCATTACACGGCGGCAACGGGCCTGAGCCAGCTGCGAGAGGCAATCAGCGCCTTCTATCACACGCGCTACGGACTCGACGTCTCGCCCGCACGGATCGTGGTCACGGCCGGTGCGTCGGGCGCGCTCCTGCTCGCACTCGGCGTGCTGGTGAATCCCGGCGACGAATGGCTGCTGCCCGATCCCGGCTATCCCTGCAACAGGCATTTCGTGCGCCTGCTGGAAGGCAGGCCGGTGTCACTCCCCGTGGCGGCTGCGTCAAATTACCAGCCAACGCCCGCGCAGCTTGCTGCGTCATGGACTGCGAGGACACGGGGTCTGCTGGTGGCCTCCCCGGCCAATCCAACCGGCACCCTGCTCGACCCTGAAACCATGACAGAGCTGGCCAACGCGGTCGCGATGCGCGGCGGCACCCTGCTGGTTGACGAGATCTATCACGGACTGACCTACGGCGTGGACGCCAGATCCGCGCTGGCGATCAGCGACGACGTGTTTGTCATCAACAGCTTCTCCAAGTATTTCGGCATGACCGGCTGGCGCCTTGGCTGGCTGGTTGCACCACAACACTATGTTCGCGATATCGAAAAGCTGGCCCAGAACCTCTACATCGCGCCATCGACCGTCGCCCAGCATGCCGCGCTGGCTGCGTTTCAGCCCGACACCACGACTATTCTTGAAGCTCGTCGTCACGAGTTTTCCTTGCGCCGGGATCTGCTCTTGCCCCGCCTGCGCCAGCTGGGTTTCGAGATCGCGGCAGAGCCGCAGGGAGCCTTTTATGTGTATGCCGCCAGCGATGCACTGGCAGATGACAGTTCTAGCCTTGGCGAAGACTTGCTGACTGAGGCCGGCGTGGCGGTGACGCCGGGACTGGACTTCGGTAGCAACGCGCCGCAGCGGCACCTGCGTTTTGCCTACACGGTCGACCGCTGCAAGATCGAAGAGGGTCTCGCCCGCATGGCAGAGTTCCTGAATTCCAGGTAATCCTGGAATATCGCAGCCGGGGCTGTGCCCGCCGAGGACCCGGACATATCCCACAAGGGGATACCGTCCTCGCCCAGAGGGACTCGGACATATCCCACTGGGGGATACCGTCCTCGCCCAGAGGGACTCGGACATATCCCACTGGGGGATACCGTCCTCGCCCAGAGGGACTCGGACATAAAGAAAGCGCGTGCTGAATTAACAGCACGCGCTTGCTATCCACTGAGCGCCGCGATCAGTCCCGCAGGACTAAGCGCAGGCCGATGCTACCGTCAGGGACGGGAACCGGTGGGAAACGGCCAAGCCGCTGCTGGATTCAGCGACGACTTGATACCGGGAGCGGCAGCAGTAGAAGGTGCGGCAGCAGCAGCGGGCTTCGCGGCCGGCTTTGCAGCAGCCTTCTTCGGTGCAGCCTTCTTCGCAGCAGGCTTCTTCGCAGCAGGCTTCTTCGCAGCAGCCTTCTTCGGTGCAGCCTTCTTAGCAGCAGGCTTCTTTGCAGCAGCCTTCTTTACAGCAGGCTTCTTAGCAGCTGCTTTCTTCGGAGCCGCAGACTTCTTAGCGGCGGGCTTAGCCGCAGCCTTCTTTGCGGCCGGCTTCTTGGCTTTCTTTTGAACAGCCATGTTGAACCTCCTTAACAAATTAACAGGAAAGAACCACCACTACTTTTACTGCAACCCGTCTGGGCTAGCACGGATTATCCAACGCTCCGATGCAATCGAAAGCGACGAATTCCTCACGTTTATCCGCCTATCACTTCGTTTAAAAAACGCGAACGACAAACGCACAAACAATCAATCATCATATTTCAACAACTGCAATCCGGCGCGCCGCCTGTCTGGCACAGGACGACGCGGGGCTCGAACCGACCGCGTGTTGCACCGGAGCGGTCGTCGCGACGCTCAACGGAAATCGATCACCATCGCCACCGTCTGCCGGATCAACGTCGATGTCGACCCGACGGCTACCAGCAAGGCGCGTGAGATGTTCTTGAGACAGGAATTCGGGCAAACGGCGGCCACGCGACACGCCATCGAGCGCATCTGCGCGGCGAGCATCCGCACGAATCAGGGGAGGGAAAGAAATGCTAGGGAGGGAAGGCAGGCCGTTATCCGTGGCCAGATCATCAGCAGACGGTTGGGCGGACCAGATGCGGTCGGTGAAGTCGGCGCCCAAGGCTTCTTGCATTCAGATCTCCCGTCTTTGTCGCTATGAAGCCGGTGATGTTCGGGACGCTACGGTGGAAAATCTGTTTTGTCCCGTCTGCAGAACGACCTACTATATCTAGTAGGCAATCTACACTTCTGCACTAATTGTAGTGGTTGACTTTTTTTTCTGCAAGAGTTTTGTGATGCTGACGCAAAAAAAAGCGTTGCGGCTTTGCGACAGTCAACCACCTAAGCCATCGACTCGATGCCAATCGAAGCACGGTCCGGGATCAGTCTTGCGTCCCGGCGCGATATCGCTGTGGCCGACCACCGCTTCGATCCGGTAGCGGTGACGCAGCTCTGTCAGCAGACGGTCGAGGGCATGGTACTGAGCGTCCTCGAATGGAAGCTGGTCACAACCCTCGAGTTCGATGCCGATGGAAAAGTTGTTGCAGTTCTCTCGCCCCTGCCAATTCGAAATGCCGGCATGCCAGGCCCGCCGCGAGCATGGAACGAACTGGAGCAGTTCGCCGTCACGGCGGACCAGAAAGTGGGCCGAGACCCGCAAGCCCTGTATCTCGCGGAAATAGGGATGCGCCGCGGGATCAAGACCGTTGGTAAACAGCTGGATGATTTCAGGCCCGCCGAATTCGCCGGGCGGCAGGCTGATGGCGTGGATGACAACCAGTCGAACCGATTCGCCCGCAGGCCGCTCGTCAAAATTGGGCGAAGGCACCCGACGCGCGGTTGACAACCAGTCGGGGTCGCCCCTTCCGTCCTGCGCCTGGACCTGCTTCACTCGTTCATTCCCAGTCGCGCCATACGGTAGCGCAAGGAGCGGAACGTTACGCCCAACAGCCTCGCGGCAGCGGTGCGATTGTTGTTCGACTGCTTGAGGGCATCAAGAATGGCCTGACGCTCCACATGGTCCATTTGATCCTGCAGGCAGTTGCCGACCGTGGTGGCCGCCGTGCCGGACAGTTGGAACGGCGCCAGATTCAAGTCAGCCACGTCAATGCAGTCGCCGACGATCAATGCCAGCGCCCGTTCCAGCACGTTTTCGAGTTCACGCACGTTGCCCGGGAAGGAATAGTTCTGCAAAACATCGAGCGCAGCATCGGTAAGCGGCGGCGGCTCCAGATCGGCGGCCCGTGCCAAACGGTCCAGGACGTGTCGCGCCAGCATTGGAATATCTTCGCGACACTCGCGCAAGGCCGGCATCCTCAGTTCGATGACATTGAGCCGGTAGAACAGATCCTGCCGGAACCGGCCCTGTTCGACCAGCAGCTTCAGGTCCTGATGGGTCGCGCAGATGACGCGTACGTCGACTTCTTCCTCGCTGGTTGCACCGACCTTGCGCACCCGCTTTTCCTGAATTGCCCGTAGCAGCTTGACCTGCATCGTCAGCGGTAGGTCCGCGACCTCGTCAAGAAACAGGGTGCCACCGTCAGCCACATGAAAGAAGCCTTCACGATCATCGCTGGCGCCGGTAAATGCACCCTTGCGGTAGCCGAAGAACTCGCTCTCCATCAGATTTTCCGGAATTGCGCCGCAATTGACCGGCACAAAAGCGCGGTCGCGGCGGGAACCCAGCGTGTGGATCAGTCGCGCCGCAAGTTCCTTGCCGCTGCCCGACTCGCCCGTAATATGAACCGGAGCCTGACTTCGCGCCACGCGCTCAATCAGTCCGCGCACCTGTTCGATCGCGGGCGATTCACCGAGTAATCGGGAGTCGCCGCCGACATCACCCGCCGGAGCGGGATTGGACAGTTCAAGCGCCGACTTCACCATGCCCCGTAACTGATCCAGCGACACCGGTTTGGCGATGTAGTCAAATGCCCCTGCCTTCAGTGCAGATACTGCATTTTCGGCGCTGCCATGCGCCGTAATCACGGCTACCGGCAAGTCGGCCACGGTCTCGGCAATATGGCGAACCAGTTCCAGACCGTCACCGTCGGGCAGGCGCATGTCGGTCAGACATAGCTGGTAGCGCTGATCGGCCAACATGCGCCGGGCCTCCGCAAGAGATCCCACGCAATCGGCCAGCAGCCCCATGCGCGCCAAGGTCAGGTCGAGCAACTCGCGGATGTCCGCTTCGTCGTCCACCACCAGCACGCGCTTGGCGTCACCACTGCTGCGAGTACGGCGTTCGTTCTTCAGCGGCATGCGAGTCCCTCGGCGGTGATTTGGAAATGAGCGCCCGGTCCCTCATCCAGCAGTTCGAGACGGGCGCCACTCGCCTCGCACAGTTCCCGCGCAATGTAGAGCCCCAGCCCGGTACCGGCGCCATGGGTTGTAAAAAAAGGCTCAAACACCTGGTTACGCTGGGCCTCGTCGACGCCCGGACCGTCGTCGATGATATGCAATTCCACACGGTTGGCCGTGGCCGCAGTTCTCGCCTCGAGCCGCACCGCACCGTCTGCTTCACTGGCGTGGCGCAGGGCATTCCCCAGCAAGTTCCACAACACGCGATGAAGGTGGCCCCGATCAAAACGCAGTTCCACATCGCCCTCGCCAATGCGTACACGCCGGCCAGCCGATGCGTCGTGCAAGTTCAGCTCCTCCAGGAACCCGGAAACAAAGGCCCGCCAGCGAAATGTTTCCGGTTGTGCGCGGTCGCGACGACCGAGTTCCAGCACTTCGGTCACCAGCCGGTTGAGACGCCGTGTATTGTCATGAATGATGCGGGCCAGACGCTGATGCAGGGGATCGGTGTCCTCCTCGGCCAGCAGTTCCGCCGCATGGCTGATGGCGGCCAGCGGATTGCGGATCTCGTGCGCCATGTTGGCGGTGAGCCGTCCCAGTGCCGCAAGCTTCAACTGCTGAGCGTGTGACTGTACCCGTTCCATGTCTTCCAGATAGATGAGTGCGTGTCCCGCGGATTCGGCCGCAGGCAGATAGCGTACGCGCAACAGGCGCCCGCTCTCCTGCGGCAGCATTTCCACCATTTCGACCGGCTGCGTGCTCCACACCCGGTAGCGATCGGCCATCCTGCGGGAAAACGTCGCCAGTTCGGCTCCATCCGATGCCCGCACATCCAGCAGTGCCTCGGCGCGCGGATTGAGCAGTTGCACCCGCCCGTCGCCATCAACCACCAGCACGCCGTCTTCCATATCGCGAATGATCCGCTCGCTGATCCGCAACTGGTCATTGAGTTCCCGCCCTCGCTCCCGCGCCAGCGTTTCGTTGGCCACCAGCCGTCGCGCCAGCAGCCGGGCGATGATCGCCGTCGCGAAGAAAGCGATGCTGATGATTCCGGTGCGCACGAAGTCTGCAGGATCGGCTTCCAGAGTGAGTGCGCGCCAGCTTTCCTCGAGCAGCATCGTCACCGAGGCCAATGCCGCGTAAAACAGGGTCATCCGTCCCTGCCCGACCAGCGCTGCAGCTGCAACTACCACCAACAAGAGGACGGCGATTCCACTCTTTTGTCCGCCGCTGGCAAACATCATCAGTGTCAACGCCGAAATGTCGACTGCCACCTGCACTGAAAGCTGAAGATTGAAGCGCCGCGGTCTGCGCAGCAATGCGACAAGAAATGCAATCGCCAGCAGGAGATAGACCGCCGCGACACGGTCAAACAGCCGGGAATCCTGCGCACCCAGACTGATCGTATCGCCAAACACCAGCGCCGCGACGAGAAATAGCGCTGCGATCGACAGGCGGTACACGGAGAAGAAGCGCAGCGAGCGCCAGAAGGATTCGATTGCGTCGGTTTCCTGCGGCGCAACGGCCCGCGCGTTCAAGACCGCACTCCCAAACGGCGATGATCTTCGCAGCAGTAGTCCCGGCCGCCTTCGCTTACAGACTCGTCGCGGGGAAAATGCACCCCGCAATGAGCGCATTGCGTCATCGACTCGGGCATGCGCGCCGCCGGAGGGGGCCTGCCACGCCTGTTGGATGCGCGCACCAGCCAATAGACCACGGCCAGCACAGCGATGAAGAGGAGAAACTTCGCCACGGCCGTCAGCCCTCCGCAGCTTGAAGAAATTGGTCGGGGCGAGAGGATTCGAACCTCCGACTCCTGCGTCCCGAACGCAGTACTCTACCAGGCTGAGCTACGCCCCGACGGCAAGTTGGTGGCAAGGAATGACATTGCGGGAACGGGCTTGAAAACTCGGCTCGAGAGATCATCCTTGCAGACATTGCGGCGGTCAGAAACTTCGTTGCACCGCAAAGTCCGCTAATTGTAGCAGCGTTTCCCGGAACTTTGAATCCGGCAATGGCGCCAGTGCAGCCTTGGCCATTTCGGCCTCAGCGATCCCATGCCGGCGCGCGGCGTCAAGGGCGCCGCTGGAACGCACGGCCGCGAGTACTTCGGCAAAGCTGTCGCTGCTGGCGTTCTCGATGGCACTGCGCACTACAGCCGCCTGCTGGGCGCTGCCGTGCTGGATAACATGAATCAAGGGCAGGGTCGGTTTGCCTTCGGCCAGGTCATCGCCGAGATGCTTGCCGGTTTCCGCTTCTTTCCCCGAGTAGTCGAGCACGTCATCGATCAGCTGAAATGCCGTGCCGATGTGCGTGCCGTAGCCCGCCATCGCCTCCTCTATATCCGGGCTGGCGTTACCAAGAATGGCGCCGAGCCGCCCGGCCGCTTCGAACAGCTTGGCGGTCTTGTAGCGAATCACCCGAAGATAGGCATCCACCTCGATATCGGCATTGCGGCAGTTCATCAGTTGCAGCACCTCACCCTCGGCGATGATGTTGGTTGCATCGGCGAGCACCTGCATCACGCGCATGCTGCCGACACCGACCATGATCTGGAAGGCTCGCGAATACAGGAAATCACCGACCAGCACGCTGGCCGGGTTGCCAAACACCGCATTGGCGGTATCACGGCCGCGACGCAGCGACGACTCATCGACTACGTCATCGTGCAACAGCGTGGCGGTATGAATGAACTCGACCACGGCAGCCAGCTCGTGATGGCGGGTTCCCGAATAACCACAGGCGCTGGCGGAAAGCAGTACCAGTGCGGGGCGCATGCGCTTGCCCCCGGCCGAAATGATGTACTCGGCGACCTGGCGAACCAGCACCACGTCCGAATGCAGTCGCGCCCGAACGACGGCGTCAACCGCGCGCATATCGGCGTCAATGGGGGCATACAAGCTGGCGAAGTCCACGGCGGGAGTTGAGTGTTGATGCAAAGGCGCGATGTTAGGCGGCGCGTCTGTCGGCGTCAACGGAACTGCGCTGTCGTCTCACCACCGATTCGTGAACGCGCCCCGCGAATATGCTCGGGTCGATTCCGTTTCGACCATCACCGGCGGCAGCTGAACAGAGCCTTGACCTGGGGGCACTGCCGGCCACCAACCAATAAACGTCCGGCGGTCTTCAGGACATCGACAAGGCTGGCGAGCAGAGGGTTTTCCCTTATACTCTGCGCTTCACGCAATTGCTCGTCACCGTTGATTTTCCAGCGCTTTTACTGCATACATTGCCTGCTGACATGACAGACCGATTATGACAGAACCGAAACCTCCAGCATCTGCAGCAACCCATTCAGCGTGGTCGGGCCGCTTTTCCGAACCGGTGTCCGACCTCGTCAAGCGTTATACCGCTTCCGTATTCTTCGATCGTCGCATGTGGCGGCAGGACATTCGGGCGTCCTTGGCACACGCGCGCATGCTGGCGCGGCAAGGCATCATTGCGGCGGCCGACCTGGCCGCCATCGAGCGGGGCATGGCAACCATCACCAGCGAGATCGAGACCGGCAGTTTCGGCTGGAACCTCGATGACGAAGACGTGCACCTCAACATCGAAAGGCGTCTCACGGCCCTGGTCGGCGATGCCGGCAAGCGGCTGCACACAGGTCGCTCGCGTAACGATCAGGTGGCGACCGATATCCGGCTCTGGCTGCGCGAGGCCATCGACGACATCGACGGCCTGTTGCGCGATTTCCAGAAGGCGCTGCTCGACGCGGCGGAAGTCCACATCGAAACGCCTTTACCCGGCTTCACGCATCTGCAGGTAGCGCAACCGGTGACCTTCGGCCATCACTTGCTGGCCTATTTCGAAATGTTGCGCCGCGACCGCGAGCGCTTTGCCGACTGCCGCCGCCGCGTCAATCACCTGCCACTGGGCGCCGCCGCGCTGGCCGGGACCACCTTCCCGATTGATCGCGAAGCAGTGGCGCGCGAACTCGGTTTCGAATCCGTCTGCGAGAATTCGCTGGATGCGGTTTCCGACCGTGATTTCGCCATCGAATTCGGTGCCGCCGCGTCGCTGGTGATGATCCATGTCTCGCGCTTCTCGGAAGAACTGGTCTTGTGGATGAGCCCGCGCATGGGTTTCGTTGATCTCGCCGACCGCTTCTGTACCGGCTCGTCGATCATGCCGCAGAAGAAGAACCCGGACGTTCCCGAACTCGCACGGGGCAAGACCGGCCGCGTCTTCGGTCATCTGATGGGCCTGCTCACGCTGATGAAGGGCCAACCGCTGGCCTACAACAAGGACAACCAGGAAGACAAGGAACCGCTGTTTGACACGGCCGATACGCTGATCGACACCTTGCGCATCTTTGCCGACCTGGTGCCTGGCATACGCGTCAAACCGGAGGCCATGGCCGCTGCATTGCGTCAGGGCTACGCCACCGCGACGGACCTCGCCGACTATCTGGTGAAGAAGGGACTTCCATTCCGTGATGCGCATGAAGCAGTCGCCCGCGCCGTACGCGCCTGCGAGGAGCGCGGCTGCGACCTGCCGGACCTGACGCTCGAAGAGCTTCGCGCGTTCTCCCCACTGGTGGGCGAAGACGCGTTTGCAGTGCTGACCGTGAGCGGTTCGCTGGCCGCGCGCAACCACCTTGGCGGCACCGCGCCGTCGCAGGTCCGCGCCGCAATTGCGCGTTCGCGCGCGCGCCTCTGACCGCTGATCGATGGCGATTCCCGAGCGCATCGGCAAGTACGAGATTCGCAAGAAGCTCGGCGAAGGCGCCACTTCGATCGTCTACCTCGGCTTCGACTCCTTTGCCAAGCGCGAAGTCGCTGTCAAGGCCATCTTCCCCGAGGTGCTGCGTGACAAGGAACGCGGCCGGCTCTACCGCAATCTGCTGATGACCGAGGCTTCGCTGGCCGGGAAGCTCATGCATCCGCATATCGTGCAGATATTTGACGCCGTGGTAGCCGAGGAGCAAAGCTACATTGTCATGGAATATGTTCAGGGCGGAACGCTGGAGCCCTTCTGCAGCCCCAGCACGCTGCTGCCCGTGGACCGGCTGGTAGAGATGATCTTCAAGTGCACGCGGGCGCTTGACTATGCCTTTCGCGCCGGCATTACCCATCGCGACATCAAGCCGGCGAACATCCTGCTGGTCAACTCGGGTGATAGCGCCGCACGAACCAGTGGCGACATAAAGATTTCCGACTTTGGTGCGGCGATGTTGACCAGCGGAGAACAGACACGTACCCAGGTTTCGGGGGTCGGCTCGCCGGCCTACATGTCGCCGCAGCAGGTACGCGAGATGACCCTTGATCACCAGACGGACATCTACTCGCTGGGCGTCGTGATGTACCAGTTGTTGACCGGACGGCTGCCGTTCCAGTCGACCTCCAACTACGGCATGATTTATCAGATCTGCAATACCGATCCGCCACCGCCTTCGACCTTCCGCGCCGACATGCCGCCGAGTCTCGATGCGGTGGTCGCGCGCGCCATGCAAAAGGAAATCGGGGCGCGTTACCAGACCTGGGAAGAGTTTTCCCACGATCTGGCCCAATCCTTCCGCAACAAGCAGCTTTCGGTGCAACGTCAGGCATTTCCCGACAGCGAGAAATTCGAAGCCCTGCGCGCGGTGCGTTTCTTTGGCGAGTTTTCCGATGTCGATCTATGGGAAGTGGTCCGCTTTTCGCGCTGGGACGAAGTGGCACCCGGGACCGTGATCATGCGCGACGGCGAACGCGGGGACTTTTTTGCATTCCTGCTTGACGGTGAAATGACGGTGTCGAAAAGCGGCCATTCCCTGGGCACCCTCGCGGCTGGCGAATGCTTCGGCGAAATGGCCATCATCCGCCGTGGCGAGCACACCCGTGGTGCCGATGTCGTGGCGCAGACCGCCACCCGCGTCGTCACCATTTCCGCGCAAGCGCTGCAGCACGCCTCGGATGCATGCCGGATGCACTTCTATCAGGGCTTTCTTGACGTCATTGCCGGTCGCTTGGCCGATGCCAACGCCCGCCTGGCATCGCTTTGACACCCGCGTTCGGGTCTATTGCGGCGGCGATTGCCGAGCGCACGGGACACGCCTTCGGCTCCTGGGCGACCCGCCCTGTCAGCGGCGGCTCGATTCATCGCGCCTGGCACATTACTGACGGCCACCACCGCTATTTCGTAAAGACCAACGAGTCCGCCGCCGCCCCGATGTTTGCCGCGGAAGCGCAGGGACTCCAAGCGCTGCGCGCCGCCGGCATTGTGCCAACGCCGACTTTCGTCACTCTGGGCCAGACGGAAACCGAGGCCTTTCTGGTCCAGGAGTATCTCGATCTGGCCGGGCTGGACGAGAGAGGTGGCGCCCGACTCGGTACCGCGATGGCGCAACTGCATCGCGTGACCGGAGACTGGTTCGGCTGGACGGAGGACAACTTCATCGGCGCGACGCCGCAGCACAACGCACCCCATCCGGGCTGGCCGCATTTCTTCGGCGAACGCCGGCTGCGACCACAGTTGCAACTTGCGCTGCAAAACGGCATGGACAAGTCCTTGGTGGCGAAAGGCTGCGCAGTTATTGAGCGCGTCGGCGGCCTCTTCATCGACTACCGGCCTGCGGCGAGTCTGCTGCACGGCGATCTGTGGTCGGGCAACGCAGCGCAAGGCGCCAATGGCGGCGCAGCGATAATCTTCGATCCGGCCTGCTACTACGGCGACCGTGAAACCGATATCGCCATGGCAGAGCTTTTCGGCGGTTTCCCGACCAGCTTCTTCGCCGCCTATCGCGCGTCGTGGCCGCTGGACTCAGGTTATGAAATGCGAAAGCCGCTCTATAACCTGTACCACATCCTCAACCACTTCAACCTCTTCGGCAGCGCCTATCTGGGTCAGGCGCAACACATGATTGAAAGGCTGCTCGGAGAACTGAAACGGTGACTCAGGCTGCGTTGACGATCGGTTCCAGCTGCTTCTGCAACTCGCCCGACTGATACATCTCGGTCATGATGTCGCTGCCCCCGACAAACTCGCCCCCGATGTAGAGTTGCGGCACGGTCGGCCAGTTGGCGTAGTCCTTGACGCCCTGACGTGCGTCCGGATCAGCCAGCACATCTACCGTCACCAGATTCCGGACGCCGCATGCCTGCAGAATCTGAATCGCCCGCGCCGAGAAACCGCACTGCGGCGCCTGCGGCGTACCCTTCATGTAGAGCACGACCGGGTTACTGGTTACGGTATCGTGAATTTTCTGCTTGGCGTCCATGGCGTGTTCCAATAATAGTTGAGTAAATAAGTCGGGATATTTTAGCCGGGCGACGCCCTCGGGGTCAAGCGCTAAACTTTTTGATCCGAATCAGGCGAAACCAGCCCGAGGCCAGTGCCGCTTCGTTGGCCGTCACCGTGATGCCACCCACGGCATCCAGCAGATCTTCGAAAACCACGTCGAGGCGCGTCGCGACATGGCGCGTCAATGGATTGAGCAGTCTTTTCCAGCCGGCTTCGCCGCGTCGCAGAAACTTGTCGAACAGCAGCAATTGTCCGCCCGGCTTCAAAACGCGCACTGCCTCGGACAGGCAAAGAGTCGGCGCAGGGACCACGGCGAGAATCAGGTGCAGCACCGCGACGTCGAAGCTGGCATCCGGAAACGGCAGGCGCTGTACGTCGCCGCGCAAGGCCGCGAAGTGCAAGCCAACTGCGCGCGGGCGAGCGCGCATGAGCATTGCGGCGGTGAGATCCAGCCCGACATATCGATGCTGCGCCGGCAGATGCGGCAGATCAAGTCCGGTACCCACCCCGAGCAGAAGCACATCACGCGGCGAACTCTCAGCCAACGCTGACAGACTGCGCTTGCGCGCACCACGCGTAACAGCAGTCAGGAAAGCATCGTAGAACGGTGCAACCAGCGTGTAGCTGTGCTTCAGGCTCAATGCAGCACACGCGGCATGGACAGCACGAACTCGGCAATCGGCGCCTCGAACTGCACGCCATCCTCGGCCGTCATCTGGTAGCTGCCCTTCATGGTGCCCACCGGCGTGGCAAGCTGACAGCCGCTGGTATATTCGAAGCTCTGTCCCGGAGCCAGCAAAGGCTGATGGCCGACAACCCCCAGCCCACGCACTTCCTGCACATGGCTTTCGGCATCGGTAATGATCCAGTGCCGCGAAATCAACTGCGCGGGCACGTTACCGGTATTGCTGATGGTAACGGTGTAAGCGAAGACGTGACGATTGATCGCTGGATCGGATTGCTCCGCAATATAGTGGGTCGCCACCGCAACCGTTATTTCGTATTTCTTTGCCTCAGCCATGGGCCGGCATTCAACACCAATTTGCGCCATGGAGCAAGGAGGTGCTCGATCGATCGACCCCCGATGATCATTCTTGACCATTGCCGCCGATTCCGCGACACTTAACTATGCGAACCAGTTAGCTGCCTACTTAGCCCGAATCCGTTTGATGACCTCTCCCGAATCAAGGACCGCGCCGCCGCGTTTTTACGAGCGGCTGCAAAACGCCGGCATCGAGCCCGACGACAGCGAGGAGTTGCGGCTCAACAAGTCGCTGCTGATGCTTGCGACGGGCATGGCAAGCGTGGCGATCATGCTTTGGGTGACGCTTTACTCGATCCTCGGGCCGCAATTCTCGACCACGATGCCGCTGGCTTTCCAGCTCTTGCTGGTGGGCAACATGGTCTTCTACATCAAGTCGCGGAATTTTGATTTTTTCCGCGTCAGCCAACTAGGGCTGTTTCTGTTCCTGCCCTTTGTCGCAGAGTGGAGCGGTGGCACCATCATTTCCACCAGTGGCATTCTGCTTTGGGCTCTGCTCGCTCCCGTTGGCGCCATCCTCTGCATTGGCGTGAAGCAATCGGTAGGCTGGTTCATCGCATGGGTGGTGCTTACAGCCTTGTCCGGCGTGGTCGATTATTATCTTGCCGATTACGCAATTCCACTGAAGTCCAGCGTACCCATCCGTACCACCATCGTCTTCTTCGCGCTCAACTTCATTTCAATATCGACCATCATCTACATGCTGTTGCGCCTTTCGATTGCGGAAAAGCGAAAGATTCAGGAAAGCCTCGAAGAAGCCCACAAGCAGGTCAAGATCGAGCAAGAGCGCTCCGAAAAGCTATTGCTCAATATCCTTCCCGGCCCTGTCGCGGAACGGCTGAAGAATTCGAATCAGACGATCGCCGATGGTTTTGCCGATGTCACGGTGATGTTCGCCGATATCGTGAACTTCACCCAGGTGGCGGCCAACATGTCACCGTCACAGGTTTTCGCCATGTTGAACCGGATATTCTCCGCCTTCGACGAACTGGCGGAGGAATACGGGCTGGAGAAGATCAAGACCATAGGCGATGCCTACATGGTAGCCGGCGGGCTCAATCAAGATCTTAGCGACTACTCGGCCGCCATCGCCGACTTGGCCGTGTCGATGCGCGAAATGCTGCGGCGCGACTTTTCAGTCAATGCATCGCACCTTGAAATTCGTATGGGCATCGGCACCGGCCCGATTGTCGCCGGCGTGCTGGGGAAGAAGAAATTCATCTACGACCTCTGGGGTGACACCGTGAACATCGCCAGCCGCATTACCTCCGAAGGCGTGCCCGGCATGATCCAGTGCGATACCACGACATACCACCGCCTGGCGGCAGACTTCGATTTTCACGAGCCGCAAACCATTTACCTGAAGGGCAAGGGAAACATGACGGTGTATCGCCTGATCGGCCGCAAAGGCGCGGCTGACGGCGAAGAAATCTAGACCCTGCTTCAGGTCTCCAGCCTCAGCCGAAAGCAGACCCGACCCGCTCGATTCTCGGCCAGTTCCAGCCGGTATCCCGCCGCTTGCGCATAGCGTGCCGCGTGATAAAGCCCGATCCCGTAACCGCTCTCGGAAGATACCGGGCCGACAAACAGACTGGCCGCAATCGCGTCGGCCATGGCCGAGCCATTGTCGCAGACCATCAACTCGAAACCCGCATCGTTGCGCACCAGTTCGAGTTGCAGACGGAGGTCCGGTTCACGCAAGTGCTTTTCAGCGGCGTTGCGGATCAGGTTGTCGGTGACACCGGAAAACACTTCTGCAGGAAGTTCGCCGGCAAGCGACGTTTCCGCTGTGAAAGTAATCCATTCCAGCGCCATCATTCGCTGGCGGAGTTCCCGCCACCACTTTGCTGCGGCAACCAGGCGAGCCGCCGACAGGCTTTGCGGCGCATTGAGCTTGGCCAGGGTTTCGGCCAGCCGATCGGATATTGCCGGCAACTGGCGGCGCAGGAGTGAACGATACTCCGGCGACGACTCGGCGCCCGGTTCAGTGCCCGCCGAACACAGCGCGTTCATCGACTGCAGCAGGTTCTTCACGTCATGGGTGAGCCGCGCCCCCGTCTCGTGAATGGCCTGCATGTAGGACAGTTGTTTCAGGGCCAAAGCGCGCTGCTTGTCGCCGTGAAACTGGGCAAGCACTTGTGCCAGCAAGTTGCAGTGCCAGATCAGCGTCGGCGAGAGCGCGAGTGCCGTGTAAAGCACGAGAACCATGCCGTCGTGGCTGAACTCCCAACGGCGACCGCCGGTCACGCCAAACTGCCCGCGGCTTGTGCCGGCCATCCACTCCCCGCCCGTCACCCAGGGCAGTCGTTGCGCAATTTCACCGCACGCCTGCTCGAGAAAGATCTGTGGATCGTCTTCGCGCAATGCCAGATTGGCCAGGGCCTGCAACCACTGCTCAACCGGCAGGCCGATCGACGTCACATGGCGCGAAAATAGGGCGCCGATCCCGGAAAAACCCGAGTGCGGATTCCACGCCAGACCGAGCAGCAACAGGATCGCGCCCATCACCAACAGGGCCTCCAGCAACGCGTCGGCATAGTGGCTGCCAAACATCATCATGGCCGCCAGGCTGCCCAGCATCAGCACCGCCAGCAGCAGAAAAACGAACAGGCTGGAGATGAAATCGACCACTTCGCGCGCGTGGCTGGTTTCCTGTCCCTGGGGCAGCAAGGCCATCACCAACAGCACCATCGGCAGCCCTATGTATCCAAGCGTCAGTATCTGCTTCGGCGGCGCCGCCATGGGGACCGCCAGCGGAGCCGCCATCAGCAACAGCGCCACGACCAGAAAGGCCAGCGCCAGAAGATAGAAAAGACGGGGGATGCGCGCCCCGAACAGCAGCACCTTGCCGCCGACGATGCCCGCCAGCATCATGATCCACAGCGCGATCATCCATCCTTTCAGGAATGCGCCGACCACCAGAACCACGGCAACCAGAACCAGCAGCCAAGCCATCGACAAGCGCTGCTCGGCATGCACGAAGGGTTGCCAGAGCATGAACAGACCTAGATGGACGACAAACAGGGTTCTTCCCAGAAAGGTATCCGGACCTTGCCAAAAAACCAGATACAAAGCCGCCAGCAGCGCCAGCAGCAAACCGTGCCGCAGGGCAATCAGCCGCGTAGGCAGGCTCGAAGAAAGTGAGAAAATCAGCACTGGAAATGTTTACGAATTTTGGCAAGGCTCAACGAGGATGCCTTGATTGTAGCCAAGCCGGATTGGAGAGGTCTGCCAAATAGCTGACGAACCTGTCCAATAATTGACAGATGCCATTTAAATCTAAACAAAATAAAACAGTAACCAGTTGAAGTATATTTGTTAATTGTATTGGCATGGATTGTGCTTTAATTTTTGTACCAAATAACCACCCCACAGGGGAGATGATCATGAAAAGCAGACAATCCGGTTTTACCCTGGTCGAAATCGCCATCGTGCTGGTCATTATCGGCCTGCTGCTGGGCGGCGTGCTGAAGGGTCAGGAACTGATCAACAGCGCCAAGG
>JANXRC010000085.1 GCA_025353195.1 Rhodocyclaceae bacterium
GCCGATACGCGGCTGGTGAACCGCTACAACTTCTTCGTGCTCGAAGTGCAGCAGGCCTGGATCGACCCCGCCTGCAAGGACCCGCGCACCCTGCACCATCGCGGCCGCGGCCGTTTCATGATTGCCGGCGAAACCGTCAAGCTGGCATCGAAAGCCAAGTAGCCGCCGTAGCGGCTGCGCCGACTCTTGGCGTCCTGCGGAACTCTTGCGAAGGGCCGGGTTTCGGGTCGGCATTCATGCAGCGCGGTCAATCAGTATCGCGCATCGCCAGCAGACTCTGCCGGAATGCCTCGACCGCCGGGCGGTCGGCAATGGCTTCGGGAGTCACCAGGTAGTAGGCATACGGTTGCCCGACCGAGATGTCGAACGGTGCTACCAGTCTGCCATCCGCGATCTCGGCGGCGACCAGCGGCTTCGAGGCCAGCGCGATGCCGAGGCCGTCAACGGCGGCCACCAAAGCCAGTCCGGAATCGCTGAAGTGCGGTCCGGCGTTGCAGTCGACATCCGTCACCCCGGCTTGCCGCAGCCACTCCTCCCAACTCGGACGGGCGCGCTCGTTGGCTATGGTGTCGTCATGGAGCAGGACATGGAAGCGGACGTCCGCCGGCTGGCGCAGCGGGCGTTTGGATTTGAGCAGCTTGGGGCTGCAGACGGCGATGTAGTCGGGCCCGAAGATGCGGTCGACGCGACAGCCCGGATACGCGCCGGTGCCGTAGCGGACCACTATCTGGGAGTCGTCTTCGCGCAGATCGATGCTGTCGAATTGCAGTTCCCCGCCGGGCGGGTCGCTGTCGATGGCGTTGAGGGAACTGACGACGTGCAGCTTCACCTCTGGCGCGGCCAGCGTGAATCGCTGCAGGCGCGGAACCAGCCAGCGGGTGGCGAACATGGGCGGGGCGACGACGATCAGGCGTCCCGTTGAAGTTTGTTCGCGCGTGCTTTCGACCGCCGCGGCAAAACACTCGAGCCCCTCGCGCACCTTCGGCAGCATCGCCTGGCCTTGCGGCGTGAGTTCGAGCGCGCGCGTCAGGCGGCGAAACAGCGCCAGACCGAGAAACTGTTCGAGCATCTTGATCTGATGGCTTACCGCGGTGGGCGTCACGGCAAGTTCGGCCGCGGCTTTCTTGAAGCTGAGGTGCCGCGCCGCCGCCTCGAAGGCGCGCAGTGCATTCAGCGGAGGCAATCGGTACGACATGGATGACTTTTTCTTTGGTGTCGGATGAGAACTGATCGCTTGTTGCGATGCAACATTTCCATTATCTTAGCACCGTGCCCTCACGAGGGGCGCCACTCAAAGGAAAGGATCCACACCATGGACCATAGTTACTTCGACATAGAGACCCACATCAGGGAAGCGAATCGGCAACGCAGCGAAGCGATGGGAAAACTCTTCACTGATGGCTGGCGAGCGCTCAAACAGCTCCTCGCCCGTGTTCAATATGCCCGGCCGATCACAACTACCGTCGTGACGAATCCTTCCGCCTTGACTGGCTTTCAGCAACTCCCGTGATCTGGAGGACTTCCATGAAAACCATTTTCTTTCTGACCAACCTTATCGGCGGCGTTCTGGTTTTTCTGCTCGGACTGGCCGTCATCCTGATTCAGACCCGCAATCCGGCCGCTCTGGCGGTTGGAATCGTCGCGGCGGGGCTGGGCGCGGTCTGCGTCTGGCTTGCAAAGGAATGCGTGGTCACTCACCCGAAGCCCACGGCATAGGCCGGGAAGGCTGCCGGATCAGCGAACTGTAATGTCTCCTCCTCCGGTTCCGCAAGGAATCGGTTTCAATCCCGGCACGTGGCCGGGATTTTTTTGCCGGGACAGGTCACTCCTCGAACTCGGCGCCGTCGCCGCCGTACCACCAGCGCCGACTCCTGTGGTGATTCCTTGGGCAAAGCCGCCGCGTCTGATACGCTCTGTGCCCGGCGTTTTTTGGCGCCGCATTCAACGCTTTCCAGGAATTGCCCATGCGCACTGAAACACCGCACGCCATCTACCTCCAGGACTACACGCCGCCGGCCTGGCTGGTCGACACGGTCGATCTCCATGTCGCGATCCACGAGGGCTACGCCGAAGTCAGCGCCCGGCTTTCCTGCCGACGCAATCCGCGCGGCCCCGGCGGCGCCCTGGTGCTGCATGGCGAGGAGCTTTCGCTGCGTGCGGTCGGCCTCGACGGCACGGCGCTGGCGCCCTCGCGCTACACCCTGGCCGACAACACGCTGAGCGTCTTCGGCGTCGATTCCGCACCCCTGCCGGATGCCTTCGTGCTCGAAACCGTGGTGCGCATCGAGCCGGACAAGAACACCCAGCTCTCTGGCCTCTACCGTTCGCAGGATGGCTACTTCACCCAGTGCGAGGCCGAGGGCTTCCGCCGCATCACCTTCTTCCCCGACCGACCCGACGTGATGTCGCGCTACACCTGCACCATAGAGGCCGAACGCGAGCGCTTCCCGCAATTGCTGAGCAACGGCAACCGCGTCGCCACCGGAGTCAGCGAGCGCGACGCCGCGCGCCACTGGGCACGCTGGGAAGATCCCTACGTCAAGCCGGCCTACCTGTTCGCCCTCGTCGCCGCCAAGCTCGACGTGCTCGAGGACAGCTTCGTCACGGCCTCGGGGCGCAAGGTGCGCCTCGCGGTCTATGTCGAGCCGGGCAAGCTGGACCAGTGCGGCCACGCCCTGGCGGCGCTGAAGAAGGCCATGGTCTGGGACGAGCAGCGCTTCGGCCTCGAGATGGACCTCGACCACTACATGATTGTCGCGGTCGGCGATTTCAACATGGGGGCGATGGAGAACAAGGGCCTCAACATCTTCAACACCAAGTACGTGCTGGCGCGCCCCGACACCGCGACCGACATCGACTACCAGAACATCGACCGCGTCGTCGCCCACGAGTACTTTCACAACTGGACCGGCAACCGCGTCACCTGCCGCGACTGGTTCCAGCTCTCGCTCAAGGAAGGCCTCACGGTGTTTCGCGACCAGGAGTTCGGCGCCGACGTGCATTCGCGCGCGGTCACGCGCATCCAGGAAGTGCGCGGCCTGCGCATGGGCCAGTTCCCCGAGGATGCCGGGCCCATGGCGCATCCGATCCGGCCGGCCTCCTACGCCGAGATCAACAATTTCTACACCGCCACGGTGTACGAAAAGGGCGCCGAGGTCGTGCGCATGATCCACACGCTGCTCGGCCGCGAGGGCTTCCGCAAGGGCATGGACCTCTATTTCGAGCGCCACGACGGGCAGGCCGTGACCTGCGACGATTTCGTCGCCGCGATGCAGGACGCCTCGGGCGTCGACCTCGGCCAGTTCCGCCGCTGGTACGCCCGTGCCGGCACGCCGCAGCTGAAGGCGGCGGGCAGCTACGATGCGGCGGCCAAACGCTACACGCTGACGCTGACGCAGTCGCTGGCGCCCACCGCCTACGAGCAGCGCCTCACGGAAGCCGGCATGGCGATCAACGAGGGTCCGTTGCATATCCCGGTGGCGCTCGGCCTGGTCCTGCCCGACGGCAGCGACGCGCTGCCGGAAGTCACCCGCGTGCTGTCGCTGACCGACAGCGTGCAAAGCTTCGTCTTCGACAACATTCCGGCCGCGCCGGTCGCCTCGCTGCTGCGCAACTTCTCGGCGCCGGTGCATCTCGACTTCGAGCAGCCCGACGCCGAACTCGCGCACCTGATGGCCCACGACTCGGACCCGTTCAACCGCTGGGAAGCCGGGCAGCGCCTGGCCACGCGCGTGCTGCTGGCCGGCATCGCAGCCGGCGGCGAAGGCGAGGCCTGGATTCCGGCGAGTCTGGTCGCCGCCGTTGGCCGCGTGCTCGAGGACGGGATGAATTTGGGTAAGGGCGGGGATGCGGCGCTCGCCGCGGAGGCGCTGGTGTTGCCGGCCGAGCAGGTGCTGGCCGAGGAGGTAGCGGCAAGCGGCCAGGTGATCGATCCGGAGGCCATCCATCGCGCCCGCTTCAATTTGCGTCGCCACCTCGCCAAGGCTTTGCGCTCAGACTTCGAGGCGGTGTGGTCCGCGCTTGCGCCCGGCGAACCTTATGCCCCGGACGGCGTCCAGGTCGGGCGCCGTGCGCTGCGTAACCTGTGCCTCGGCTACCTGGCCGACAGCGAGGAGTCTTACGTACAGACATCGGTGCTGCCGCGGCTGCTGACGCAGCTCGCGCAGGGCGACAACATGACCGACGTGATCGCCGTCTTGTCCCTGCTGGCCAATCTCGATCTGCCCGAGCGCGCAGAGAGCCTTACCGCGTTCTACGCGCGCTGGCAGGGCGAGGCACTGGTGATCGACAAGTGGCTGCAGGTGCAGGCGACCTCGCGCCTGCCCGGGACCACGGCGCGGGTGCGCGAACTGATGCAGCATGCGGCTTTCGACCTGAAGAATCCGAACAAGGTGTATGCCCTGCTGCGCAGCTTCTGTGCCGCCAACCCGCGCCACTTCCATGCCGCCGACGGCAGCGGCTACCAGCTGGCGGCCGAGGTCGTCATCGAATTGCAGGCGATGAATCCGCAGGTCGCGGCAAGGCTGGCGCGCAGCTTCGACCGCTGGCGCCAGTTCGATGCCGTGCGGCGGAGTCATGCGCAGGCGGCGCTGGAGCGGATTGCGGCCTGCGAAGATCTGGCGCGGGGCGTCGCCGAGATCGTCGGCAACGCCCTGAAGTGAAACGGGCTCGACACATGCGGGAGGACGCACGATGAAAATTGCGGTGATGGGCGCCGGCGCGGTCGGCTGCTACTACGGCGGCATGCTGGCGCGCGGCGGGCATGAGGTGGTGCTGATCGGGCGGGCGCAGCACGTGGCGGCAATTCGGCGCGACGGCCTGCTGCTCGACACGCAGACCTTTCGCGAGCACGTTCCGCTGCAGGCCGCCACCGATGCCAGCGGCATAGAGGGTGCGCAGATCGTGCTGTGCTGCGTCAAGTCGACCGACACCGAAATCGCCGGAGCGCAGATGAAGCCGCATCTCGCGTCTGGCGCCGCAGTGCTGAGCCTGCAGAACGGTTACGACAATGCCGAGCGGCTGCAGGCGGTACTGGGCCAGGAAGTCCATCCCGCGGTCGTCTACGTCGCCACCGAAATGGCCGGGCCGGGCCACGTCAAGCATCACGGACGCGGCGAATTGGTGATCGGGCCGTCGGCCGCGAGTCAGGAGCTGGCGACTCTGTTCGCCGCCGCCGGAGTGCCGCTGGAGATTTCCGACAATGTGGCCGGTGCGCTGTGGGCCAAGCTGATCATCAATTGTGCCTACAACGCCCTTTCCGCCATTACGCAACTGCCCTACGGGCGCATGGTGCAGGGTCAGGGCGTGGAGGACGTGATGGGCGACGTGGTGCAAGAGTGTCTCGCCGTGGCGCGGGCCGACGGCATAACCGTGCCCGGAGACATCCGGGAGGCCGTGCAGCGCATCGCGGTCAGCATGGCCGGACAGCTCTCGTCGACCGCCCATGACGTGGCGCGCCACAAGCCGAGCGAGATCGACTACCTGAACGGTTACGTGCTGCGCCGCGGCGCAGCGCTGGGCATCGCGACGCCGGTCAATCGCGTGCTGCACACAGTGGTCAAACTGCTCGAAAGCCGCTTCCCGCCAGCCGCGACAACCGCACAGAGCTGAAGCCGGCGAACAAGGTTTCTACCAGAGCGTTTCCCGCTCGGCGCTGGACGAGATCTTGTGAATGGTAAGGTCGGCGCCGTTATATTCGTCTTCCGGTTCAAGCCGGATTCCGACCGTCATTTTCAGCACGCCATAAACGAGAATGCCGCCGCCCAGGGCCACCGTGATGCCGAGCAAGGTGCCGGCGAACTGGCTCATGAAGGAGACGCCGCCCATGCCGCCCAGCGCCTTGGCGCCGAAGATGCCGGCGGCCAGCCCGCCCCATGTGCCGCACAGGCCGTGCAGGGGCCAGACACCGAGGACGTCATCGATCTTCCAGCGGTTCTGTGTCAGCGTGAACATGACGACGAACAGCCCGCCGGCGACGCCGCCGGTGATCAGGGCACCGAGCGGATGCATGAGGTCGGAGCCGGCGCAGATCGCCACCAGCCCGGCCAGCGGGCCGTTATGGACGAAGCCGGGGTCGTTCTTGCCGACCACCAGCGCCACCAGCGTGCCGCCGACCATCGCCATCAGCGAGTTCAAGGCCACCAGGCCGGAAACCTTGTCCAGCGATTGCGCGCTCATGACATTGAAGCCGAACCAGCCGACGACCAGGATCCAGGCGCCAAGCGCGAGGAAGGGAATGCTCGAGGGCGGGTGCGCCGATATGCCGCCGTCCTTGTGATAGCGCCCGCGCCGGGCGCCGAGCAGGATTACAGCGGCGAGGCCGATCCAGCCGCCCACCGCGTGCACCACCACGGAGCCGGCGAAATCATGGAACTCTTCGCCAAAGCTGGCCTTGAGCCAGTCCTGGATGCCGTAGGCGTGGTTCCAGGCTATGCCCTCGAAGATCGGATAGATGAAGCCAACCAGCAGAAAGGTGGCGGCCAGTTGCGGCCCGAAGCGGGCGCGCTCGGCGATGCCGCCGGAGACGATAGCCGGAACCGCGGCGGCGAAGGTCAACAGGAAGAAGAACTTGGTCAGCTCATAGCCGCTTTTTTGCGCCAGAGTTTCAGCGCCGGAGAAAAAATGCACGCCATAGGCGATGCCGTAGCCGATGAAGAAGTAGGCCAGGGTCGAGACCGAAAAATCCGCGAGGATCTTTACCAGGGCGTTGATCTGGTTCTTCCTGCGCACCGTGCCCAGTTCGAGAAAGGCGAAGCCGGCGTGCATGGCCAGAATCATGATGGCGCCGAGCAAGATGAACAGTACGTCGGCGGATGTTTTGAAATTCTCCATTGTGGTGCTCCCAGTGGCCAAAGGCACAAATAGAATGCATGAAAGCAATGTCCATTCCTGCTGGTAAATCAGTGACAAATCAGCAGGATCGTCGCCCCGCGGGAAGGATAACGCACCTTGCTGGTGCGATCAGCATGAATGCTGCACCGGGATGGTGAAAGTCAGGCGCAGCGGCCGTAACGAAAACACGCCTGCGTTTACTTTGGTGCATTGCCCGATGTTTCCGGAGCTTGATAGGCCCTCGGCATCAGCACCCACATGCGCCCTTGCTGGCGCATCTTCCCGGCCTGGCTGCCGGCCTCGGCGCCACTGCCCCAAAAGAAATCGGCGCGTACCACGCCGCGAATGGCGCCGCCGGTGTCCTGTCCCAGCATCAGGCGGGTGAGTGCTTGCTCGCTGTTCGGTCGGGTAGTCGCCAGCCAAATCGGCGCGCCCAGCGGCACATGACGGGGATCGACCGCCAACGAGCGCTCGGGCGTCAGGGCGAGGCCCATGGCGCCCAGCGGTCCGCTGCCCGTGACGGGCAACTCGCGGAAGAACACCAGACTGGGATTGGCGTTGAGCAACTCGGTCAGTCGCGCCGGATTGGCCCTGGCCCACGACTTGATACCCTGCATCGACGCCTGCTCGGCCTTGAGTTCGCCGCGCTCGATCAGCCAGCGCCCGATCGAGCGATACGGATGGCCGTTCTGGTCGGCGTAATTCAGGCGCACTCGGCTGCCATCGGTCAGCAGTATCTGGCCCGAGCCCTGGATCTGCATGAAGAAAAGATCGATCGGGTCGTCCATCCACAGCAGTGCTTCGGGTGAGCGCTTGCTTTCCTGCGGCGTCCATTCGCTGCGTGAATAGTAGGGCACCAGCTTGCGCCCTTCGATGCGCCCGCGCAGACGCAGGTGCTTGAGTTCGGGGTAGAGCTCGGCCAGTTCCACGACAATCATGTCGTCGGGCGGGCCGAACACCGGGTAGCGGTAGCCGCTGCTTTCGCTGCGGCTACCGTTGAGGATCGGTTCGTAATAGCCGGTGATGAGGCCGCTGCGCGAACCGTCCGGGTTGACCAGCGCCCAGGGCCGCAACTGCACCTCGAACCAGGCACGCAGGGCCGGCGCCGTGGTGTCGCTGAGCGACCGCGCCGAACTGCAAACGGGCTTCCATTGAGCCTGTCTTTCCAGGCTCCTGCAACTGGCGACAAAGGCGGCGAACACGGTGCCGGGATCGTCGTCGGTCCATCCCGGCAATTCGCTCCAATCGGCTGCCTGCAAGGGCTTTGCAACGGGTTTCGGTGGTTCTACAGGCGGGCACACCGGGCAGACCGGGCACGCGGCCGGCAGCGCACAGGATGCAACAGTCGGCGCTGGCTCGACGGCGAGTGGCGCACAGCCGGCGACGGCCAGCAGAACAATCAGGGCAGGGAAGAATCGAAACATGAATCTGCTAAAGTGACATGCTTTCAAGAGCTCGTAAGCTTAACCGATGTCCGACCTGACCCGCACTGCTGCGCCGCTGATCGACCGCCTTGATGCGCTGTTCGATCGTCTCGAAGCGATCCTGCCGCCACCCTTGCCGGCGCCGGACTGGTCGGCTACGGCGTTTCGCTGGCGCACTCGCAGCGGTCGCGGCTGGCTCGAGGCGATCAAGCAGCCGCACCGGATCCGCTTCGAGGACTTGCAGGGCGTTGAGGACCAGAAGCTGCGCATCGCCCAGAACACCAAGCAGTTCGTCGCCAAGCGCAGCGCCAACAATGTGCTGCTGACGGGCGCGCGCGGCACCGGCAAGAGCTCCCTGGTCAAGGCCGTGCTGAACCGGTTCGCGGCCAAGGGATTGCGCCTGATCGAAGTGGACAAGGATGACCTGGTGCATCTGCCGGAGATAGTCGATCTGATCGCCGGTCGCCGCGAGCGCTTCATCATCTTCTGCGACGACCTCTCCTTCGAGTCGGGCGAGCCCGGCTACAAGGCGATGAAGAGCATCCTCGACGGCTCGATTACCGGCATGCCGGACAATCTGCTGGTCTATGCGACGTCGAACCGCCGCCACCTGATGCCGGAAAAGATGTCGGAGAACCTCGAGACCAAGTACAACGCGGACGGCGACATTCATCCCGGTGAAACGACCGAAGAAAAGGTGTCCCTGTCGGAGCGGTTTGGTCTGTGGCTGTCCTTCTATCCCTTCGGTCAGGATCACTACCTCGAAATCTGCAGCCACTGGCTGGGCGAGTTCGGCATGTCGGCGCAGCAGATTGCAGCGGCGCGCGGCGAAGCCCTGCAATGGACCCTGATGCGCGGCTCGCGCAGCGGCCGCGTGGCCTGGCAGTTCGCCCGCGACTATGCCGGGCGGCACGCCAAGCCGAGAAAGTGAAACTGACCGAAGTCGCTGCCGCCGTCATCGAGCGCTCAGCAGCGGACGGAGCCATCGAGTTTCTGCTCGGGCAGCGCGCGCCGGGAACCTTCTACCCCGGATTCTGGGAATTTCCCGGTGGCAAGGTCGAGCCGGGCGAGACGCCGCATGACGCGCTGCTGCGCGAACTGCGCGAGGAACTGGGTATCGAAGTTGTGCGCGCGGATCCCTGGTTGCGCCGCCAGCATGTCTATGAGCACGCCCACGTGCGGCTCAACTTTTTCCGGGTGCGAGAGTGGCGCGGCGAGCTGCACGATCACGTGCATAGTGCGCTGGCCTGGCAGCGGGCCAATGCCGCAACGGTTTCGCCGATGCTCCCGGCCAACGCACCGGTGCTGGCCGCGCTGGCCCTGCCGCAGTTTTACGCCATCACTCATGCCGGCGAGATCGGCGTTGACGCCCAGTTGCTGGCCCTCGCCCATGCGCTGGAGGGCGGCCTGAGGCTGGTGCAATTGCGCGAGCCACAGCTCGATGCGGCTCGCCGTTCGGCCTTCGTTCATGCCGCGGTCGACCTCTGCCACCAATACGGCGCGAAGGCTCTGGTCAACGGCGATGTCGCACTGGCTGCGGCCGCCGGTGCGGCTGGAGTGCACCTGCCCGCGCGGCAGCTTGCGGCGCTCGTTGCGCGGCCCGACCTGCCGCTGGTCGCAGCTTCCTGTCATTCGTCGGCCGAGCTTGAACTGGCCGCCGATCTCGGCTGCGACTTCGCGGTGTTCGGCCCGGTCCGGGCGACTGCCAGCCATCCGGGTGTGGCAGGAATCGGCTGGGACAATTTCGCCGCCGCAGTCGGCGTGTCGCCACTGCCGACTTTTGCCTTGGGCGGGCTGTCGCCAGTCGATCTCGACCGGGCCCGGCGGGCCGGTGCTCACGGCGTAGCAGCGATTCGCGCTGCCTGGGGCGGTTAGCCGCTTACTCGGACTGGTCTTCCGGATGTGGCTCTTCCGCCGCCTCGACGCGATAGCTGTCGGTAGCCCAGGCGACGAAGTCAATGCCCTTGCAGCGCGCCGAGCAAAACGGCCGATGGCGGTTTTCGGCAACCCACTCGACATCCCTGCCGCACTTCGGGCAGGTGACGATGCGCGGTGAAGCAGGCCTTACAGATTGCACAGCGTGAGTTCGAAGTTGACCATCGAGTCGACCTGGCGCGGTCGCTGATCCATGTCCGGGCGCAGGAAGCGGATGTTGATGGCGAATTTGCCGGCGGAAATTTCCGGCAGACAGGGGTCTCCCTGTCCTGTCTTCAAGCGGATCAATTGCGCGCTGCGGCCGCTCAGCATGAGCTGAAAAGCGCCGCGCTGAGCGGTCTTCTGCTCCGACCTGCCCGAGGAACGCAACAGGCGCAAGACGATGGCAAGCCCGGCGCGGATCGGCATCATCGGTGCGATCCAGCCGCGGATATCCTGCTGGCGCAACGCCGCATCGCGATGCCGCCAGTAGTGGTAACCGGGCAGGTCGAACTCGCAGACCCCGCCGGGAATCGCGGCGCGATTCTTGATTGTCATCAGCCATTCGTTTTCACGCAGGTAATGACCGATCTTGCCGTGCATCGAGAGCAGCAGCGAACTGGCCTGCTCGATTTCGTAGAGCGCACCGGACAGCGCGTCCTCGGAGATTTCGGGGTTGTTGCGGAAGGAAAGCAATATCTGGCGCTGGCGTTCGAGTTCCTGCACCAGATCGAATTTCAGTTCGGCGCGGCCGGCGACCTCGAGAATCTCGAACAAAGTGACGAGCGCGACGTGGTGCTCCATCGCGCCATCCGCCTCCGCGAAATGAACGACCTTGTCAAACAGATCCTCGAGCCGCAATAGCGTGCGAACGCGCTCGCTGAGTGGGTATTCGTAAGTGATCACATGCCAGCCAAATGAAAAAATCTGCGGAGATTGTGACCCAATTCAGTACAAATCTCAACAAATCCGGCGCGACAATGCCAAATACTGCACATGCAGGCGCTCGATCTGCGGGGCCAGGGCGGCGAGGTCTCCATCGTTGTCGATGACATCGTCAGCCGCCGCCAGCCGCTCGGCACGCGTCGCCTGAGCGGCAAGAATGCATTCGATCTCGCTCCTAGCGAGTCCGTTGCGGCGCACGACGCGATCTATCTGGGTGGCCTCGGCGCAATCGACTACGGCGATGCGGTCGACGCGCTTGCGGTAGTTACCGGATTCGACCAATAGCGGCACCATCAGGATGGCATAGGGAGAGTCGGCCGCATCGGCCAGCAGCCGGCGTTCGCATTCGCTGCGGATCAGCGGATGCAGGATCGCTTCCAGGCGCTTGCGCGCCGACGGGTCGGCAAAGACAATGGCGCGCATCGCGGCGCGGTCGAGTGCGCCGTCGGCGCTCGCCACGCCCGTGCCGAATTCGGCGCGAATGGCCGGCATGGCGGCGCCGCCGGGTGCGGTCAGGGCGTGGGCAATCGCATCGGTGTCGATCACCGTGATGCCGCGATCCGCGAACAGCCGGGCGACAGCGCTCTTGCCGCTGCCGATGCCGCCGGTGAGTCCGACCACATAGCTCATCGCGTGGCTACGGCACGCACTCGCCGATGGTGGCGTCGGCGTACGGTGCAATCAGCTTCGGCAGTTGCTGCAGCAGCGTCGATGCAGGAGCACGGGTCTCGACCCGGGGTCTTGATGTGGGTTGGTCGCGACTGTCAACACGCGCCGATTTGATGCCCCGTTTTACCAGGCCCTGCAGAAAGTCGCGCGCGGCCGCGTCGGTCGGGAAGCTGCCCAGGATGATTTCATAACGGCCGCCCTCCAGCGCAACGAGCTTTTGTTGCGCGACCGCAAAGCGGGTCAGTTCGGCGGTCTTCTTGTCGGCGGCGACCTTGTTGGGCAGATCGGCGATGAGTACCAGATGGAGCGCCGGCTCCGCCAGAGGCAGGATTTGGGCTTCCCCGCCGATGGCCGCTATTGCCACCCTCAGGGTCTCGGCGTCGGCCACGGTCAGCCCGTTGACGAGGCGACACGCCGGATCGTCCTTCTTCGCTGCCGGCGGCTGAACATCGCGCACGATGCGCAGCTTGTCGGCGTGCAACTGGTTCGCCAGTCGCTGCGGTTCGCGGTCCTCGCCGGTCGCGCCCAAATAGCCTTGCGCCCAGGCAAAGAAGACGAGATTGGCCAATACCAGGAGGAAGAACAACAGTCGCATGGCCTACTTCCCTTGGCTCGCCATGTTCCCGGAGTCGCGATCGTCCGGATCAAGCCCGCCTCGGGATATATCGCGTCGCACGATTCGCTTGGGCTTCAACTCGGCGCACAGGGCGCTGTAGGCTGTCTCCGCCGCAGCGCGGTTATCCTGACTGTAATTGCAGACGTAAAGATCGAGTGTTACCGAGTTCAGCTCGGGCCAGGTGTGAATCGCCAGATGCGATTCGGCCAGTACCAGGGCGCCGGTGGCGCCGGCGCCGGCGAATTGGTGGAAGGCTTCGGCGACGACCAGCAATCCAGCGTTGGCGCAGGCGCGGCGGCACAGTGCAGCCAGCGTTCCCGCATCGAGCAGCAAGCGGCGTTCGCCTTCGCAGGCGTGAAATTCAGCAAGGATGTGCAGGCCGTTCATAGTGAGGACGCATAGGATACGCCGAGCCGGGCCAGTGTGCGCTCGGCGGCCAGCACGCCGCGGAAATTGGCTTCCTCGAACAGCGACAGTCCTGAAACATCGGCGTGTGCAAACTGGATGCCGGCCCTGCCCGACTCGAAGCCGTTGCGCGCGCCGCCCCACAGCCGACCCGGCAGGGGACGGATCATGGCGTGGGCGTGGCGATGGATGTCGATCCGCGTCGCCAGCTCGCGGATTTCGGGGTGCGGCCGCGACAGGTCCGCGAGGACTTCGGCGGCCCAGGCATCGCGGCCTTGCAGGAGTCGGTGGTGGCGGGACGCCGATTCCTCGTGCAGCGCCCGATACCAGGTGATCACCGTCGGCGCCGGCGCGTAGCGCAATGGCTGATGGGTGGCCACGACGTAGCCCAGCGCCGGACTGTCATGCAAGACATTGTCCCAGGCCAGCGGGTAACCGGCGCGTGTCTGGGGTGCTGCCGAGAGCGTCAGATTCGCCACGACCCAGGGCGCATATTCGGCGCCGCGGATGCCGGCCAGCCATTCCGGCCGCGGCGCGGCAAACACATGCGGGATCAGGAACAGCGGCGCAGCCCAGATCAGCTCGCGGGCGACGATGCGGATGCTGCGGTTTTCCGCGGCAAGGTAGACGTCGCAGATGCTTTGCTGTTTGCCTTGCTCGATGCGGAACACCAGCGCGTCGGGCTGGATGCGGCCCGCTGCTGTCTGCGCCAGACCGCGCGCCAGCCAGGCGTTGCCTTCCGGCGCCGTCAGCACCTGCCCTTCGCCATCGCGACAGGCAAAGTAATGCAAGCCGGCCCAGGCCGAGGTCTGCGCGGCACTCGTGCCGTAGTCATCGCGGCAGGCGTAGTCGGTCAGCCAGTGCAAACCCGGCGCGGTGTAGCCTTCCCCCAGCAGCCAGTCGCGGAATGTGATCCGGTCCAGCGCGACGGATTTCGGATTGCGGCTGGACAGCGCCAGCGGCAGGGCGAACTCACGGCGGCCGGCCGCGTCGCGCCGCTGACGCAATTCGGCGACGGTGTCCTGAAAGCGGGTGTATTGCGCTCGATCCGCCTTCGGTACGCCCAGCGTCGGCCACAAACCATCCTGCCAATAGCCGTTGGTGTAGAGCCGCTCCTGCGGCGCGTGACACAAATACTTCTCGTCGTAACGCGGACGCGTGGCCTCCGGGTCACCCAGCAGCACGCCGAGTTCAGCCAGCAACTGGCGCGTTGCGCGCGCTTCGCGGGGTGGCAGCGGCAGATAGTGCGCGCCGAGTGGATGTGCCGAGATTTCGTTCTTGCCGGCCCGCGAATTTCCGCCCGCTTCGCTTTCCAGTTCCAGCAGCAGGAAATCATCGCAGCCGGAGCCGGCCAGCTTCCACGCCGCCGACAGGCCGCCGATGCCGCCGCCGACAATCGCCACCGCCGTGCGGCGCGTTTCACCGGGAGCGGGAAAATCGTGCTGGCGCAGGCGATGGCCGAGGGTGTCGTTTGCTCCTGAAAGCGTTCCCGGCGGCAAGGGTGGCATCGCCTTCGAGCCGCAGGCTGCCAGGGTCGCCGCCGCAGATGCCGCAGCCAGAAACTCGCGCCGTCGCATCAGTGCGTTTGCAGCCGGCCCCACTCGCGCTCGAATACGCGCACGAGGTTCTGGTTGTCGAGGCGATTCGGTTCCGCGGGGATGCGGGCCATGTCGGCGGGAAAGTGGAACAGCGCCGGCAGTGCCTCGGGCGTGATGAAACGCGTCGGCACCGGGATCGCAGCGGGCGGCCGGTATTCGCGCGGGCCGGCGAGGATATAGCCCCATTCGCCGAAGCTCGGCACCAGCGCATGGTAGGGCGCGGTCTGCCAGCCGGCCGCTTCGAGCGTGGTCACCACGGTCCAGAAACTCTCCCGCGCATACATCGGCGAGGTGGCCTGCACCACCACCAGACCGGTTTCGGCGACGTGGTGCTGGAGCAGACGGTAGAAGGCCGTCGAGTAGAGTTTTCCCAAACCGTGATTCGACGGGTCGGGGAAATCCGCGACGACGAAGTCGAACATCTCCTGCGTCTGCTCCAGCCATTGCAGGGCGTCGGCATTGATGATCTTCAGCTTTGGCGAACTCAACGCGTCGCCGTTCAGCTCGCGCAGCATGGCCGATTGCGAGAACAGTTGCGTCATGCGCGGATCGAGATCGACCAGCGTGATGCTGTCCACCTGCGGGTACTTGAGGATTTCGCGCACCGCCATGCCGTCGCCGCCGCCCAGCACCAGCACGCGGTGCGCGCCGGGCAGCGTGGCGAGGCCCGGATGCACCAGCGCCTCGTGGTAGCGGTATTCGTCGCGCGAGGAAAACTGCAGGTTGTGGTTCAGATACAGGCGCAACTCGTCGCGCCAGCGCGTGATGACGATGCGCTGATAGGGGCTCGACTCGGCATGGACGATGTCCTCGCTGTACAGATTCGCCTCGGCCAGGCTGACGAAATGGCCGGCGAAACCGAAGCCGACGGCGAGCAAGCCGATTACCGCGACGCATTGCGCGCGCAATGTCACCACCGGCCCGATCTGCTCCCGGAACAGCCACAGCGCCCATGCGGCGACCGCCGCGTTGAGCAGACCGAACAGCAGCGCGCTGCGCACCAGCCCCAGATGCGGCGCCAGCAGCAAGGGGAACAATACCGACACCGCCAGCGCACCGATGTAGTCGAAGGTCAGTACCTGCGCCACCAGATCCTTGAACGCCACCTCGCGCTTGAGGATGCGCATGATCAGGGGAATTTCCAGCCCGACCAGAATGCCGATCAGCAGCACAAGCCCGTACAGCGTGAAACGGAAGGGACCGGAGTGCAGCGTGAACAAGAGGAACAGCAGGCCCGCCGAGAGGCCGCCGAGCAGGCCGACCATGAGCTCGATCTGGATGAAGCGCACCAGCAGATTGCCGCCGACGTGCTTCGACAGCCAGGAGCCGATGCCCATGGCGAACAGATAGACGCCGATCACGGTGGAAAACTGCATCACCGAATCGCCCAGCAGATAGCTTGCCAGGGCGCCGGCGATCAGCTCGTAAGCGAGCCCGCAGGAGGCGACGATGAAGACGGAGACCAGCAGGGGACGCTGCATATCGGGGCAATGGGCCGCAAGGCGCGCTGACGAAACGCCGTCTCGCCAGTGCCGACTCTTGGCCCTCAGGGCTTCGGTGTGTTGGTGGCGGTGCCGGTCAGCAGGGTCTTGAGTCCGACGTAGGGTTTGTCGTCCGCCGCCACCGATGGTGGGGGCAGGGCTTGCGCGGCGAGCAGGGATTCCAGTTGGGCCTCAAGTTCCCCGACGCGCTGCTGCAAACTGCGATTCTGCTCTTCCAGGGTGGCCACCTGACGTCGCAGCCGGTTGCCTGCCCACTGGCTGCGAATCACGGTCGGCGAGGAGACCAGGCCGGCAATGATGGCGCCGAGGCCGAGGGTGATGAGCAGCACCAGCGCCAGCGAGCCGCCGAAACTCCAGGCAAAAAAACTTACGGTCACGGGGACGTTGTTCTGCAGGGCGAACAGCACCGCGCAGATGGCGAAGCCGATGCCTGAAATCAGCAGGATTTGCATGCTTCCTCCGTCAAGCGCGGCCGGCGCGCAAAATGCGGTGCGACCACTGCGTCGGCGCGATGATACGCGCAGGCGGATCGGATCGCGGCGCGGCCGGGGTTGCTCATTTGTGGAACGTGCGCGCCGCGCTGGTGGAGCGTACCGGTTGTGCGTCGGCACTCTCGGAGAACATGCTCCAGCCCAGGTATTGGCCGTAGTTGAACAGGGCAAACGCGGCCAGACTGAGGATCATCGCGGCGCGCGGCATCAGTCGTCTCCTCCGGAATCGCTGTCGCTGTTACTCGCGCCGGAACCGCGGTCGGCGCCGCTGGAAAGGAAATCGGCATTTTTCCAGCGCTCGATCTCGAAGGCGGTCATCCGGTAGCGGCTGAACAGCGGCAAGGCGGCGAGGAAGACCAGCAGGAAGAAGAAATTGCTCCAGGCGGCCTGGTCGCGGATGACCTTGACGCGGTCGGCGACGGCCACCGGCTTCTCCGCGGAAATCTCCGGGTCGATGACGAAGTAATAGGTGCCGGCCGGCAGATCGCGGAACACCAGCTCGCGCGTGCGATCGCCCTCGGTCCAGCTTTCGCCGCCATCCGAGCCGTGCCAATAGGCGACGTCGGTTTGCGCGGTCCAGGCACGCCCGCTGTTCTTCTCGAGCAGTGTCAGGCCCAGGCCAAGCCAGTTGTTGTCCAGATCGGTGTCGTGACGCAGCACCACATTGCGCGCCGCGCCGTCGAGCTGGAAGCTTTGCGTGGTGGTCGACTCTTCATTGCCGGGCGAGAACACCAGCCGCTGGTCGAGTAGCGTACGGCCGCCGAGAATGAAGAACCAGAGCGCCTGGGCGACGATGGCCAGGCCGAGGAACTTACAGAAATTGCGGAAGACGCGGCGATGACTATCGCCGCGCGGGTTCGGTTGGTTGGCGCCGATGCCGACCGGCACGGGCAGCGGCGTTTTCAACTTGAAAGCGGCTGCCACCTCCTCGGCTGGCAGATACTCGCCGAGAGACCAGCTGGTTTCGTTGCTGTTCGATTCGCGACTCAGCATCTTCGGCGGGGCGATGAAGTCGATGGTCTCCCAGGTTTCGCCGACGCTGATCTTCCAGGTGAATTCGCCGATGACATATCGGGTTTCGGCGGTGCCCGCCGAATAGCGCCGATAGCTTTCGCCGTTGTAGGCGGCGATCGGCAGACCGACGCTGTAGCGCGGCGGCTTGCTGATCACGCTGACCCAGTTCCAATGTCCAGCGGACTCGACCAGCCAGCGAAAACCCTCCTCCGGGTGGTGCAGCAGGTATTCCTGCCAGGGATATTCGACGCCGTCTGCCGTGATGACCCGCTGCTGGAAGCCGATGGCGGTCCAGTCCTTGCCGGCAAAGCGACCGGTGCCGCCAAGGGGAATCGCGGGCTCGATGCGTGTCGCGGCGGCAGCCTTTTGCAGGATGCGCAGGCTATCGTTGCCGGCGTCGAGCACGCTGAGGCAGGACGGACAGGCCACGCTTTGCACTGCCTTGTCGTGCAGCGTTATGGCGCCGCCGCAAGCCGGGCATTGCAGCGCCTTGACCACGCCGGCCGGCTTTCCCGCCGCCTGATCGCTGCGCAGGTTGGCGAACTTGAATGCGGCAAACGGCAGCGATTCGCCGACGAAGAACAGCGGCGGCGTTTCTGAATAATCGATGCTGGCGAAGGCAGCCGCGGCTTCGTCCGTGGTGCGCAAGTCGGCCAGCTGCGCCGGATAGCCGGCACCGAAGGCGAAGGGCAGTTCTCCCTGGCCCGAGATGCACATGGCCTCTTCGAGGTCGGTGACGACGAAGTCCCTGCCGGCCAGCTTCAGCTCATCGTTCGGCATCAGCTTGGCGAACTCGGGCAATGGCGCGTCGGGCGGCTTGAGGAAGGTGATCAGGTATTCGCCGCCGGCATCGGAAAGCCAGCCGCTGCTCTGGTCGTCGAACAGCAGATACCACTCGTTCCAGACACCTGCCGCGTAACGCAACTGGATGCGACCGATTACCGCAAAATGGACGCCGTGATACTGGCCTTCGGTACCGATCTGGATGGGCGAGGCGTCCTCGATGAGGTCGGCCATGCGGCCGAGGTTTTCGAGGTTGCCGCCATGGCGCACCAGGGTGCTGCGACAGAACTCGCAGACCGCGTGAAACGACGCCGACGATTTGAAGGCGACCGCCGCGCCGCAGGCTGGGCAGTTGGCGCTGAAGGGCATGGCCTGGTTCCTGTGCGGAAGGCGTCAGCCGAGCTTCTTCAGCAGCTCCGCCTTTTTCGCCTCGAATTCCGCCTGGGACAACATGCCCTTGCCGACCAGGCCGTACAGCTTCTCGATGGTGGCGACGACTTCATCCGCCGACACGGCAGCGGCCGGCGCAGCAGTCGGCGCTGGTGCTACGGCGGCTGGAGCTGATGCAGCCGGATTCAATGCCTGCGCCATCGACGCGGCGACCTGCTGGCCGACACCAAAGCCAACGCCGACGCCGGCGCCCAGTCCGGCCAGGCCGCCTTCGTTCTGCGCCGCCAGCGGGATCGCTTCGGCGGTCTGGAACTGCGTATAGGCCTGCATGCCGCCCATCATGTTCACGCCGATGCGCTTGTCGAGCATGGCCTGCAGTTCCTCGGGCAGCGAGATGTTCTGCACGTTGAGGCTGTCGAGCGCGAGGCCGTACTGCCCGAACATCGGGTCGAGCTTGGCTTTCAGCGCCTTGCCGAATTCTTCCTGGTTGCCGGCCATGTCAATGAAGGGCACGCCGGATTCGCCGAAGATGTCCGAGATGTGGCCGACGATGGTGTTGCG
>JANXRC010000089.1 GCA_025353195.1 Rhodocyclaceae bacterium
CCTGGCAGAACCCGGACGAATCGCAATTGACATAATTAGCGCTTGTGAAAGGTAGAAGACCTTGGCGATTGCTGGCGAGTGAGGGCGGGCCAAGACGTTGATTTAATTACATTTGTGTCGAGCTGTTAATCCGTAGGTCCCTGGTTCGAGCCCAGGTCGAGGAGCCAGACACAGCAAGGCCCCGGAGGTTTTTTACCTTCCGGGGCCTTTCGGTTTTCCGCCTCTGGTTGCCGTATGGTTGCCGTTTGTGGTCGGCTTGAAATATTTTCTAGTTGACAAGCGTAACGCCACGCTATACGCTTATACCCCGTGATTAAGACGTTCCGCCACAAGGGCCTCCAAGGATTCTTCGAGACGGGATCGCGCGCAGGGATTCAGCCGCACCACGCGCCGAGACTGAAACGGCAATTGACGCGCCTTGACCTCGCCAAAGTCCCGGAGGACATGAACGTGCCAGGTTGGAAATTGCACCTGTTATCAACCGGACATTGGTCGGTTTGGGTAAACGGCAACTGGCGCATGACCTTCGCCTTTGAAGGCACTGACGCCGTGTTGGTGGATTACCAAGACTATCACTAGGAGCAATGACCATGACGCTGATTCACAACCCGCCGCACCCTGGAGAAACCCTGCGTGAGGACGTACTGCCCGCCCTGGGAATCAATGTTACCGATGCTGCCGACCAGTTGGGCGTTACCCGTGCGGCGCTGTCTCGCGTGCTGAACGGTCGCGCCGCGATCTCGCCGGGTATGGCCCTGCGGCTGGAAGGCTGGCTAGGGGTAGAGAACGGCGGCCGGGCTGATCTGTGGATATCGCAGCAGGCCGCGTATGACCTGTGGCAAGCACGCAAGGCCGGCTCACCGAAGGTGAAACGAGCAACAGCCTTAACCGCCGCCTGACAGACTCAGGCAAAGCAGACCCGGAAGGCGCGTGAACGCCCGACCAGGCCCTGACCACGAAGCAGCCACAAGGAGTTACACCATGGCTACCAGCAAGAATACCAGCACCGACCGCAACCAACCCCCGCATCGCCGTAGCCCTCAAGTGCATGGATGCCCTGCGCAGGCTTGGGCAGTTAACCGCTTGGTATGGAATGTCCTCATCGAAGGTCAACGATCTGAACTTCACGGAACCGACCACCTTCGCTGAGGCGAAGGCGATTGCCGAGCGTAATCGCCTCGATCTCTCGGACGCTTTTCAAATCCTCAGCGTAAAGAATGGCCACTTTTCTGTCTTGGTAAACGAGTCCTCGACGGTTCTTGTAACAGCCGATAAAGAGCTTGCGGACGCAGCAAGAGCCGAGGGGCTTCGAGCGTGGAATCTCATGCTGGAGCCGGCACCAACGTGAGCTCTAACATGGCGGTCGACCTCGCTCCCTTCGGTCGCTGGACGCTGCGCGATGAAGCCGCGCAGCGCCGGCCACGTCTACGCTGAGCGTCCGCTCTACAAACGGCGGGGGACCGCTCAGGGTCGGGTCCGGCTGTTGCCTGAAGTGGCAAGCGGCCATTGACCTACCTCGGCGACTGAAGGGCAGCTGACCGGCGCTTTGCCGACCGAGTCGGAGCGCAGACCCAAGGTCCGCAGTGGCCGATATGCGGTCCTCCGCAAACTTCAATCGCCGTACCGCCAGCGCCGACTCTTGACCTGGTCGGCGAGTCGCTACCGCAATCCCGGAAACTCTATGCCAACCCGCCGTTTCATGATTCTGGCGTAGAGCCCCGGCGCCAGCCGACTAAGCCACCACGCCTTGCGCGCGGTGGCGTCGGGCAGTACCAGCAGTTGCCCTGCCGCCACCGCTTTGAAGACGCACTCCGCGATCTCTTCCGGCGAGGACTCGCCACCGGTGGTGATGCGCGGGCCGCTCACCGGCGCGCCGCTGCCGTCGGTCGCCGCCGCGCCAATGCCGGTGCGGATGAAGGACGGACAGACCAGAGTGACGCCGACGCCGGCGCCTTCGACTTCGCTGCGCAGGCTGTCGAAGAAGCCGTGCAGCGCGTGCTTGCTGGCGGCATAGCCGGTGCGTCCGGTCAGCGGCGAAAAGCCGGCGACGCTGGATATGGCGACGATGAAGCCCTGTTGCGCCACAATCTGGTCCAGTGCGGCCCGGGTGAGGTTGGCCGCGCCGAAGAAGTTGACTTCCATGACCCGGCGAATGACATCGGGATCGGTGTCCGGCAACAGGCTGCGATGGCTGATGCCGGCGTTGTTGATGAGGCCGTCGAGCGCGCCGAAATGTGCCATCGTCGCCGCCACCGCCGACTTGCAGGCAGCCGGATCGGTGATGTCGCCGGGCACGGCCAGCACCTCGGCGCCGTTGGCACGCAGCGTTACTGCAAGTGTAACCAGCTTGGCCGCATCGAGATCCATTGCGGCGATCCGCGCGCCGGCGGCGGCATAGCGCTGGCACAGCGCGGCGCCGAGCCCGCCGGCAGCGCCGGTGATGAGGACCACGCGGCCCTTGAGTTCGCGGCGCGTCACGCTGCCTTGCTCGCGCGTGAGGTGCGCCACAGTTCAAAGACTTCGGCCGAGGTCCGCCTGGGCACGTAGCCGAACTCTTCCTTCAGGCGCCGGTTGTCGAGCACCGGCCGGTAGCGCAGGAAGTCGATCTGCTCGGGGCCGTACTGCGTCAATCCGAGTTTCTTCAGCAGCCACAGCGCGGCCTGCAGCACTGCGGGCGGGAACATGACGCAGCGCTTGCCAAGGCGTTCGGCGATCTCATGGATGGTCAGCTTGCCGTCGCCGGCGACGTTGAAGATGCCGGTCACCGGTGAATCGACGCCGTACACGATGGCGCCGACCACATCCTCGTCGTGGATGAAGACGAAGGGACTGTCGGAGCCGCGGATCGCAATCAGGCGCGGCTTCTCGAACAGGTCGGTGATCTGGTTGTGCGTCGAGGCGCCGAGGATGGTGCCGATGCGAAAGATGATCTGTTCCAGTTGCGGCTGCCGTGCTCGGTAGTCGGCCAGCATTTCCTCGACCAGGCGCTTGTGCCATGAATAGGCAAAGCCCTGGTTGCCGCGCACCGGATCGCTCTCGGTCAGCCATTCGGGGTTGTCGGCGTGGTAGCCGTAGGCCGCGCCGCTCGACGAAACGATGACGCGCCTGACGCCATGGCGGACGCAGGCTTCGAGCAGGTTGCGGGTGCCGTCGACGTCGACGCTGTATTCGAACTCACGATTGCTTTTCTTGCCCGGCGTGACGATGGACGCCAGATGCACCACGACCTGCGGCCGGTGGCGGGCGACGATGGCATCGACTTCCGGGGCGCGGATATCGGCGACTTCGTAGGCGACGCCGGGCAGGCGCTGCACCGGTTCGCGCACGTCGAGCGCGACGGTGGACAGGTCGGCGCGGCGCGCCAGTTCGGCCACCACCTGGCTGCCGAGGTAGCCGGAACTGCCGGTGACGAGGACGCAGCGCGAAGTCATCCCGCGCCCTGGATGGCCAGCGGCGGGCGACGGCTCCAATACGTCGCCACCGAAAGGCCGGCGACGATATGCCAGATGCCCCACCACGCGGTGATGACGGCCATGCCGCCGAGGCCGTCGAAAAAGCTGAATATCAGGATCAGGCCGAGGCCGGAATTCTGGATCCCGCACTCGATGGACACGGCACGCCGATCGCGCTCCGGCAACCCGACGGCGAAAGCCAGTCCATATCCGGTGAGCAGGGCCGACGCGTTATGCACGAACACGACGCCCACCACCATGCCGACGTAGAGCACGAAATACTGCCAGTTGGCGCCCAGCGCAGCGAGTACGAAGATCAGGAAGAAGGCCAGCGAGAATATCTTCATCGGCTTCTGCGCCCGCGCCGAAAAGCGCGGCCAGCGGCGCGTGACGAACAGGCCGATGGCCAGCGGCAGGCCGAGCAGCAGGAACACATGGAGGAACATCTCCAGCGGATTCACTGCCACCTGCCGCAGCAGCGGCTGCGCCGGCCCGTAGAGCCCGCCCCAGAAGGCGATATTCACCGGCGTCATGACGATGGCGGTGAGCGTGGACAGTGTGCTGATCGATACCGAAAGCGCGGTGTTGCCGTGGGCGAAATGGGTGAGGAAATTGGAGATGTTGCCGGCCGGGCAGGAGGAAACCAGGATCATGCCCAGCGCGATGCTGGGCCGCGGTTGCAGCAGCAGCACCAGCAGGAAGGTGAAGGCGGGAAACACCAGGTGGTGGCCGAGCAACCCGATGACCAGGGCGCGCGGCGTGCGCAATGCCTCCTTGAAATCGGACGGCTTCAGTTCCAGCGAAACGCCGAACATGACGAAGCCGAGCACGATATTCAGCAGGAACAGCGTCTGCGGGCTGAAGTTGAGGCGGACGAGATCGATGTCGGTCATGGCAGCCTCCCGGCACTTAACCCTTCGGTTCCTCGTGCATCTTCTTGAAGTGGATCAGGCCCGGCGCCCACATGTGCTTGACCGGATCGACGTCGACATGGATCACCGCGCACTTGCCGGTCGCCAGCGCCCGTTGCAGCGCCGGCTTGAACTGCGCCGGATCGGAGACTCGTTCGCCGTGGGCGCCCATGGCCTGGCCGAGTTTGTCGAACTCGATCTCGCCGAGGTCGGCCTTGATCGTCTCATCGGGATCGAGATGCTTGAAGATCATGGTCTTGAACGGCCGCAGCATGAACTGCTGGTTCATCTTGACCATGCCCCACTGCTTGTCGCAGAGCACGATGTAGATCACCTGCGCCTTGTTGCGTACCGCCGTCTCCACCTCCTGCGAATGGAAGCCCATGGCGCCGTCGCCGATGATGCAGCAGACCGGCTTGCCCGGCCGCGCGATGGCGGCGGCCACCGACTGCGACATGCCGGCGCCGAGCATGCCGAATTTGAAGGTCGAGATCACCGTGTTGGGCACCGTGACCTTGTGATAGAACATGGCCCAGATCGTCGCGTTGCCGCCGTCGGCGACCAGTACCGAATCCTCGGGGAACAGTTCGCGGCAGACCGCGCCGATGTGCGCCGGGTGCATCGGGATTGCCATGTCGCCGAGTGCCTTGTCCCAGCCGGCGCGCTCGTCCTTCATGGTCTTGGCATAACCGGCGACGCGGATCTGGCGGGCGTCGAGCTTGATCTCGCCTTTGCGTCGTTCCAGTTCGTCTCCCAGCAATTCGAGGAAGCGTTTGGCATCGGCGACGATGCCGAGGTCGGCCGGCTTGTTGAGGCCGATCATGTCGCCGTCGAGGTCGACCTGGATGGTCTTCTGCTCCGACGGATGGCGCCAGTAAGGCGGCTTGCCCCACCAGTCGGTTTCGCCGATGCGCGAGCCGAGGATCAGCACCACGTCGGCATCGTTGCGCACCTGGTGGTTGAGCTTGACGTGCGGCATGGTGATCGCCAACGGCGAATTCTCCGACAGCATGCCGCGCGCCGCCCAGCTGGTGGTGACCGGCGCGTGCAGCAGTTCGGCGACCCACTTCAGGGCATCATAGGCGCTGCAGTGGATGATGCCGCTGCCGGCATGGATCATCGGCGCGCCCGCCGCGATCAGCAGATCGGCGGCCTGCTTCACTTGATCAAGAGTCGGCGCTGGCGGTACGGCGTTGCGGTATTGGTGCGGCGCCCAGTAGGCGATGTCGGCCTTGAATTTGCCGTTCATGATGTTCTCCGGCACATCGACATGCACCACGCCGGGCCGCCCCTCGTAACTCTTGCGCAGCGCCTTGCGCACCAGCTCGGGGACGCGGTCGAAGGAGGACACGGCGGTGCTCCACTTGCCGATCTTGCCGATGACGCCGCTCTGGTCGAAGCACTGGTAGCTGCCGCCGCGGTCCGGATACATGATGCTCGGCCGGCGCGCGCTGGTGATCGCCAGCACGCGGTTGCCGTCGGCCTGCTCGACCACCAGCCCGGGCAGCAGGTTGGCGACGCCGGGGCCGTTGCTGGCCATGCAGACGCCGAGCTTGCCGGTCAGCCGCGCATAGGTGCCGGCCATGTGCGCCGCGCAGGTCTCGTGGCGCGGCGTGACGATCTCGATGCCGAGCCGGTGCAGCGCCGAGTAGAAACCGAAATAGGTGCCGTCGATGATGCCGAAAACCTTCTCGACGCCTTCCTTTTGCAACATGCGGGCAACGACTTCGCCGCCGGTGATCTCTGCCATATTGTTCTCCAAGTTTGTCCGACACCGCACATCCAGCCAGCATCATTGCATGATCAGGGAATATTCTCAATCAAGGGATTCTACGTTTCCCTAAAGAAAACGACGGCCTGTGTCAGTGCCCAAGCTGGCCTTCCAGAATCAGGTCCGAGGCCTTCTCGGCGATCATCACCACCGGCACATTGGTGTTGCCCGACACCAGGGTCGGCATGATCGAACAATCGACCACGCGCAGCCCGGCGACGCCATGCACCCGCAGCCGCGCGTCGACCACCGCCAGCGGGTCGCTGCCCATCTTGCAGGTGCCCGACGGATGGAAGATCGTGGCGCCATAATCGCGCGCCCAGTCGAGAAGTTCCTCGTCGCCGCCGACGGCGGGCCCGGGGCGGTACTCCTCGCTCAGGTACTCGCGCAGGGCGGGCGCGGCGGCAAGGTGACGGGCATACTTGATCGAGGCCACGGCGCAACGGCGGTCTTCCTCATGCGACAGGTAGTTCTGCAGCATACCCGGCGCCGCCAGCGGGTCGGTCGATTTGACGAACACCGTGCCGCGCGACAGCGGGCGCAACTGGCAGACCGAGAAGGTGCAACCCGACCATGGATGGGGCTTGGCGCCGGCCATTTCGGCCGATACGGTGGCGAAATGAAACTGGATGTCGGGCGACTGCGACTCCGGCATTACGCGGGTGAACAACCCGCCCTGGTTGATGCCGATGGCAAGCGGGCCGCGCCGCTGCAGGATCCACTTCAAGCCCATGTGCAGCTTGCGCCAGGGCGACTGCAGATCGTCATTGGTGGTGATGGGCTTGGATACCTTGTACATCAGGCGCAGTTGCAGATGGTCCTGCAGGTTTTCGCCGACGCCCGGCAGATGATGGGTGACCGGGATGCCGAGGTCCTGCAGCCGCCCAGCGTCGCCGATGCCGGAAAGCTGCAGCAGCTGCGGGCTCTGCAAGGCTCCGGCCGACAGGACCACTTCGCGCGCCGCAAGCGCCTCGCACTGGCGGCCGTTCTGCACATAGCGGATGCCGGCGGCGCGGCGGCCTTCGAAGATGATGCCGGTCGCCTGCGCGCCGGTCTCGATCCGCAGGTTGGTGCGCCGGCACGCCGGCTTCAGATAGGCCGTTGCGGTGCTGCAGCGCCACCCTTCGCGCGTGGAAAGCTGGTAGTAGCCCACGCCTTCCTGGCTGGCGCCGTTGAAGTCGTCGTTGCGCGGCACGCCGCGCTCGCCGGCGGCGCGAATGATGGCTTCCATCAGTTCGTGCTTGTCGCCGATATCCGACGCCCAGAGCGGGCCGCCACTGCCGTGGTACTCACTGGCGCCGCGCGTGTTGTGTTCGCACCTGATGAAATACGGCAGCACGTCGCGCCAGCCCCAGCCGGAATTGCCGGCCTGTGCCCAGCTGTCGTAGTCCTCTGCCTGGCCACGCACGCAGATCAGCCCGTTTATTGCGCTCGAGCCGCCGAGGACGCGACCACGCGGCCAGTAGATGCGCCGGCCATGCATGTGCGGGTCGGGATCGGTATAGAAACCCCAGTTGTAGACCGGATGGAACATGGTCTTGGCATAGCCGATCGGAATGTGGATCCACAGATAGCGGTCGGGCGGGCCGGCCTCGAGCAGCAGCACCGAGTAGCGGCCATTTTCCGACAGGCGGTTGGCCAGCACGCAACCGGCCGAACCGGCGCCGACGACGATGAAATCATGGGTCGCTTTGCTCATGTTCCCTGCCTTCCGTTGCGCTTCATCCCATGTTCCAGCCGTGGCTGACATTGATCGACTGGCCGGTCAGCGCCGCCGAGGGAAATGCGGCGAGGAACACGGCCACATCGGCGATGTCGGTATCGGAGGTGAATTCACCGTCGACCGTGGTGCGCAGCATCACTTCGCTGATCAGTTGCGCGTCGCTGATGCCCATGCGCTCCGCAAGCTCGGGAATCTGCGTTTCGACCAGCGGCGTGCGTACGTAGCCTGGACAGATCAGGTTAGCACGCACGCCGTGGGCCGCGCCCTCCTTGGCCACGGTGCGGCACAGTCCGAGCAGGCCATGCTTGGCCACCACATACGGCCCCTTGCTGACCGAGGCCTCCTTGGAGTGCACCGACCCCATCAGGATGATCGCGCCGCCGCGTCCCTGCCGGTACATGTGGCGCAGGCAGGCGCGTGTGGTGAGGAAGCCGCCGTCGAGATGAACGGCGAGGATGCGTTTCCAGTTGGCGAAGGAGACATCGGCGATGGCGTCCAGATGCTGGAAGCCGGCGTTGCTGACAAGGATGTCGATGCCGCCGAAGGCCTCGGCAACCCGGCCGACGCCCTGCTCCACCTGCACCTCGTCGGTGACGTCCATCTGCAGCGCCATAGCCTGGCCACCGCTGGTGCGCAGTTCGGCAGCGAACGCTTCCGCCGCAGCAAGGTTGATGTCGGCTATCCCGACCCGGGCGCCCTCGCGGATAAAGGCCCGGGCGATCGCGGCGCCGAGGCCGCTGGCAGCGCCGGTGACCACGGCGACCTTGCTATCGAGTTGCATTCGAATTCCTTTGTGGAGCGGCAGATGTCATAGCGCCAGCACGATCGCCGAGATGACGAGCAGGAAGATCAGCGTCCAGCGCCGCATTGCGGCGGCATGGAGTCGCCCATACATATGCGAACCGAGCCACACGCCGCCAAAATAGAAGGGGCTGAGCTGCAAGGCAATGATCGCGGTCGGCTCGTTGAGCATGCCGCGCCAGCCCATCAAGGCCAAGGCAGCGAGAGAAATGATGGTGACGAACAGGGTCAGGTTGGCCCGCGTCACGCCGGGAGGATCGGAGCCGGCCAGTAGGTACATGATCACCGGCGGCGCGCCGACGCTGGTGGCGCCGACCAGCACGCCGCTGGTGGCGCCGAGCGCAATCGATGTGCCGAGGCGCTGCTGCCCGCGATAGCGCAATCCTGTCAGCAGCACCAATGCAAACACCAGCACCGTCGCCGCGATGGCTCTCCGCATCAGCTGCGGATCGAGCGTCAGCAGCAGGTAGCCGCCCAGCGGCGCGGTGACGCAGGCCGCCATGCAAATCGGCGCGATGGTGCGCCAGTGCGCCGCGCGTGCCGCCGCCGGAAACATCGAGAATGCAGCGAAGGTCTCCAGCAGCAAGGCACTCGCCACTGCCGGGATCGGACCCAGCAGCACCGACAGGATCGGCGTCATCACCATCGCGCCGCCGAATCCGGTGGCGCCGCGAATCAGGCCGCCGATCGCCGCGATCGCCATCGCCGCGGCCAGGATCAGTGACAATCTTGTTCAACCCGCGACTGCAGCCGGTCAGGCTTCGATTTCGAACTCATCATGGATCAGGTCGCGAATCTGGCGCTTGAGCGCGATGAATTCCGGGCTTTCCTCGACTCGCGGCCGCGGCAGGTTGACGATCACATTGGCCTTGACGCGGCCGGGCCGCCGCGTCAGGACGACGATGCGATCGGAAAGAATGACGGCCTCGTCGATGCTGTGCGTCACCATGATCATGGTCTTGCGCTGGGTGATATCGCTGCTGGCGAGGATGCGACCCATCTCTTCCTGCATCAACGCGCGATTCTGCGCATCGAGCGCGGCGAACGGCTCGTCCATCAGCAGCACTTTGGGATCGACCGCCAGGGCGCGCGCAATCGACACGCGCTGCTTCATACCGCCGGAGAGCTGGTGTGGATAGCGGTTCTCGAAACCGGAAAGTCCGACCAGCTGGATATTCTTCTGGATCACTTCCTTTCGGTCGGCCAAGGGAATCTTCTTCATCTCGAGACCGAAGGAAATGTTCTCCTGCACCGTCATCCAGGGAAATAGCGCGTAATCCTGGAACACGATGGAACGCTGCCAGGTGGGCTTGCCGATCGGCTTGCCATCAACCATGATCTGCCCCTCGGAGGCATCCTCGAAGCCCGCCATCATCATCAGCAGCGTCGTCTTGCCGCATCCGCTGTGGCCGAGAACGGAACAGAATTCGTGATCCTCGACATGGAAGCTCACGCGGTCCAGAGCCAGCACCGGCTCGTCGTTGGCACTGTGCCCCGGATAGATCTTGCTTACATTCTTTACAGTCAGATTGCTCATTGCATCCTCACATTTCCTTGTCGACCGGTCACCGGCCCATGACTCGCGACCACGGCAGCAGGCGCCGCCCCAGTTCTCGAATCGCCTGGTCGATCAGCAATCCCACCATTCCGATGGTCGCCATGCCGACGATGATGTAGTCGGTGCGCAAAACGGTGCGGGCGTCGTTGATCAGGAAACCCAGGCCCGAGTTGGCGCCGACGAGTTCCGCCGCAACCAGCGCCATCCAGCCGACGCCGAGGCCGACGCGGATGCCGGTGACGATCTGCGGCATCGCGGCCTTGACCACAATGCGCCACAGGATGTTGCCCTCGCTGGCGCCCAGGCAGCGCGCGGCGCGGATCAGATTGAGCTCGATGCCCTTGACCCCGTTGATGGTGTTGAGCAGGATGGGGAAGAAGATGCCGAGAAAAATGATGAACTGGTTCTGCGCGTCGCCGATGCCGAACCACAGGATGCTGAGCGGAATCCATGCCAGTGGCGGAATCGGCCGCAGCATCTCCATCAGCGGATCGAGCTGCTGATCGACAGTGCGCCACCAGCCCATGGCAATGCCGATGGGGATCGATATGGTGGCCCAGAGGAAGGCCACAACCTCGCGCTTCAAGCTGTCGCGCGTATGACGCAACAGTTCGCCGGAACTCAGCAACTCCCACGCGGCGGAGAAAATCGCCGTCGGCGGTGGCAGCAGCACACGCGAAGTGCTGTCCAGTACCGCGACGCTGACATACTGCCAGAGGCACAGCAGCACCGCGATAAGTGTCAGGTTCTTGATCTTGCTGCCGAGTATCGCCAGCAAACCTGGCGGGCGCTTGCTCGACGTGGCGCCTTTAATCATTGCGATCCTCCCTTGATGCCGACCGGTCCATGCACGGGCCCCGACGCGACTTGCCGCGTCGGGGCCCGCTCTGGTCACGGGTTATAGGTCTTGCCGGCGAAACTCCATGCCTTGGTCAGGTCGCCCTTTTCCGGGAATGCCTGGGCCACCTTGGTATTGAGCGGCGTCGAGTACTCCGGGTAGGGCATCTTGTCGAACTGGCCAGTCCAGTTGGACGGTATGAAGGGCGGAACCTTCGGAATTGCCCAGCCGAGTTTGGCGAAGGTCTTATCCATGAAGCGCTTGTCCACCGCGGCAGCAAAATCGGCCGCCTTCAACGGACGCTGGATGCGCTTCTGCTGGAACAGCCAGTTGAAGATCGGCTCGTTGGCCTTGCCCCAGAACTCGGCCAGCGGATACATGTAGGTCGGCTTGTAGAGGTTGTTATAGGCCTTGACCTGCTGCAGCAGGATCTCGGACGAGTAGTTCTTCAGGTTCGGGTCCTCCTGCATCGACTTGACCGCCGCCTCGGGATTGAGTCGCGTCCACAGCGTGGCTTCGACTGCGGCGTCACTCAATGCCTGGACCACATCCGGCACGTTGTCGATCAACTCCTGACGAACATAGTAAGTACCTTCATAGACGTTGTACGGAAAGCTGGTGTCCAGGAAGCGGCCAACCTTGCGCTCTTCGGTCATGATGGTCGGCGTCGGATCCCATGGCACGACACCGGCGAGACCCTTGGGCAGAGCCATCTGCTCGCCCGGCGGCATGTTCTTCAGGATCACGTCCTTGCCGACTTCCAGGCCGTGGTAAGCCGCCGACATCTGGAAATAGAACTCTGCGGAGGATCCCGTCACAATGCCGATGGTGGCCGCCGGGTTGCTGCCCTTGAGGTCTTTCAGGCTCTTCAGCGTCGAATCGTTCGGGACCACCATGGCGTGTAGCAGATTGACGTTGATGACGGCGATGGCTTTGACCGGAATGTTCTTGTCGACCAGCGAACTGAACGGGAAATTGCCGCCGTTGCCTGCCTGGAAGCGACCCGAGATCATCACCTCGTTGATCGCCGGCCCGGACGGAAATGCCTGCAGCTTGGCTTCGATGCCGCGCTTGGTCAGCAGCCCCTGCTTGTCCATCACCAGGTTGATCGTGTTCTGCCCAGACCAGGGCGGCTGGAAGGCGATCTGCAGCGGCCACCAGCCCTTGTCCTTCAACCATTGCACCGACTTGTCCGAAATCTTCTCGTAGGGCTGGGGCCAGCCCCAGTCGGTCGGCTTCTGCTGCGCCAGTGCCGGCGCCGCGAGCACCAGGGCGCCGGCGGCCAGGATGGGCCCGGCCAGGCGCCGCAGCGTCTTGAGTGGTCCGCTTGCTGTCATCGCATTTCTCCTCTCGTGGTTTGCATCGATTGATACGGCTCTCTGTTCTTGTAATCCGCGTAGCTTGCCAGCGGTCCCGTCCGCGGCGGCGGGAACGCCGTTTTCGTGTTCAGGTGCTGACGCTGAGTTCGGTGCCGGCGAAGCGTACCCGCGCGGCGGTGATGTCGTTCTTGTTGCCCAGGTAGCGGATCAGTTCATACAGCGGCGAGGTCCGGAACTGGTAAGCAGGCTGCGGCTGGTTCAGCGGCGCGATCAGCTCGCGGTCGTAGAAGGCCGCCAGCAGCAGGTCTTCGTCGCTGGCGCCGGCGCCAAGCTCGTGGCGCAGGCGCGGCAGTCCGGGCGCGATGTGCTCGCCGGGGCGCTCGCTGACCAGTTCGCCGGGGCGCAGATTGGCCCGTTCGAGAAACTCCGCCGAGGGCTCGGCGGCAAGGCGGCCGTAGTAGCCCATGGCGTACTTGCGCACCTCGTCGGGGATGGTCTTGTAGCGCTCGCCCTGCACCACGTTCATGACGGCTTGGGTGATGATGTACTGGGCGAAGGGGCTGACCAGGATCGGGTAGCCGAGGTCGCGCCGCACCTGCGCAGCTTCCTCGAGGATTTCCGGCAGGCGGTGCTCCATGTGCATCACCTGCAGCTGCGCCTTGAGGTTGGAGATCATCCCGCCCGGCACCTGGTGCTCGTAGAGCGCCGGGTCGTAGTCCATGATCTTCCCTTGCGGCAGGCCCTCGCGCTCGCACAGCCATGCAAAGTAGCCTGAGACCTCGTCCAGCGTGGCCATGTCGATGCCCGTGGCGATGCCGCGTTTGCGCGCGCTGGCCGCCACGTCCTCGGTCGCCGGCAGCGACGCGCCATTGGCCAGCGGCCGCGAGGCCGTGTAGCCGAAGCGGAAACCGCTTTCGATGGCAATCGCGTAGACCTGCGGCGCCAGTCCGGACTGGCAGTGCGAATGCAGTTGCACCGGTATCGTTCCGGCGGCGGCCACCACGGCGGGAAACAGCGTGCGGGCGCGTTCCGGCGTCAGCAGTCCGGTCGGGTCCTTGACCGAGATGAAGTCCGCCTTCATGGCCACGAGTTCGCGGGTGCGCTCGACGTAATAGGCGTCGGTGTGCACCGGGCTCAGCGTGTAGGTCATCATCGCATTGACCTTCATCCCGGCCTCGTGGCCCGAGCGCAGCGAGGATTCGATGTTCCGGTTGTCGTTGAGCGCGTCATACACCGTCAGCACCTTGACGCCGCGCCGCGCCAGGGCGTGGGAGTTCAGGCTCACTACGTCGTCGGGAAACAGCTCGAAGGTGTACAGGCTCTGGCCACGTGTCAGCCCGTCGCAGGGTGTGGCGAGGCGCTGGCAGAGCAGGCCCGTGCGCTCGAAGGGGTTCTCATGCAGGAAGCGCACGCAAACGTCGAACACCGCACCGCCGAGGATGTTGATGTATTCGTAGCCGACCGCGTCGATGCGGTCGAGGATGGGCGTCATCATCGCCGTGGTCATGCGCGTGGACCACAGGCACTGGTGGCCGTCGCGCAGCGTGACGTCGATCAGGCCGAAACGCTTGTCGC
>JANXRC010000102.1 GCA_025353195.1 Rhodocyclaceae bacterium
GCCGGGGTCCAGTGCACTGATGGAACGGATTCCGGCTTCCGCCGGAATGACGGAGCCTATGACCGCGCCTTACTATACGGCCTTAACCGAAATCGCGCTGTTGCCATCCTTGTCCGTCAAATGGATGGCGCAGGCGATGCACGGGTCGAAGGAGTGGATGGTGCGCAGCACTTCCAGCGGCTTCTCCGCATCGGCAATCGGGGTGTCGACCAGTGACGCCTCATATGGCCCCGGCTCATCCTTGTCGTTCCGCGGGCAGGCATTCCAGGTCGATGGCACCACGCACTGATAGTTCTTGATCTTGCCGTTGTCGATGACCACCCAGTGCGACAATGCCCCGCGCGGTGCCTCGTGGAAGCCGACCCCCATCACCTCGTCCTTGGGGAACACCGGTTTGTTGAAGGTGGTCAGGTCGCCCTTGGCCATGTTGCCGACCAGTGACGTCCATTGCCCGTCGAGCATATCCATATTGACGCAGCAGGCAATGGCTCGCGCAGCATGCCTGCCGATGGTCGAATGCATGGCGTCCAGACCGACCTTGGTCTTGGCCAGCGCCGAGACGGTATCGAGGGCCGCAGTCGCGTACTTGGTGGTCGGCGCATGGCCGGCAGCAAGTCCGTTGATCACTCGGGCCAGCGGGCCCACCTGCGCCACCTTGCCGTAGAAGGTCGGCGACTTGAGCCAGGAATACTTCGCATCGTCCTTGAAGTCGGTGTAGTTCGGCTTGGTCTCGCCCTTGTAAGGGTGCAGCGCTCCGGCCTTTGAGTAGTCGTACCAGGAATGCTTGACCGCCTCTTCGACACCCTTGATCCAGTACTCGTCGCTGAAACTCTTGATCGGCTTGTAACTGGCCAGATCGCCGCCTTCGACGAAGCCACCGGGAAAACCGAACTGCGTACCCTTGGTGTCGAGCGGAATGTCCGGCACTGACAGGTAGTTGACCACTCCCTTGCCCACCTTGGTCCAGTCGGCATAGAAGGCGCCGACGGCTGCCACGTCGATCAGGTAGACGTTCTTGACGAAGTCGTTCAGTTCGTCGATGAAACTCTTGATCGCCATCAGGCGCTCGACGGTGAGCACGGCCTGCGAATCCGTTGCCAGCGGATTGGCGACGCCGCCGACGGCGACATTCTGGATGTGCGGGGTCTTGGAGCCCAGGATCGAAACGATCTTGTTGGCCTTGCGCTGGACTTCCAGCGCCTGCAGGTAGTGCGCCACGGCGAGCAGGTTCACTTCGGGCGACAGCTTCATCGCCGGATGACCCCAATAGCCGTTGGTGAAAATGCCGAGCTGGCCGCCATTGACGAAATGCTTCAGCCGCGCATGCACGCGCCGCATCTCGTGTTTGCTGTTCAGATGCCACGACGACAGACTCTCGCCGAGTGCCGCGGTCTTATCGGGGTCCGCCTTGAGTGCCGAAGTCACGTCGACCCAGTCGAGTGCCGACAGATGGTAGAAATGCACGATGTGGTCGTGCACCGAGTGCGCCAGGATGATGAGATTGCGGATGTATTGGGCGTTGAGCGGAATCTCCATCTTCAGCGCGTTTTCCACGGCGCGCACCGAAGTGATGGCATGCACGGTGGTGCACACACCGCAGATGCGCTGGGTAATGGCCCAGGCGTCGCGCGGATCGCGACCGAGCAGAATCAGTTCAACGCCGCGCCACATCTGGCCCGACGACCAGGCCTTCTTGACACGGCCGCCATCCACGTCGACGTCGATACGCAGGTGGCCTTCGATACGGGTGATCGGATCAATCGTTATGCGCTTGGACATTTTCTGTCTCCATCCTTATCTTAGTGAGCGGCCTGCACATCTTCCCGGGGTAGCACCGGGAAGCGACGGGTGATGATGATGTAACCGAGAACTTCGATTGCGAACATGCCTGCCGTCACGAGGGTCTCGGCCAAGGTCGGGAAATAGGTGAAGCCTCCTGCACCATCGATATTGGTTTCATAACCGATCAGGAAACCGTTCAATCGCAACAGTGCGCCGCCCAGCATGAGCAGGACCCCGGCGAGGAACAGCCTGGCCGGATTGCGGCGGTTGGTCTCGGCCCCGATCAGTATCAGCGGGGCAATGAAGCAGGCCATTTCCAGCCAGAACATCAGCGCTTCGACCGACGGCACAAACGCCTTGGGCAGTGCGCCGCGTACCAGCACGTCGCCGATCCGAACCACCAGATAGACCACGAGAAAGCCCAGCATGACTTTCGCCATGGGCGTCAACATTTGCATCTCGATCCTGCGCCGGTAGGCGGACGACGCCAGGCAGGATTCGAACAGCACCACTGCGTAACCCATGGTGATTGCCGTCAGCAGATACAGCAGCGGCAGCATCGGCGTCTGCCACAAGGGATGAATCTGCGCGCCCATCACTACCAGCAGGGTACCCAGCGAGGACTGGTGCATCATTGGCAGCACGGTGCCCAGCGCAATGATGAAGAACATCGCCTTGTTGAGCTTCTTCCTGGCGTCGTGCTTGCCCATCTGCTCAAGAAACGTCGGCGAGAATTCGATCCACATGACGATGATATAGAGCGTGATGCACACCGCCACCTCGAACATCACCGAGTTCAGATTGATCGATCCGGGCCAGAACATGTTCCACACGTTCCACCAGCGGCCGAGGTCGAAGATGACTCCGGCACCCGCGAGCGTGTAGCCAAACAGACTGGCCAGCAGCGCCGGTCGCACCAGTGGATGGTACTCACCCTTGTTGAAGATATAGACCAGCATTGCCACCGAAAAACCACCACAGGCGAATGCCGAGCCGATGACGACGTCGACCACCACCCAGATGCCCCAGGGATAGCCGTCGTTGATCCCGGTCACCGCACCGAGTCCGAACAGGAAGCGGACTGCCAGTACCGCGACCATCAGCGCGATGAGTACAGCGCATGAGAGGGTCACGACATTGACCAGGCTGCCGCCTATCGGTGCCGGCGCCGCATGTTGATTGTTGGCCATGATCAACCCTCCTCCTTGTCGGACGACTCATCGTCAGGCTTGACGTTGCGCCTGGCGACGTAGGTCATCGCACCCAGTACCGCAAACGGCATGATGAGATTGCCGTAAAGGTTGTGCTGTATGGTCTCCGACATGGCGGCGGCCGCATCCGGAGGCAGGTTTGGCATGCCGACCTTTTCGAAGCTGACTCCTGAGAGCTTCAGCACTTGCGTACCGCCGTACTCCGTCTCGCCATAGACGTGCTGCAGGTATTTTCCAGCCGGCGTCTCGTAGCTCTGGTCCGGTCCGCCGAGCTTGCCGCGCGGAAATTTGGCACGCTCTCCCGGTTTCAACGCAATGCGGCGCTTGGCCTCGATGAGCAGATCGGACGTTTTGCCGTAGAGCGTGGCTCCGGTCGGACAAACTTCGGCGCAGGCCGAGTAATGCCCGTCCTTGTAGCGATGACGGCACAACTCGCACTTGCCTATGCGGCCGGTGGGGGAGTCATACTGATACTTCGGAATACCGAAGGGGCAGGCGGCGACGCAATAGCGGCAGCCAATGCACTTGTCGGGGTTGTAACCGACCACGCCGGTCACTGGATCCTTGGTCATTGCCGACACTGGACAGGCCGAAACGCAGGAAGGGTCGCCGCAATGCATGCAGGAGGTCTTCATGAACGCGTAGCCGTTCGTCTCCTGATCCTTTTCGTCCATGGTGCCGTTGCGATACATCTTGATGATGTTGAAGGTATAGCCGGAGGTATCCAGCGGCGTATCCCACAGATGATCGACCGTGGAAAACTCGGGCGGGTTGTTGTTGGCCTCCTTGCAGGCCGCCACGCAGGCCTTGCAACCCACGCAGAGGGTGGCGTCGTAGAGCAGCCCGAGCGCCTCGGGCGGACGCGCCTTGGTTTCCCTGGCGCGGGCAGGTGCCGCTACGACGCCTGCCGTAGCCGCCGCCCCGCTCGCGAGGACACCCTTGAGAAAATCTCGCCGGGTGCTCATGATTACACCTGCGCCTTGTCGGCGGCGGGTTTGTCAGCACCGCCAGCGTCCTTGGCGCGCTCGGCTTCCTCCGCAGCATGGGACAGGCCGAGGTTGCGCGTGAGCATGATCGCTGCACCTGCCGCCGCACCCGCCACCGCTGCCACGGCCGCCGCCGAAGCGAAGGAAGCCGCCTTGCCCTGCTCCTCGACTATCCGAGGATATTGCTGGGGCGGCGCGACGTTGAGCACCCTCGCGACCTGGTGAATCGGCTTCTCGAAACCAACGCTCTTCTCGCTGCAGCCAATGCAGGGATGGCCGCAACCGACCGGCCAGTTGTTCTCGCCGGCATCACCGAAGCCCAGCGTCGAACAATTGTTGTAGGTTTCCGGTCCTTTGCAACCCAGCTTGTAAAGGCAGAAACCCTGGCGATGACCCGCGTCGCCGAACTCCATCGCAAAGCGACCGGCGTCAAAGTGGGCGCGGCGCTCGCAGTTCTCGTGGATCAGGCGTGAGTAGGCAAACTTTGGTCGGCCCAGCTTGTCGACTTCCGGCAATTTGCCGAAAGTCAGGAAATGAACCACGGTGGCAAGGAAGTTGTAGGGGTTGGGCGGGCAGCCGGGAATCGTCACCACCGGTTTGCCAAGGACCTCGGCCACACTGGAAGCGCCTGTCGGATTCGGCCCGGTGGAAGGCATGCCGCCCCAGGAGGCGCAGGAACCGATGGCGATCACCGCCGCCGCGTCGGCCGCACATTCTTTGACCAGATCGATGGCCGTCTGGCCGCCGATCTTGCAGTAGATGCCGTTGTTCTTGGTCGGAATGGCGCCTTCGACCACCAGCACATACTTGCCCTTGTTCGCCTTCATGGCGTCCTTGCGGGCGGCTTCGGCCTGATGACCGGCGGCAGCCATCAGGGTTTCATGGTAATCGAGAGAAATGACGTCGAGGATCAGCTTTTCCAACGTCGGATGCTCGGCGCGCAAGAGCGACTCCGAGCATCCCGTGCACTCCTGGAAGTGCAACCAGATCACCGACGGCCGCTTGGCCGCTTCGATCGCCTTGGCCACCGCCGCCTCGGCTCCGGCCGGCAGACCCATGGTCACCGCCAGCGTGGCGCAGAACTGCAGAAACTCGCGCCGCGGCATCTCGAGGCGTTGTTCTATCTCTTGCAGCGTCTTGCGGCTCGTATCAAAGATTTCGTTCATGTTGCCCATGTCTGCTATCCCCCTCCAAGAGCCAGGCCGCGTCCGGACCTGAGACTGGCAGGATCACTGCAAGTCTCGCGCCAACTTGGTGGGGCCCTCTCGCGTACTGCTAATTCAAGGGCTTGGAATGCGTGCAGCGCAACAAAACAATGCGAATGTGATTAGTTGGTTTCCGTGGTGCTAACCACCGCCGAACCAGGCTGTTGCCAAAACGCGCGCCACAACGCAAGGTCATAGGCAATCTTGAGGCAACCACAGGCCAGCAGCGGAGCGGCCAGCCAGCCAGCGGCGAAAAGTGCGCCGCCCAGAGAGGGACCGAGCGCCGCCGCCAGGCTTCGCGGCACAGCCGTAAAACTCGCGGCGGCCGCCCGTTCGGGCGGAGTCACCACTGCCATGACATAGGCGGAACGGGTCGGCACATCCATTTGCGACAGCGCGGCACGCAGCAACAGGCAGACCAGAGCCAGGGTCAGGTTCGGAGCAAGGGCAGCGAGGATCAGAAACAGGCTGGACGGCATGTGCGTGAACACCATGGTGTTGAGCAGGCCGATACGCTGTGCGACCCACGGTGCTGCCATCAGTGAGAGCGCGTTCAACACGCCGACCCAGAAAAAGAAGGCTCCCGTCGCGGTCAGGGAGAGCCCGAAGCGCTCGAACAGCCACAATGCGAGCAAAGCGTTCACGATCAGCCCCCCGGCAAATGCATCGACCGAAAACAGGGCGGCGAGTTTGACCACGGTGCGCCGCGAAGGCCCCAGCGGGGCAGGCGCAACCATCGGACTCAGAGCCGGCCGCTCGGGCAGCCGTGCATACAGCCAGCAGAGCAATGCACCGACTCCGGCGTATGCGAAAAACATACTCCGCAGCGCCGTCAGGCGGTCGACGCCCAGACCCGTCAGGGCGTCCGGCACAGCGGCGGCCAGCGCACCCAGCGCCGCACAGAGGGCACCCGTCAGACTGTAGCGCGCAAACAGCCGGGTGCGGGCGTCGCCCTCGGCCGCGTGAGACAAACGGGAATGCTCCAGCGGCAGAAAGACGCTGACGTCGCCCGAACTTGGGTTCAGGGTGCCGACGAAAGCCACCAGCAGCAGCGGCCAGAAGGCCGACAAACCGGCGAAGCCAAGTCCGGTAGCCGCCATCAGCAGCGCAGCGCCCGGCAGCAGCATGCGCTCCGATGCGCGATGCCCCCAGGCACCGAGCGCCAGCGTGGCAAACGCGGAACCGAGCAAGGTGGCGGTGCTCAGCAGGCCCACCTGCCAGGTGCCATATCCCAGAGCCAGCAAGTAGGCCGGCAGCAGTACCGCGACATAGCCATCGACAAAGGCGCGCAGGCCGCGCCCGACCAGCAGCAGGGAAACCTCGGAGGCTACACTCACGGAAAGGGCTATTTCATCGGTACTTGCCATAGGCCGACGATACTAACTCGCAACGTCTATTTCATCCGCTCTGTCACGACAGTTTGCACGTCGGCCGTCGGCACGACGATGGGCCTCATCTGGCCGTTGCTTGCCCTCATCCTCGATCATCGAGGGGTGGGCAGCGGGCTCATCGGATTCAGTTCGGCAAGCCAGGCGCTGGGCTCTCTCTTCGGCCCTCTCCTGTCCTTGCCGGCCATGCGCCGGTTCGGAATGGTCAAATGCGCCGGGGGCAGCATCCTTGCCATTTTGATCGCGCTGCTGCTGCTGAAGATATCTGACAACGTGCATGCCTGGTTCGTTATCCGGTTTGCGCTCGGCACCGGCTCCAGCATCCTCTTCAGTTGCACCCAGACCTGGGTCAACC
>JANXRC010000115.1 GCA_025353195.1 Rhodocyclaceae bacterium
CGAAGACGGTAAGCGACGAACCACGAAGCATCCGTCAAAATCATCCCTGATGAGTATACAAGATGAAAAGCAATAGCCGGTTTCGACGATGGCCCGCCGGTGGCGCGGTGCATCACCTAGCTACCCGATGATCACCCATGGTCCGGCTGGCAGCGGATTAATTCGGCGGATAAAGTCTGCTTCGCAGTGCAGCCGCGGAAGAACTCGGCGAGCTTGTGGGCGATATCGTATTTACGCTTGTCCAAGGTCAGCACGTGATAGGTGTCGTCAACAAGAAAGGTTTCCACCTTGCTGGAGGAAATGCGTCTGGCGACGTAGTGCGCATTCTTCACACTGGCCATGTCGTCCTCGGTGGAATGCACGATCAGGGTTGGCGCATGGACGCCTGGCAGCGCCTTTCTTGCCGCACGAATCAGTCGGATGCTCTCGTGCACCGTTACCGCCGGGGTACGGAATATCCCGACTTTCTCAGAAGTCTGCGCGTCGCGATTGGTCAATACGGCATGCACCATGGCGCGCGTGCGTTCGCACTTGATGCCATAGGGCGTGTTTTCCTTCCAAGAGATGAAATAGCGCAGGGGACTGTAGAGCACGAGGGGCAGCAGCCATTTGCGTCTTTGCTGGGGAATGTTCCAGCCATCATAGAAGAAGGTGGTGGACAGAAGGCCCAGACCTGCCACGCGCGCGCCCTTTTCCTCGGCCAGAATCAGCGCCATGAGGGCCCCCATGGACAAACCTGTCACATAGACACGGGGATGTGTCCGCTTGAGCGCCTCGAACGCCTCCTCAACACTTTGGTACCAATCATGCCAGTTTGATCGCTTGAGTGCCCCCACGCTGCCGCAATGGCCAGCCAGTTGAGGGCACATCACGCTGAACCCTTCTCTGCTCAGCCGCTTGGCGACCGCGCGCATCTCCGCCGGCGTTCCGGTAAGACCATGAACCAGCAGTACGGCATCTTCGCCGCGCTTTTCGTAAAAGCCAGTGGGTCCCAAATGCTTCTGTATGGCTAAACTCATAGAAATCTACCTTACGAGGCGCCGCAGCGACGCAGCAGAATTTCCAGCAAGTGGATACCGAGATTGATTTCCTCCTCGCTGATCAGCAACGACGGCGCCAGGGTAATGACGTTTTTGTAGTAGCCGCCGATATCCAGCACTAGGCCATAATTCTTGTCCCCCACCAGGAGGTCGCCCTTGAGCCCTTCGTTGAAGACTTGATCCGCAAGCTTCCGGCTGGGAGTGAAGCCGTCGCTCTCGCAAAGTTCGATGCGCAAGGCCATGCCGATGCCGCTGACGTCACCCACCACTTTCCAGCGGCTCTTGAGTTCCTGAAGCTTCTTCAGGAAATAAGCTCCCTTGGCGCGAATCTCCGGCTCGAAATCCTTTTCCTGGGTCATGCGCAGCACTTCCAGGGCGCAGGCTGTTCCCAGGGGGTTGGAGGAAAAGGTGGAGTGGGTCGATCCAGGCGGGAATTTTTCCGGGTTGATCAATTCCTCGCGGGCCCAGATGCCGGAAATCGGATTGAGGCCGTTAGTGATGGCCTTGCCGAAGATGAACACGTCGGGGACGATGTCGAAGTTCTCCCACGACCACAGCTTGCCGGTGCGATAGACGCCCATCTGGATTTCATCCACCACCAGCAGGATGTTGCGTTCCTTGAGTGTTTGCGCCAGCTTCTGCATGTAGCCCTCGGGCGGGACGACGTAGCCGCCGGTGCCCTGGATGGTCTCGATATAGAAGGCGCCGAATTCGCATTCGCCGACCTTGTCGTCCCAGAACGAGTTGTATTCGGTTTCGAACAGGCGCTCGAACTCATGATGGCAATAGGTGTTGCAGCTTTCCACCTTCATGCCGTAGGGACAGCGGAAGCAGTAGGGGAAGGGCACGAAGTGGGCACGGTCCGAGAAGTGGCCGTAGCGCCGGCGGTAGCGGTAGCTCGAGGTGATCGCCGAAGCGCCCAGGGAACGCCCGTGATAGCCGCCCATGAAGGCGAACTGCATGGTCTTGCCGGTATGGTTGCGCACGATCTTGAGCGAGTCATCCACCGCTTGTGCGCCACCGACGTTGAAATGAACTCGGCCCTTGACGCCATATTTCTGTTCGATGTAGGTGCAGATGGTCTCCGCCAGTTCGACCTTCTCCTTGTGCAGATACTGGCATGCTAGTTGCGGCAAAGTATCGATCTGGTGCTTGAGTTCATTGTTCAGTCGCTGATTCTTGTAACCGAAGTTGACCGCGGAGTACCACATCTGCAGATCGAGATAGGGCGTGTGTTCCTCGTCGTATAGATAGCTTCCATCACAGGCGGCGAACACCTTGGGCGGATCGGCGTAATGCACCGTGTCGCCATAGGAGCAATAGCGGGCATCTTTTTCCAGCAGAGTTAGAATTTTTTGGTCCATGAATGATCTTGAGATAGGCGGTCAGACGTGCCGCTCACGCGGCAAGGGGAAGTTTCTGGGGAGGATGCGTTGGCCATTGCGCGACCACGGCGAGAACGTCGTCGAAGCAGCCGAAGGGAATGTGGGCAATGCCTTGTTCCTCGCAATAACTGAGCAAGGACTTCTTGGCGAAGACTACATCGGCCTGATGTGCCAGACAGGCGTCCGACTTGCCATCGCCGATCAGCACCACCGACCCCTCTGGTTGCGCCAAGTCGCGCGCTATAGCGCACTTGCATACACCATTGCCAGCGCCGCAACAGGGGTTGAGGTGAGGGAAAGAAATGTCGATTCCGTGCGGGACGAAATGTAGCCGGTTGGCAAAGACGGGCATTTCGGGAAGGCCAGCTTTGCGGGTGGCGACTTGGATCGGGTGATCCAGACCGTCGCTGACAATGGCAACAGTGCCAAACCGCCTGGCATGATGGTAGAAAGGCAAGAAAGACGGATCGAGTTCGATGGACTCGAAGAAAGCTTCCAGCGCCACAGGTTCGGCACGGACCATGCGAATCTGTTGCCCCATGCACTCTATAGCGGTGATGCGTCCCGACTGCCAGTCCTGCTCGACGTCCTTCCAGGCAGGCGAGGCAAACTTTTCGAGCATGGTATCGACGGTGTCCGTGCGCGCTAATGTTCCATCGAAATCTATAACAAACAGCATGAGATTGATATTTCCAAAGATATACATTGGCTACTCGTCGGAGTCTATTGGTTTATCGGGCCAATAGGTTCACTCGAAAACGAGTGGCTCCCGGGCGATCCTATGGAATCCTAAGCTGCCAGACGCGGCCATCCGGAAGAGAGCAAGAACCATCAACATAACCATAACGACGGATCCATTCGCACTTGAGGGGTGGAGCGTTGGGAGCGGCTAGCATTGACGAGACCTCGACTATGGGCCACGGATCCATTCCGCTTGCGATTCGTTGGTACTGGCGGCTTGTCCGGTCCGGAAGGTCACCCGCGGCTGCCGGCATTGGCACCGAGCGCCACTCGCCGTGGTACGGCTGTCCATCAAGGTCAACATCGATGAAGTGCGGAGGGTTAACGTTGATCGTCAGTCGTCCGCGCGCGACTGGGGCAACATTGCTGCCCCTTAGGATCACGTCCTGTGTGCAGGCGCTTAGGAGTGAGATGAACGAAAGGAGAATAGCAGCCGCTGCCAAATGACTTCTTGCGGTCCCGACTTGCGTGCAGGCATTGCTTAGGGCAGCGTCACCAATAGATGTGCCAAAGAGCAACGAGTTTGTGGGCTCCAACATCGAATTTGCTCTCATCGTTAATGAAGGGCACGCGAAAGCCGCGGGTGAGTGGCGATGTAATGCCAGAGGGTCGGCAGAACAAAGAGCGTCAGCAAGGTTGCCGAGATAAGGCCGCCGATGACCACCAAGGCCAATGGTCGTTGGGTTTCGGAACCAATGCCGTGCGATATGGCCATGGGAAGCAGGCCGAGCATGGCCAGAAGGGCCGTCATCAAGACCGTTCGCAAACGGGTAAGCGAACCGTCGACGACCGCTTCATAGGCTGTATTGCCACGTTCCCGCAACTGGTTGAAGCAAGTCACCATAACTACGCCGTTGAGCACTGCTTGTCCAAACAACGCGATGAAGCCAATCGCCGCCGACACCGACAGGGATGTTCCGGTAACAAACAGCGCGAGGATGCCGCCGATCAGGGCTAACGGAATGTTGGCAAGGATCAGCAGGGCGTCACGAAAGGATTTGAATGCGTCAAACAGCAGAATGAAAATGAGCAGCACTGACAGCGGTACGACGAGCATCAGCCGGGCCATCGCTCTTTCCTGATTCTCGAATTCGCCTGACCAACTGATTGAATAGCCCTCCGGTAGATTTATACCCACCGCCTGCGTCTTCATGTCCGCGACGATACTACCCATGTCGCGATCACGGATGAACACGCCGATGGCGACAACTCGCTGGCCCGTTTCGCGGGCAATATCCATGGCGCCGCTGGTGGCGCGGAAGGTTGCCAATTGCGACAGCGGCACCTGCAGGCCGGACGCGGTCGGCACCAGCACATCCCGGATGCGATCGAGAGCACGTTCGGACTCCTTCAGTCGCACCATCACCGAGAAGTGGCGTTCGCCTTCCCACAATTCGGTCGCAGGCTTGCCGCCCAATGCTGTTTCGATGACATCCTGGATATCGCCAACGTTCAGTCCGAAGCGCGCCGCACGTTCGCGATCGATGTCGATAAGGAAGTGGGGCAAGTCGCCATCCCGGTCGATGAAAGCGCGCGCAACGCCGGGCACGGCCCCGATACGTGAGAGAAGGTTGTTGGCGCGATCCTTCAAAACAGCGAGGTCGTCACCAAAAATCTTGATCACAATCTGGCCATCGATTTGAGAAATGCTTTCGAGGATATTGTCGCGAACCGGCTGGCTGAAAGAGGGCTCGATCCCGGGAAGTTCCGAGAGCCTGGTGTCCAGTTCGCGGATGATGGCTTCCTTGGTCATGCCCTTGCGCCATTCCGATTCGGGTTTCAGATCGACCAGGGTTTCCGTCATGTTGATAGGCTTGGGATCCGTGCCGTCATCCGGCCGGCCGGCCTTGGAAACCGCAATCGCCACCTCCGGCACACTGCGGATCACGGTGCGAATCTTGCGCATTTCGCTGCGCGCCTCGTCCACGGATATGGAGGTCGGCAATGTCAGGTTGATCCAGATCGCTCCTTCATTGAGTTCCGGCAGGAACTCCGTGCCCAAGCGCGGCACCAGGGCCAACGCGACACCGAGTGCAATCAGAGCGGTGACCAACACGATGCGGATATGGCCGAGCGCCCAGATCAAGGCCGGACGATACCAGCCGAGGCACTTCCGCATCAACGCATTTTCTTGATGCGCAACGTCGCCCTTCATGGCGTGGCGGGCAAGGAATGGCACCAGCGTCAGCGCAAGTATCAACGAGGTGACAAGCGCGGCAACTACCGAGTAGGCCATCGGCGTAAATATTTTTCCTTCGTGCCGCTGCATGGTAAAGATGGGCAGGTGGGCGACGATGATGATGATCATCGCGAACACGGTCGGTCGTCCGACTTCGACGGCGGCTTCGGCAATGGTCCGGCTGCGGAGCAATGGCTTGGCTGTTGACGACTGCGCGCCCAGACGACGAAAGATGTTCTCGATGACTATCACGGCGCCATCTACGATGATGCCGAAGTCCATTGCGCCGAGCGACAGCAAGTTCGCCGGTATGCCTGCGAGGTTGAGACCGATGAAAGTACCAAGCAGTGCGAGCGGAATTACCGCCGCCACGATAGCCGCCGCGCGCAGATCGCCGAGAAACAGGTAAAGCACGACGAATACCAGCAGCGCACCCTCGCTCAGGTTGGTAAAAACGGTCGTCAGGGTCTTGTCGA
>JANXRC010000121.1 GCA_025353195.1 Rhodocyclaceae bacterium
GCGGGCGAATTCGTCGCAGTCGAAGGGAATCAGGCAGGCGTCCGCCGCGATCAGCGCCGAGCGGGTGTAGAAGTGCAGCGCCGGCGGCGTGTCGATCCAGATTTCGTCGTAGCCTTCGAGCGCGTCGAGGGCTTCGCGCAGTTTGTAGATCTTGTAGCGCGATTCGAGCTTGGCCTGCAGTTCCTCCAGCGCCGGCCCGGAGGGCAGGATCGATAGGTTCTCGAAGGGTGTGGCGGTGATGAATTCCTCGGTCGGCAGCGGACGCAGCTTGAAGCTCAGCATCTGGTCGAAGAACTGGTTGGCCGTGAGTTCCAGGTCCCGCGCCGCGGCGCCGAGCAGATACTGGGTGGAATTGGCCTGCGGATCGAGATCGATGACCAGCGTGCGCGCGCCGCGCGCGGCGGCAATGGCGGCGAGGTTGCAGGTGATGGTGCTCTTGCCGACGCCGCCCTTCTGGTTGAATACAACGCGTTTCATGATGGCCTCCCGAATTTGAATCTGGCGATTCTGCCACAGCAAATGCTGCATTGCGGCAAAGCTTGCGGCGGAGGGAGCGGGCGCCGTACCGCCGGCGCCGACTCGTGGATTTCCCTAATGGTGCTGTCGGCCGGAGAGGTCTAAAATCCCGCGTTCCCCCGTTTGCCGGTATCCGCGATGTCCAACGAACAAGAAAACCTCTCCGCCGCCGCTCTCGAATACCACGAGTGGCCCACTCCGGGAAAGATTGCGGTGGTGCCGACCAAGGGCCTCACCAACCAGCGCGACCTGGCGCTGGCTTACTCGCCGGGCGTGGCCGCGGCCTGCAATGCCATCGTCGACGATCCGACCATGGCCAGCCGGCTCACCTCGCGCGCCAATCTGGTCGGCGTGGTGACCAACGGCACGGCGGTGCTGGGCCTCGGCAACATCGGTCCGCTGGCGGCCAAGCCGGTGATGGAAGGCAAGGGCGTGCTGTTCAAGAAGTTCGCCGGCATCGACGTGTTCGACATCGAACTGCAGGAACCCGACGCCGACAAGCTGATCGACATGATCGCGGCGATGGAGCCGACCTTCGGCGGCATCAATCTGGAAGACATCAAGGCGCCGGAGTGCTTCTACATCGAGTCGCGTCTGCGCGAGCGGATGAAGATTCCGGTGTTCCACGACGACCAGCACGGCACGGCGATCGTGGTCGGCGCCTTCATCCTCAATGGCCTGACCCTGGTCGGCAAGAAGCTCGAGGAGGTCAAGCTGGTCACCTCGGGCGCCGGTGCGGCGGCGCTGGCCTGCCTCGACCTGCTGGTGAATCTCGGGGTACGGGTGGAAAACATCTGGGTCACCGACATCGAGGGCGTCGTGTACGAGGGGCGCGCCAAGCTGATGGATCCGATCAAGGACCGCTACGCCAAGAAGACCGAGGCGCGCAAGCTGACCGAGGTCATGGCCGATGCCGACGTATTCCTCGGCCTGTCGGCGGGCGGCGTGGTGAAGCCGGAGATGGTGGCGAAGATGGCGGCGAATCCGCTGATCCTGGCGCTGGCCAATCCGACGCCGGAAATCACGCCCGAGGAAGTCAAGAGCGTGCGCACCGACGCGATCATCGCCACCGGCCGGTCGGATTATCCGAACCAGGTCAATAACGTTTTGTGCTTCCCCTTCATTTTCCGCGGCGCGCTGGATGCCGGCGCCACCACCATCACCGAGCAGATGAAGCTGGCGGCGGTGCGCGCCATTGCCGAACTGGCGCGCGCCGAGGCCTCCGACGTGGTGGCGATGGCCTATGGCGGCGAGAACCTCTCGTTCGGTCGCGAGTACCTGATCCCGCGCCCCTTCGATCCGCGGCTGATCGTCAAGATCGCCCCGGCCGTGGCCAAAGCCGCGGCGGAATCCGGCGTGGCGACGCGGCCCATAGTCGATTTCGACGCCTACCGCGACAAGCTGAACAGCTTCGTCTATCACTCCGGCTTTGTCATGAAGCCGGTGTTCAGCGCGGCGAAGAAGGCGCCGCGCCGCGTTGTCTATTGCGAAGGCGAGGACGAGCGGGTGTTGCGTGCGGTGCAGGCGGTGCTCGACGAGGGCATGGCGCAGCCGGTGCTGATCGGCCGCCCTGAGGTGATCGACAAGCGCATCGAGCAGGCCGGCCTGCGCCTGGTGGCGGGGCGCGATTTCGAGGTGGTGAATCCGGATTCCGATCCGCGCTACAAGGAGTTGTGGCAGGATTATCACGAACTCATGGGGCGACAGGGCGTGACCCCGGGCATCGCCAGGCAGGTACTGCGTTCGGACACCACGCTGATCGGCGCCATGCTGCTCAGGCGTGGTCATGTCGATGCCATGCTCTGCGGTCTGGCCGGCCTTCACGCGCAGCACCTGAAGCATGTCAGCGACGTCATCGGCCTGGAGCCGGACGCGCATTGCTTCGCGGCGATGAACATGCTGCTGCTGGCCCGCCACACGCTGTTCGTCTGCGACACCTACGTCAATCACGATCCGTCTGCCGAGCAGGTCGCGGAGATCGCGCTGATGGCCGCGGAGGAAGTGCGCCGCTTCGGCCTGGTACCCAAGGTGGCGCTGCTGTCGCACTCGAACTTCGGCAGCATACGTTCGGCGTCTGCACTGAAGATGGCAGCAGCGCGACGCCTGATCGAGGCGCGTGCGCCGGAACTGGAAGTCGACGGTGAAATGCACGGCGACGCGGCCTTGTCGCAGTCCATCCGCGAGCGGCTGTATCCGGATTGCCGCCTGACGGGCGAGGCCAACCTGCTGATCATGCCCAATGTCGATGCTGCCAATATCGCCTTCAACCTGATCAAGGCGACGTCCGGCGAGGGCATCACGGTCGGCCCGGTGCTGCTCGGCGCGGCGAAACCGGTGCACATCCTGACGGCTACTGCTACAGTGCGTCGTTTGGTCAACATGACCGCACTGTCGGTCGTCGACGCCAACCACCTGAGAGACACGAAAGGCTAAGCCATGACACATGCAATCCGCTTTCACGCCCCCGGCGGGCCCGAAGTGCTGCGCTGGGAAGAAGTCGGCGTTGCCGATACGGCGCCCAACGAGGCGCGGGTGCGGCATCATGCCGTCGGCCTCAATTACATTGACATCTATCATCGCACGGGGGCCTATCCGGTGCCGCTGCCCTCGGGCATCGGCCTCGAAGGCGCGGGCGTGGTCGAGGCAGTCGGCAGTGCGGTGACCGAGCTCAAGGTCGGCGACCGCGTCGCCTATGCCGGCGGCCCAATCGGCGCCTATGCCGAAGTACGCAACATCCCCGCCGACCGACTGGTCAAGCTGCCCGATGCGATCGACTTCAAGACCGGCGCGGCGATGATGCTGCAGGGCATGACCGCGCAATACCTGCTGCGTCGCACCTGTCCCGTGCAGGCCGGCGATACCATCCTGATCCATGCCGCCGCCGGCGGCGTCGGCCTCATCGTCTGCCAGTGGGCGCGCGCGCTGGGCGTCACGGTTATCGGCACCGTCAGCTCCGACGAAAAGGCGGCACTGGCGAAGGCTCACGGCTGCG
>JANXRC010000134.1 GCA_025353195.1 Rhodocyclaceae bacterium
CGGCATCCAGCGCCGCCTGACATCCTGTGGCGGCACTGGTGACGGCCTGCTTATAGATGTGATCCTGCACGTCGCCGGCCGCAAATATACCGGGAATGCTGGTCGCCGTCGCATTGCCGCTACGGCCGCACTGGGTGACGATATAGCCACCTTCCATGTCCAGTTGGCCGACGAACAGATCCGTATTCGGCTTGTGGCCGATGGCAATGAACACGCCCATGAGGTCGATGTCTTCGGTCGCGCCGCTCTTCACATTCTTGATGCGCATGCCGGTGACGCCTGACTTGTCGCCCAGCACTTCGTCCAGCGTGTGGTCCCATTTGATGGCGACCTTGCCGGCTTTCTCTTTCTCGAACAACTTGTCCTGGAGAATCTTCTCGCCGCGGAACTTGTTGCGGCGATGCACTACCGTGACGTGGCTGGCGATATTGGACAGATACAGCGCCTCCTCAACGGCCGTGTTGCCGCCGCCGATGACGGCCACCTTCTGGTTCTTGTAGAAGAAGCCGTCGCAGGTGGCGCAGGCGGAAACGCCCTTGCCGGAAAATGCTTCCTCGGAAGCGAGGCCAAGATACTGCGCCGATGCGCCAGTCGCAATGATCAGCGCATCGCAGGTGTATTCGCCGGCATCGCCGACCAGGCGGAGCGGCTTCTCCTTGAGCGAGGCGGTGTGGATGTGGTCGAAAATGATTTCGGTCTGGAAACGCGCGGCGTGCTTTTCAAAGCGCGCCATCAGGTCAGGACCCTGTACGCCGTCAGCATCGGCGGGCCAGTTGTCCACGTCCGTGGTGGTCATCAATTGCCCGCCCTGAGCCATGCCCGTGATCAATACCGGTTTCAGGTTGGCGCGGGCCGCATAGACGGCGGCCGTGTAGCCGGCCGGGCCGGAGCCGAGGATAAGCAGGCGGGCGTGACGAGTGCTCATGGCGTGAAGTTCCTGTGATGGTGAATTGTCCGGATTATATAGATCGCTCCGCTGGCGTCGATTTCAAGCCGGAGGCGAGACGCCATGCCTTCTGCCAAGTTGTCGACTCTTTCCCGGGAATGGGTAAGATGCCGCGGAGAAAGCGACTTCGGGTGCTGGCGGCCGGATTCTCGCAAAAGCATCAGACTGCGAGGCCGGGGAAGGACTGTTGCACCGGAAGTCTGCATAAAAAAGAGGGCTCATGATCCAACCACGCTGGCTTTCCGGCGAACGATTCCGCAAGGTCTGGCATTTTCTCGCCGTGACTGTCCTCGCCCTGGTTATTTCGCTCGGGAGCGAGCGGTTCGGCTGGCTGCAGGACTACGAAAATATCTACTACGACTATTGGCACCAGTTGTCCGGACAGCGGCGGGAGGCTGTCCATGCCGCCGTGGTGGCCGTCGATGACGACACCTTGTTGCAGTACAAGGACGATCCACTGGCGTTCTGGGCGCCGCATTTCGCACGGGCGATGCAGACCCTCACCGATGCCGGCGTCAAGTCGATCGGACTGGATTTCATCTATGCCGTAAGCGCCGAAGCCTGGCTGCACAAGTTGAACCTTCCGGACAGCGAAATATCGCGAAACTACGACGCCCCATTTCGGGGGCAGCTTGCGCAAGGCCGCAAGATACTCATCGCGCAACTGGTCGAAACCTCGCAAGGCGACATGGAAGTCATGGGGCCGCCCCAGGACCATCTGCTGATGATGCCGAATGGCGCCAACGATACCGGTATCGCCAACCTGTACCCGGACACCGACAAACTGGTGCGCACCTACTATCCGGTGGTGATCCCCGATCCCCAGTTTCCAGGGGTCGGCTTTGCCATGCAACTGGTACTGAGAGCAACGGACGGGGACAGCCTGGCCAACGGCTGGTCGTTCGCCGGAGAGACCTACCCGCGCATCCGGGAACGCCACAGGATAGGCTACGTGGGGCCGCCGGGCAGCATGCTTACCGTGTCGATGAGCAAACTGCTGAAGCCCGACGCATTGGCCGATCCGGAGGTGCAGAAGCTGAAAGGGCGGGTCGTGATCATCGCGCCCAACAACATCGGAACTTCTGATCGGCATTTTTCGCCATATTCACGCGTGCTTTTGGGGCACTCCACGGAACCGATGATCGGCGGCGAGATTCACGCCAACGTGATCGAAACGATCATGTCGGGCGTATATCCGCGTGCCCTTTCGCTGTGGTTCGCCTGGCCGGCGCTTGTCGCCGTGCTGGTGGTGGCCGTCCTTCTCTACCTGCGCCTGCATCCGGTCGGGGGCCTCGGCGTCGGCATCGGACTGTCGCTCCTGATCCTGATTCCCGCCTACGCGCTGTTCCAGAAGAACCTGTTGTTGTCGGTGGCGCCCTTCCACCTCGCGTTGGCGACGGCTTACCTGTCCACGCTGGCACTGCGCCTGACCGGTGAGGAGCGGGAGCGCGCCCATCTCAAGTCGATGTTCGGCCAGTATGTGTCCGATGTCGTGGTGGACAAACTGATTGGGGAGGGGCAGCGGCCCAATTTGAGCGGCGAGAAGCTCGACGTCTCGATACTCTTTTCAGATATCCGCAACTTCACGACAATCTCGGAGAAGCTCGATGCCGAAGAGGTGGTGGAAATGCTAAATGCCTATTTCTCGCTTACCTGCGAGCCGATTCTGGAGCATGGCGGAATGGTCAACAAGTTCATCGGCGACGCAGTCATGGCCGTGTTCGGATCGCCCGTTCACTACGACGATCATGCGCGGCGCGCGTTGTTGGCAGCGCAGGAGATGGCGCGCGAGGCGCAGAAGTTCAAGATATGGATGAGAGATCGCTTTCCCGACCGCGGCCTGCCGGAGTTTGGCATCGGCATAGGGGTCCACAGCGGGCCGGCGGTCATGGGCGACATCGGCTCGGTCAAGCGACGCGAATTCACCGCGATCGGCGATACCGTTAATGCAGCATCACGGCTGGAGGGGGTGACTAAGGAGATGGGCTGCGTCGTCGCAGCCAGTGCGGCATCGATCAGCGCAGCGGGGGCCGGCATCCGTACCGGACGGCGCGAAGTGGTTCATGTCAAGGGCAAGAGCGAGCCCATCGAAGTATTCGAGGTGCTGTTTGACTAGCCGGCGGATGCGGCACGAATTGCCGGAATCGACGCGGGCAAATGTTGCTCCAATTGTTGAAATTGATAATATGGATGGGATAATCAAAAGTTGAACGCTGGCTCCCGGATCATTCCTCTCAACCCGTTACCGATGCCGATCAGCACTTCTTCCCCTTCCAGACGGCCGCAATTCGGTGCCGTGATGAGGCGCTGCCTGCGTATCGGAGCCGCCGTCGTGGCTTTTGTCGGGCTGGCAACCGCTGTCGCGCAGGATCGCAATCCGGTCGGTCAGCCCAAGGCCAAGGAGGTTCGCGTGGCCCTGATCGTCGGCAATTCTGCCTACAGGGACGCTCCGCTTGGCAATCCGGCGAATGACGCCAGCGATTTGGCGAACGCCCTGGAGAAGAAGGGCTTCACCGTTCTGGTTCGTGAGAATGTAGGCGAGCGGGGACTGAAGGAAGCAGTCGATACGTTTGCCAAGTATCTGCAGAAAGGCGGAGTCGGGCTGTTCTTCTTTGCCGGCCATGGCGTCCAGTTGAAGGACCAGAATTTCCTGGTTCCGGTGGATATTGGATTCGACAATGAAGCGGACATCTCTTACAAGTCGGTCAGCGCCGAATATGTGCTGGCACGCATGGCCGAGGCGGGCAACCGCGTCAATGTCGTAATCCTCGATGCGTGCCGCAACAATCCCTTTCAGCAGAAAGGGCGAGCAAGCAAGGGCCTGGGCGTGATGAACGTCGGCCGTGCCGAAAAGGGCACCTTCATCGCCTACGCGACGTCGCCGGGTTCGACCGCATTGGACGGTGTCGGTCGAAATGGTCTTTACACCAAACATCTTCTGCAGGCTCTCGATTCGCCGGATTCCGATATCGACAAGGTCTTTGGTCTGGTCCGTAGCGGGGTTGTGCGCGACACCGATGGCGCGCAGGTGCCATGGACCTCGACTTCCGTGATTGGCAGTTTTTATTTCGATGTTGCCGAGGATCGCGCCGCGCAGCAGCGTCCCGTTCAGCGCTTGGCGACCACGCCGGAAGCACAGGGCGAACCGGAGCCGGCGTCTTACGATCCGGTTCAGGAGAGAGCCCTCTGGGACAGGATCAAGGATAGCCGGAGCGCGGCCGACTACAGCGGGTATCTGGAAAAGTTCAACGGCGCGCCGCATGCCGCCTACGCGCGTTGGATGGTGCAAAAGTACGGCGGCACACTGCCGGCTGCCGTGCCGTCGCCGCGAACGGCCCCGGTGGCTGCGCCGGCGCAGGTGGCGATGGCAGCGCCGGCTCCGGCCCCGGTTCCGTCGGCGTCGGCAGTCCCGAGCGGCGGTGCGGCGCCTTCGTCACGAACCCTGATTCGTGATTGCCCGCAATGCCCCGAACTTGTTGTGGTGCCGGGCGGCGAATACGTCATGGGCAGCGGCAAGGGAGAGAAGTTTCGCGAGCCGGACGAAGAGCCGGCGCATCGCGTGCGTGTTGCCGGCGCCATCGCGGTCGGCAAATTCGAGGTCACCCGCGGCCAATACGCTGCATTTGCCAAGGAGACAGCGCGCGAACACAAGCCTGGATGTTATTCGACCCGTGGCGGCCGCTACCACAAGGATCCGAAGGCGACCTGGCAGAGTCCCGGCTTCGAGCAGAAGGACGACGAACCCGTCGTCTGTGTCAGCTGGGACGATACCCAGGCCTATCTTGCCTGGCTGAGCAACAAGACCGGCAAGGCATACAGGCTGCTGAACGAATCCGAATGGGAGTACGTGGCCCGCGCCGGCTCCACCGGCCGGCATCATTGGGCCGAGACCGATGATGCGGCGGTCTGTCGCTACGCCAACGTCGCCGACCAATCGCTCAAGGGTTTCTCGCCGGGCATGCCGATTGCGCCATGCTCCGACGGCTTCACCTATACCGCGCCGGTTGGTCGCTTTGCGGCCAACGCCTTCGGTGTCCACGACATGCTGGGCAATGCCTGGGAATGGGTCGAGGACTGCTGGAACGAAGGTTATGCCGGTGCGCCCGAAACTGCGCAGGCGCGTGTTACGGGATCCTGTGGCGAACGAGTGTTTCGGGGCGGGGCATGGGACAGCAAACCCACCTTGGTGCGCGTGGCCTATCGGGACCGTGAATCGAAAGGTGACTGCCACGACAATCTCGGTTTCCGGGTTGTACGTTCCCTGCCGTGAGACGCGGCCGATTTGCGAGGATGCCGCAGGCTCCCTGCAACGCGAGGCGTCGTAGCCTGCTGCTGGGAGGTGGTGCCGGCCTGGCCTTGGGCACCCTGCCGATATCCGGGGAACTGTTCGCCCAAACGACCGGCGAGGCGATTCAGGACGTCTACGTGCCGCGCGCCAAGTACGCCTTGCTGATCGGCAACCGCGATTATCCAAACCGCAAGGATATTGCCCCTGCCCACAAGAACGTTCGCGATCTGAAGGATGTCCTTGAGTACTACGAATTCAAGGTGAGTGATCATCGCGATCTCGATGCTGCGGCAATGACGCGAACGCTGGCCGAGTTTGGCGCGCAGATGCGCGCCGTGGGTGAATCGGCGCTGCCCGGTGGGGTCGCCGTGGTGTTCTATTTTTGCGGCCATGGGTTCCAGTCGGCCGGCCGCAACTTTCTGGTTCCGGCGGGCGTGGACCCGTCCTCCGAAAAGGCGCTGAGTCAATCCCTGCGGTTGACGGAAGACATTCTGGGCACCTTTCCGCAGCACTACCCGGGGATCAGCATCGCACTGATCGACGCCTGTCGCACCGACACGTCGGTGCGCAAGGGGGTCGATGAATTCAACCAGATCGCGGCCCCCGAAGGCATGCTGGTCTTCTTTGCGACACGTGCCGGGCGGCCCGCACTGGCGCCCATCAGTCCGGACCGCAACACCTTTTTTGCCGGGGCAGTGATAGACGTGCTGCGCGAAGCCAACGGTGAGACTCCGATCGATGACCTGTTCCGGATCGCCGCCATCGAATGTCAATCCCGCGTCAAAGCCGAGTTCGACAAAGCCAAGCTGACGATACTGCCCCAGTTTCCGGAAAGCACCATCAACCTGCGCGGCAAATTCAAGATCAGGAATCGTCAACTTGAACTGGAGCGTTCCAAGCCGCGGGCACGCCCGATGGTCGCGCCGGCAGGCCCGCAAGTTGCGCCACAGGCAGGACAGAGGGCCGACTTCACCCAGATGGATGAACGCTGGCAGGTCATTCTGGTCACCTTGCGACCGGCGCGGCTGATCCGTTTGTGTGAGGACTTCGAGCGGGATTTTCCCGGCAGCGAATTCAGCCAGCAGATCAAGGTGAACATCCTCGGCGCTCGTCAGGCGCTGGAAAGCCAGCGTTCTGCGGGCCTTTCGAGCGATCTGTTCGAAGAGTCGGCAGGCGACAAGGGCTATCGGGATGATCTGACCAAGGCGCTACGCGGCGACAAGGATGCGGCGCACCGGATAGCCATCGCCTACCGGGACGGCACCTCGGGCGTCGCGGCCAATCCCCGCCGGACCCAGCAGTGGCTGCGCTTCGCTGCGGAACTTGGCAACGGGATTGCCAGTTGGGAACTGTCGGAGATATACAACCAGAGCGGAGAGGTCGGAGACGCGGCCAGGTTCGAGAAGAAAGCGCTCGATCTGGGCTACCGGCCGCCGCCCAGGCTGGCGACGCGTGGCTATTGAGTCCCTCAGTTCCGGCCAGGGCGGCGCAGTGCCTCCTGCCGCCGTCTTGCCAGCGCCGACTCCTGGCGCATCGGCGATGGTGTCGCCGCTCGGTCGGAATGTGACTTGGCTGACCGCCTTGGCGATGGCGATGGGCTTCGGCATGGCGGTCGCCCAAACCCGCCCCTTGGCGGCCGACATCCCGTCGATAACCGCTCCCGCCTTGGTCCAGCCCGAAGGCGACACTGACCCAAAAGACACGGAGCATGGCGAGCCGAAGGCGGCTGTGAAACAACCGACCCAGAAATTCCGGCCAAAGACCCAGATCGCGCGTCAGATTGAACCAAGCCCCCAAACCCTGGCCCAGACCAAACTCAAGGGGCAGCCCAAAGGGCGCTCTGATGGACTGCGGCAACCGGTTGCGGGAGAAGCCGACGCGGCCAAGATGGAGGCACGCTGGCAGGAAATTCAGGCAACATTGCGGCCTACCCGATTGATCGTATTGTGCGACGAGTTCGAGCGTGACTTTCCCTCCAGCCAGTTCGGACCCCAGGTGAAGGCCATGCAGGCGGGCGCTCGCCAGGCAATGGAGATTCAGCGCTCCGCCGCCCTATCCGGGGACTTGTTCGAGGATGCTGCCGGCGATCATGGTTATCGCGACAACCTGATCAAGGCCGTGCGTGGCGACAAGAACGCCGCATACCAGATCGCGCTGGCCTACAAGAAGGGCACGTCGGGCGTTATCGCCAGTCCGCGGCGGGCGGAACAATGGCTGCGCTTCTCCGCCGAACTGGGAAACGGGCGGGCCAGTTGGGAACTTGCGGAGATTTACAACCGTCAGGGACTCGTGGCGGACGCCGCCCAATTCGAGAAGAGGGCGCTTGAACTCGGGTACCAGCCAGCGCCCCGGTTGCCGACGCGGGGTTACTGACCCGGACGGGCCAGTAACCCATCACGATTGTATGGATATGGTGCGTCTGTCAGCTGTAGTATCGCGGTCGGCCGTCGTGATTGTCACAGCATCTGTCGACTTTCGGTTTGGCTGGGGGGAGACAGTAGAATGAAAACAAGACACCAGCCGGGTGTAGGTTGGCCAAGGTCTTGCGTGGGGATCGGTGCGGCACTTGTGTTGTGTTGCGGCGCGGCTTTCGGGCAGACGGTCCCGGGTGTGGGGGAAATCCTGCAAACGGTTCCCCCGGCCGTGACTCGCCCCGATACGGAGTTGAAGATCGACAACGCCCTCTCGCTGCGGGCGGTTGCCGACGTGGAAGGCATGCGGTTGGACATCACGGGGTTTCGCCTGACCGGCTTGACGGTCATGGCCGAGGCCGAAATGTCGGAAGCGCTGGCTCCTTTTGTCGGGGCCAACAAGCGGTTTCAGGATTTGCTCGATGCCGCGGCGGCGGTCAAGCAGGCGCTTGCGGGGCGCGGCTACTTTCTCTCCGATGTGATTGTCCCGGAGCAGAAGATTGCCGACGGTATCGTCGAATTGCGGGTGCTCGAAGGACGGCTGGGCAAGGTCCGCCTGGAGGTCGATGCCGATGTCTCGATCAGCCGGTCGCTGCTCGAGTCCTATGTCCGGTCGCTGGAGGAAGGCGCGTTGATACGGACTGCGGATGTCGAGCGCGCCCTGTTCCAGATCCATGATCTACGGGGTATTGTGGCGCGCAGCAGCTTTGCTCCCGGCGCGACGCTGGGAACCGCCGATCTGACCATCAAGGTCAGCGCTGGCAAGGCCGTCGACGCCAATCTCGACTTCGACGCCAACGGCTCGATCTACACCGGCCTGCACCGTGTTGGCGCCGGCCTCGACGGCAACAGCCTGCTGGGTTACGGCGAACTCATCAGCGTGCGCGGGAGCAACGCCATCGACGGCAACCTGCGTTTTGCCCGCGCCTCGGTCCTCGTTCCGGTCGGCTCCTGGGGCACCAAGATCGGCGGCGCCTACTCGGAACTCAAGTACCGTCTCGGCACCCCGCTCTTTGATCCGCTCCTGGCCGGCGGCGCGGCGGCCGTGAATTCCTTGACGGCCATCCATCCCTTTGTCCGTTCGCGCAACACCAACCTCTTACTGATTGCGCAGAGTGACAAACGCAAGTTCTACGATGTCCAACTGGCGTCCGGCGCCGAGACCCTGAAGAAAAGCGATGTCAATTCGCTGGGTTTGTCCGGCGATTTCCGCGATCGCCTGGGCGGCGGCGGCATCAACGTCTTCAACATCGCCTACACACTGGGCGACCTGAAATTCGGCAATGCGGCGCTGAACGCCGCCGACCTGGCCGGCCACAAGACCGGCGGCCTTTACGGCAAGACAAACATTTCCCTGTCCCGCCTGCAGGCGGTTTCCGAGCGGTTGGCGCTCTACGGAGCCTATAGCCAGCAGTTCACCAACAAGAACCTCGATGCCAGCGAAAAGATCAGCCTTGGCGGCCCGAGCGCGGTGCGTGCCTATCCGCAGGGGGAAGGCGCGGGCGACCAGGGTTACTTCGCCAGCCTCGAAATGCGCTACCGCCTGCCGTTCGAAGAGACCCTGCCCGGCAGCATAGTGCTGGCCGGCTTCTACGATTTCGGCCGCGCCATCCTGATCAACCGTCCCACCGCCGCCGATTTTGCGGCCAACAGCCCCTTGGTGCGTCGCGTCGCCGGGCCTGGCATCGGGATCAACTGGGAGGTTCCCAACGACTGGTATCTGCACTCTACACTGGCCTTCCGCGATACCAGCAAAGCCACGGCGGACCACCTGCTACGCTATCCGCGCTTCTACTTCCAGTTCAGCAAGTTCTTCTGATTTGCAATTTATGGCCGTGCCAGCCACACTTCATCCAGCCCAGTGCGCAGCCAACGCAAGAGGACACTGACTTGTTCAAGCACGCCGCCATGAATCGCGCCTGCCACCCGGTCCGGAGCGAACCGCACAGTAGCTCGACCGCTGTCGCGGAATGCGGCCGCACGCGAGGCAAGCGCGCGGCCGGCGTGGCGGCCGTTGCCATCATGCTGGCGTTGGGCGCTCCGACTGCGGTGGCTGCCGGGGCGCCGGCCCCCACCGCGCTACCCACGGGCGGCCAGGTGGCCGCCGGGCAAGCCGCGATCAGCAGCAGCGGTGCGCGCATGGACGTAACCCAGTCGTCGAACAGCGCGATTGTCAACTGGGACAGCTTCAACATCGGCAGCCAGGCGCAGGTCAACTTCGCCCAGCCCAGCGCTGCGGCGGTCATCCTCAACCGCGTCCAGGGCGGCGATCCATCGGCCATTTACGGGCGCCTCACCGCCAACGGACATGTCTTCCTCACCAATCCCAGCGGCATTCTTTTCGCGCCTGGCGCACAGGTCGATGTCGGTGGCCTGGTCGCCTCCTCGCTGGGCATTTCCGATGCCAATTTTCTCGCCGGCAAATACAGCTTCGTCAATTCTGGCGGCGCAGGTGCAGTGGTCAATCAGGGAAGCATCAACATCGCCAGCGGCGGCTTCGTCGCGCTGATCGCCCCGCAAGTCAGCAACAGCGGCACCATCAACGCCACGGGCGGCAGCATCGGTCTCGCCGCCGGCGACTCGGTCAATCTCGATTTCGATCACGACGGCATGCTCAGCTTCCAGGTCAACCTCGCCGCCGCTGCAGCGCGCGCCGACAATACCGGCGTCATGATCGCCGACGGCGGTCGCGTGGTGATGAATGCGCAGGCCAGGGATGCCCTGCTGTCCACCGTCCTCAACAACGACGGCGTCATCCGCGCCCGCAGTCTCGAATCCCGCAGCGGCGAAATCTGGCTGGGCGGCGGCAACTCCGGTGTGGTCAGCGTCACCGGCACACTGGATGCCTCGGGCACCGCGGCAGGTCAGGCCGGCGGCATCGTCAAGGTGCTGGGCGATAAGGTCGGTCTGTTCGCCCAGGCGAAAAT
>JANXRC010000208.1 GCA_025353195.1 Rhodocyclaceae bacterium
CGCTGGTCGCCGCCGAGCACGAAGGCTTGGCGCCGGTCATCGTGCTCAACAAGTGCGACCTGACGGCAGCGCTGCCCGCCGCGCGAGTCCTGCTGGCGCCCTTCGTCGCGCTGGGCTGCCGCGTCGTCGAACTCTCGGCCAAGCTCGACGCCTCGCCCCTGCTGCCGCTGCTGGCAGGCGAAAGCTCGGTGATGGTCGGCCAGTCCGGCATGGGCAAGTCGACCCTGATCAACGCCCTGGTGCCGGGCGCCGCCGCCGCCACCCGCGAGGTGTCGACCGCACTCGACACCGGCAAGCACACGACCACCTACGCCCGCCTCTACCGGCTGCCGAACGACACCTGTCCGGGCGGCACGTTGATCGACAGCCCCGGCCTGCAGGAGTTCGGCCTCAAGCACCTGACCCCGCAGGAAATCGAATTCGGCTTCGTCGAGTTCCGTCCCTTCCTCGGTCAGTGCCGCTTCCGCGACTGCAAACACGAGGCCGAGCCTGACTGCGCGATCAAGGCCGCCGTGGCCAGCGGCGTGATCCACCCGCGCCGCCTCGAACACTTCCGCCAATTCACCTCCGAGTCGCGCCATGGATCGCACTGAGCGCTTCTACAAGATCGACCAGATGATCCACGACCGGAAGCTGGTGCCCTTTGTCGACCTGATGGCAGCACTGGAAGTCTCGCGCGCCACGCTCAAGCGCGACCTCGAATACATGCGCAACCGCCTCAATGCGCCGATCGTCTGGGACAGGGACGCCGGCGGCTACCGCTTCGACACGCCGCATGCCGAGGCCGGCGCCCAGTACGAACTGCCCGGCCTCTGGTTCAACTCGGGCGAAGTCCATGCGCTGCTGACCATGCAGCACCTGCTGACCGACCTCGATCCCGGCGGCATCCTGACGCCGCACATCCAGCCGCTGATCGCGCGCCTCAACGGCCTGCTCGGCAGCGCCGAAAACACCGCCGACGAAATTCGTCGCCGCGTCCTCATCGTCGGCCTCGGCCGCCGCGACCTCAAGCTCGCGCATTTCGAGAAGGTCGGCGCAGCGCTCTTGCGCCGGAAGCGCCTCGCCATCACCTACTTCGCCCGCGGCAGCGGCGAAACCACCGAGCGCGAAGTCTCGCCGCAGCGCCTCGTGTATTACCGCGAAAACTGGTACCTCGACGCCTGGTGCCACCTGCGCAACGACATTCGCAACTTCTCCCTCGACTCGATCCGTGAGGCCAATGTCATCGAGAAGAAGGCGCGCGAGGTCTCGCATCGCAGCCTGGACGAAGTGCTCGGCGCCGGCTACGGCATTTTCTCCGGGCGCAGGCTGCAGCACGCCAAACTGCGCTTCACCCCGAAGCGCGCGCGCTGGGTCGCTCAGGAGACCTGGCACCCGAAGCAGAAGGGCGCCTACAGCGCGGACGGTTCCTGGCTGCTCGAATTCCCCTACGCCGACCACCGCGAATTGATCATGGACATCCTCAAGTTCGGCGCCGACGTCGAGGTGCTGGCCCCGCCCGACCTGCGCCAGCGAGTCGCCGCCGAGGCCGCGCGCATGACGCAGATGTATTCCGCCGCGCCGTCGGCAACGTAGACAACTTCCCGCGGTCGGCAGGGCGGACGCCCGTGCGCCGGGCACGGCAATTCTCCGCGCACGGGCAGTCGTTGAGGCCTAAAACATGGTACCTTTTTGGCGCAGCACCAAAATCATAAAAATGCCCAACAGGAGACCCGCCATGAAAATCGCTTCAATGCTTGGCGCGCTCGCCGCCGGGGCGCTGCTCGCGCAGCCCGCGCTCGCCGCGAACGTGAAAATCACGCCGCTCGGCGGCCACGACGGCGAACTCTGCCCGCTCGACCGCGCCATGATGTTCGAAGACCCGAACGGCACGCGCATCCTCTACGATCCGGGCCGCACCGTCGCCGGCGCAGACGATCCGCGCCTGGGCAAAATCGACGTCATCCTCGTCACCCACATGCATGGCGACCACGTCGGCAATGCGCACAACAAGGCGCCCAATTCCGGCGCCTGCGACAAGCCGGATACCTCGGTCTCGGCCCTGCCGAACACCAGCGCCGTCAACATCGCCGTGGCCAAGAACGCCAAGATCGTCACCGGCAGCGAGATGCCGCCCTTCTTCGCCAACAAGCTCAAGGCCGCCGGCGGCGACCCGAAGAATTCCATCCTCTCCCGCTTCGGCGCCAGCGTGAAAATCGGCGGCGTCAGCATCGCCACGGTGCAGGCGATCCACAGCAACGGCCTCGATCCCGACTACATCGGCGGCGACCTCGGCAAGAACATGAAGGACGCCGGCATTGCCGGCTACGTCGGCGAGGCCACCGGCTACATCCTCAAGTTCAGCAACGGCCTGGTGGTCTATCTGTCCGGCGACACCGGCATCACCGCCGAGCAGGAGAAGGTCGTGCGCGGCCATTACGCGGCTAGGCTGGCGGTGATGAACATCGGCGACACCTTCACCACCGGCC
>JANXRC010000189.1 GCA_025353195.1 Rhodocyclaceae bacterium
CTGGCGAGTATGCTGCTGTGGTTGCACCGTCGATCTTCCTGCTGATGAGAAACTCCGTGAATCCCGTCCTGCTGATTGTCTCTGCGGTATTGGCCGCTTGCCTGTACCTGGTCGGACTGGCACTCGACATGTTCTGGCTCAAGTTGCTGACCAAGCCCTGGTTGGTGGTCGCGCTGGCCGTGGCGGTGTGGCACCACGCCGGCAGCGGCGCCGGGCGCCGCATCGCCTGGGGACTGCTGGCCGGAGCTGTGGGCGATGTCTGCCTGGCACTGCCCAATGCCTTTCTGCCGGGCATGATCGCCTTCGCCATCGGCCACGCGCTGTACGTCGCCGCGTTTGTGCAATGGAGCCGCAACCAGGCGCTGGTTCTGCTGGCGCCGGTGAGTGTTTTCGCGGGAACCGGGCTGTGGCTGATGCTGCCCGGCGCGGGAACATTCACGCTGCCACTGGTGGTCTATGTGATCGTCATCGCAGCGATGATCTGGCGTGCCGCCGCCTGCGCGCTGGACGCGCAAGCCGACGTCCTGATCCGCTGGGGGCCACTGGCCGGCGCGCTGCTGTTCGGCTTCTCCGATACCCTGATCGGCATCCACCGCTTCGCCCAGCCGCTGCCCGGTGCGGCGTTTTCGATCATCCTCACCTACTGGGCCGGCCAGACGCTGTTCGCCGCCAGCGCGATCAGGCGCCAGACACAGACCGCCAAGTCGACTTGAATCGCCGTATCACAAGCACCGACTCTTGAAAGAACCAATCACGGATTGCGCACGCCGCGCAACACAGTCTGAGTTTCGTCGTGGCGCACGCGGTTGGTGAACCACCAGACTCCGGCCTTCTTGATGGTCCAGTCGGCCTCCACTCCGGCGAGCAACAGCGAAGCCACTCGTCCCAGCGCCGGCTGATGGCTGACCAGAATGATCGCGCCGGGGCGATCGGGCCATTCGGCGGCGCCGAGCAGATCGGCAACGCTGGCGCCGACACCGAGTTGCCTCATGACCTTGACCGGCAGACCGAGCGTCTGCGCCGTCTGCATCGCGCGTCGCGCGGGACCCGACAGCACTACAGGATCTCGCAGGCGCTGCTGAAGAAGCCACTCGGCCATCTGGTGCGCGTGCCGAAGTCCTGCCGCGGTGAGTTCCCGGTCGGCGTCGGCTACCGGGCCGTCGGCTCCCTTTGCGTCAGCATGGCGCCACAGAATCAGATCCACTATTGTCTCCGCCCGAATGAGACCCGGAGACTAGTTCACGCGCGTGACAAAGAAATGACAAGACGGAGTACCGGCTTGTCCAATTTTCAAGACCGCGGGCTTGTCATCGTTGTGACGCATTGGTGCCCAATAATTTGCTCATGAACGAGACCTTGGCGAATCTGCGTGCAATCTGGCGGCTGTTGCGGGTTGCGTTGCATCTTGCCGCGGGTGCGGTGACTGTCTTCTGCGCCTATTCGCGGCTTGCGCAGTGCGGGCGCCATGCGATCAAGCAACGCTGGTCGCGGCAGCTGCTCGAAATGCTCGGGGTGGAGCTGAGGGTTGGCGGTACCAACACCGCGTTGATGCACGTGGCGAATCACGTCTCTTGGCTGGACATGTTCGCCGTCAACGCAGTATCGCCGGCAGCCTTCGTCGCGAAAGCCGATCTGCGCAAATGGCCGCTGATAGGCTGGATGAGCGCGCGAGCCGACACGATCTATATTCGCCGCGGTTCGCCGCGCGCCGCCCACGAGGTCACTCGACAGCTGGCGGCATGTCTGGCCGAAGGCATGGGTGTGGTGGCCTTTCCCGAAGGCACGACGAGCGATGGCCGCCAGGTACTGCCTTTCCATGGCGCGCTGCTGCAGGGAGCGATCATGAGCGGCGTGCCGATCCAGCCGGTGGCGCTGCGCTATCAAACCGGTGACGAAAGGCCGGCGCAAGCGCCGGTCTATTGCGGCGAGACCAGCCTGCTGCAGTCGATGTGGCGTATTGCCGCCGCCGATGGCCTTGTGGTTCAACTGAACTTTCTTGCCGCGCACGCTACGGTGGGACTGGATCGCCGCACGCTTGCGACGCGGCTGCGCAGCGATATTGTTGCCGCGTTAGCCCTGCCCCTCGGCTGCGCTTCGCTCCAGGGTCGGCAGGTTCAGTCCGCGAATCAGTTTCAGCTTGTCGGGGATGTCGCCGAGCAGGTCCATGTGGCGCGTGCCGTGCCAGCCGCCGATCAGCGTCACGGCTTCGCGCAGATGGGCGTCTTTTCCGGCACAGACCATCAACAGGGTGCCGGCGCTGGCGAGGTCGTTGAGTTGCCCCAGCTCGTCCTGAAGGCCGGCGAGTCGCTTGATTATGGTGGCGCCTGACCGGCCTGGAATCATCGGCCCGAAGAATTCGATGGCGTAGCGCAGTCGCTTGATGCCAATGCGCAACTGGTGCAGCGAGGGCGGGTAATCGATGCGGGCGGCATCGGCAAGCTCGAGAACCTTCTTCTGCAGACGGTGCAGGCGACGGTCGGCGAACTGCAGCAGGGGCGGCGCAGTGCTGGCGCCGGGCGGTTCGATGAAGGGGGCGCGCTGCAGCAGGCTGCCGGCGGTCAGCAACAGCTGGCTGTAGCCGGGTTGCCGCAGGACATGGCGGGTGTGAGCACGGGCGGCATAGAGACGGTTGGTGACGGCGCTGGCCAGATCGGTCAGGCGCGGCTCGTCCGGCAGGGCCCTTGCTACCGGAACAACGATCTCGGCCATTAGCACATCCAGATCACGGGCTTGTCCCAGCGCGCGCATCAGTTCGCTCAGCGGCGGGGCCAGGTGTTCGGCAAAGCCGGCTGGCAGCATCGGGCGAAACATGCGCATCGCAGCGCGCAAGCGGCGCGTGGCGACCCGCATCTGATGCACGTATTCGGCATCGTCGCTGCGCACGGCGCCATCGTGGTTGAGTTGCAGATGCGCCAGGCAGTCCAGTGCGATCAGGCGGAACGCGGCCAACGGCGTGTCATTTGCATCGATCGGCACGTCGCGGGCCCGCACCGGGGCGGCCGGCGTGTTGAGCGAGAGCCGGTAGCCCCGCTCCGCCTTCGACAGCAGCAAGGGCGGCAGCGCCTGACTCTGCGCCAGTTCCAGGGCCAGGACGTAGAGATTTTCGATGCTGCCCGACACCAGTTGCAGTTCGAGTTCCGAAATGCTTTCGCGGCGACCGTTGGACGCAATCCAGCCGCGGTCGAGCTTGACCAGTATGCGGGTATCCGGAGCCGGATCGAGTTGCCAGACGGTGCGGCGGAAGTTGGTTTCGAATACTGCGGCGAGGCGACCCGCAATCTTGTCCCGTTGCAGCCAGTCGCGCAGTTCAGCGTCATCGACGCAGGCAAAGTCGAAGTGGTTGGGGTAAGGCGTCTGCCACTCCGGTCGCCTGGTCAGGCCACCACTCGAATCGTCCTGGCGCTTGACCGTTTGCTGCCATGACGCGCCTTGCTTGCGCAGGCGCAGCAGGATGCCGGCACGGCGCAGTGCCAGGCGACCGGTGTCGTAGTAGATGCTGACCAGCGGGTGTTGCTCGCGGCCGGTCGCTGCGGCGAATGCCGGATGCTTCAGCAGAGCGGCGTGGCGGTCTTCGGCGACTGTCAGTTTGAGGGTGATTTGTTGTGCCATTGGACCAATGCCGGAAAGGAATCGGGACGACGTGTTGCCTCTGCATGGCCGACAAATTACTGCGCTTGTATTACACCCTCGTTACAAGCGATGGCGCTTTGCGGCAGTTCGCCATGAGTCGGCGCTGACGACACGGCGGCGGGGACTGCCTGTGCCGGGATCGCTGCCGCTGCGGCGACGGCTTGCCAGGCGCGGACCAGTTCTAGCCGGCCGTCGTGATGTTCGACGATGGCGGTGCAGCTATCCACCCAGTCGCCACAATTGACGTAGAGCAAATCGCCGACCGGGCGCAGCGCGGCGCTGTGGATGTGGCCGCAGATCACGCCGTCCAGCCCGCGGTCGCGAACGGCGCGAATCACGGAGTCCTCGAAGTCGAAAATGAAAGAGACGGCGCGCTTGACGCGGGTCTTGGCATAGCTGCCAGCGACCAGTAGCCGGGACGGCGCAGCAGGCGGCGCAATCGCGATAGCGCGGTGTTGAGGCGTACCAGCAAGCTATAGCCGACGTCGCCGATCACCGCCAGCCAGCGGTGGTAGCGCGTCACCTGGTCGAACTCGTCGCCGTGTAACAGCAGGTAACGCTTGCCGTCAGCGGCCACGTGAACGTGTTCGAGCCTCACCTCGATATCGCCGCAGGAAAGCCCGTTGTACTCGCGCATCGCCTCGTCGTGGTTGCCGGGGATCAGCATCACTTGCTGGCCATGGCGGGCGCGGCGCAGGACCTTTTGCACCACGGTGTTCTGCGCCGGGGTCCAGTGGATGCCGCGGTTCATCGACCAGAAGTCGATGATGTCGCCGATCAGGAACAGCTTCTCGCTTTCATAGTCGCGCAGGAAGTCCAGCAGCCGATCGGCCTGGCAGGCGCGGGTGCCGAGATGGACGTCGGAGATGAAGATCGAGCGGACCTGCATCAGTCGGAAAGAAGGCAGAAGCTCGCTGCGTCCGGCGCCGGTATGGCGGGTCGGGCCATGGCTTCGCGCAGGGCAGCCACCAGTTGATCATGGATGCGATCCCAATCGAGCGCGGCGACGCTCGCTGGTGCGGCAGCGGCGGCGCGCCGCAGAGCGCCGGGACGCGTGACGAGATCGAGCGCGGCGCGCACGAACTGGTCGCCGGCACCCGGATCGGCCAGCATGCCGTTGTCACCATGGCGGATCAGCTCGGCAGCCGCCGCCATGCGATAGGCCACTACCGGCAGGCCGCTGGCCAGCGCCTCGAGGGTGACGTTGCCATAAGTTTCGGTCACGCTCGGAAACAGGAACAGGTCGGCCGAGGCGTAGTGGGCGGCGAGGTCTTCGCCGTGGCGCATGCCGGCGAAAATGTGCTCGGGATGCTGTTGCCCGAGCTGCTGGCGCAACGGGCCGTCGCCGACCAACAGCAGCCGCGCGGTCGGGGCATGGGCGCGGATCGCGGCGAAGGTGGAGAGCACCAGCGGCAGATTCTTTTCCGCCGCCAGACGGCCGACATGGGCCACCACCAGGTCGCGGTCGACGACGTTCCAGGCGGCGCGCAGTGCGGCGCTGCGGCGAGACGGATTGAACAGTTCCGTATCGACACCGCGGGCTACCACACGAACGCCGTGATAGCCCCGGCGCAGCAGATCGACTCCGAGTTGGCGGGACGGCACCAGGGTCATGCGGCTGCGATTGTGCAGGCGCCGCAGGTGGGCCGCGACCAGGCCTTCCAGCCAGCCAAACCCGTAATGCCGGCTGTAGGCTTGGAAATTGGTGTGAAACTCGGACACCACGGGGACGCCCAATTCGCGCGCCGCAGCGATGGCCGACGCGCCCAGCGGTCCTTCGGTGACGACCTGCACCACATCCGGCCGGTCGGCGTGCCACTGGCGGAGCAACAGCCGCCGCGCCGGGAGGCCGAACTTCAGGCCGGCATAACCCGGAATCGGCAGCCCGCGCACCAGCGTGGTCGTATGCCGCGCCGAGGCAAGCGGTGTCTCCTGCGCATGCTGGCGCGGTCGCGTCAGGCTGACGCGATGCCCCCGCGCCATGAGGCCCTGAAGCATTCGGCCGAGCGTCATGGCGACGCCATTAACCTCCGGCGGGTAGGTTTCCGTGACCACCGCGACATGGAGGGGACCGGTCATGTCGTACTCACGAGAACAGTACCAGCGACCAGGTGGTCAGCACGTCGATCAGGGCGATCAGCACCGCCGCGCTGCCGATGTCCTTGGCGCGCTTCGAGAGCCGATGCCGATCCAGTGAAATGCGATCGATCGCCGCCTCGATGGCAGAGTTGAGCAGTTCGACGATGAGCACCAGCAGGACGCTGGCGATCATCAGCGCCTTGCCGACGCCCGGTGCCGGCAACACCAAGGCGATTGGGATCAGCAGCGCCGCCAGCCAGCTTTCCTGGCGGAAGGCGTCTTCGTTGAGATAGGCGGCGTGCAGGCCGGACAGCGAATAGTTGAAGGCGTTCCAGATGCGGCGCAAGCCAGTCGCGCCCTTGAAGGGGCTTTCTTCGACGAGGGGATCGGTATTCATCGGCTGGCCGACACGGGCTGGGTGCAGTCGATGGCAGCCGCGGCGCGCAGCAGTTCGCGGTAGAACACGGCCAGGCGGGCGGCCTGAGTCGCGGCATCCCATTCGCGGGCAAAGGCCACGGCTTCAGTGGCCATGGCAGCTAGTTTTGCCGGCCGCTCGAGCAGTGTGACCAGCTGCTCGGCGAACGCTTGCGGCGTGTCAGCGGCGGCGACAGCACCGCGCCGGGGGAGAACAATTTCGGCGGCCCCCAGTGCCGCAATGGCCAGCACCGGCAGGCCAATCGCCATCGCTTCTAGCAGTACCAGGCCCTGAGTCTCCGTATGCGAGGCGAAGGTGAAGACATCGGCGGCGGCATAGCAGTCGCGCAGGCTACCCGCGCGCGGCAGATAGCCGACAAAGCGGACATCGTCGTCGAGTCGCAGAGCGCTGGCCTGGCGGCGCAATGCCGGCAGCGCAGGGCCTTCGCCGGCGATCACCAGCATCAGTTGCGGCTGCTGCTGACGTGCCAGCGCCATCATTTCGAGGAGGAAACCGATGTTCTTTTCGTGGGCGGTGCGGCCGACGAAGAGCGCCACCTTGCGCTCCGGCGCGATGCCCCAGGCCTGGCGGAATCGCTTGCCGTCGCCGCGCACGAACTGGCTTTCCGGCAAGCCGGTGGCAATCACCTGCAGCGGTGTGCTGATGCCGTAGTCGCGCAAGGTGGCGGCCATCGGCTGCGACGGCACCACGACGGCGTCGAGCGCGCCGCACTGATGCCGGGCCAGCCAGCGAGCAGCAAAACGCAGCGCGCGCCGCGGCAGAAACCGGATGTAGTGGAACAGGTATTCCTCGAAATGGGTGTGATACGTGGCGATGCAGGAAATCCCGCGCGCCCGGGCGAAGCGCAGACCGGCATAGTGCGCGGCAAAGGGAGTCTGGACATGCACCAGGTCAAAGTCGGTGCCGGCGAGACGGCGATCAAGGTGAGCGAGAGAATTCCACTGCATCAGCCGGTCTTCCGGGTCCAGCGGCACGGCACGCGAGGGCAGACGAATGATGTCCGCTGCGTCGTCAGCCGCGATGTCGGTCCCCGGATAATCGGGCGCCACTACCGTGGTCCGCATGCCGAGTCTGGCGAGATCGGCACGGAAGGTCTGGATCGAGGTGGAGACACCGTTGATGCGTGGAAAATAGACGTCGGTCACCATCAATAGATGCAGTCGACGGTCGACGTGCTTTGCGTGGACGCCGCTGCGCCCGGAAAGGCGCTGGCCCATCAGGACCTTCGCAAGGGTCATGCCGCATCCCGTTCGACGGACCTGATGAAATGGCGCATGTAGCGCGGATTCATGCGCGACATCGGCAGCAGCAGAAGCAAATCGGCGGTGTTGAAGTAGGGATCCCAAGCCGGTTCACCGCAGACCCAGGCGCCAATGCGCAGATATCCCTTGATCAGGGGCGGAATCAGCGCGGGTTGTTGGGTGACGAGCCGTTCAAAAGGCAGGCGGTGCCTGGGAAACACGCGGTATTCGGCCGGACCCATGTTGGCGGGACCGATATGGGTGAAGAGGTTGGCCGCGTTGTGCCCGCCGTCAGCCATGCCGATCGAGGCGCAGCCGATCAGGTACTCGTAGTTGCGGGTCACCATGTACTCGGCGAGGCCGGCCCACAGCAGGGTGATGACCGCGCCGCTACGATAGCTCGGATGAGTGCATGAACGCCCTACTTCCACCATGCGGCTACGCAGGTTCTGCAGTCGCGGCAGGTAGAACTCGCCTTCCGAGTAGTAACCGCCGGCGCGGCGGGAGGCGTCCGGTGACAGGATGCGGTAGGTGCCGACGATGCGGTTGGCATCGTTTTCGCGCACGACCAAGTGGTCGCAGAACGGATCGAAGCGATCGACGTCGTGGTTCGGCGTGCCGGATCGGATGTGAGCGCCGAGTTCCTCGACAAACACCTTGTAGCGCAGGCGCTGCGCTTCGCGGACTTCGTCTTCGCTGTGCGCCAGCGCAACGGTGTAGCCAGCGTGTTGGCTGACGGCGATGGTTTCCGTTTGATGTTGTTGCATGGCATTCTCCTTTTGGCTCTGTGGGTTCGTCGGCATTCTCGAAACCCGGCGTTACCGCCTGATGGCCATTTCGTTACGGAGAGGTTGCACGCCCTTGTTGGAGAGCCCCGCCGGTGCCTGGGAGATTTGACTCATGGCTCCGGCTATGCGGGGCGCTGCGAGTCACACTCCTGTAATAATTGCTGACTACAGTGAAGGCCCGACCAAAAAATGAGGTGCTTCCATGAACTTCCCCGATTTCCGAAAAATTGTCACGACGGCGTTTGTCGCGGCGCTGTTGCCCCTGTCAGCACAGGCTGCCGACATCACCGGCGCGGGTGCGACATTCCCCGCTCCGATCTATGGCAAATGGGCCGAGGCCTATCAGAAGGCCACCGGCAACAAGATCAACTACCAGTCGATCGGTTCCGGCGGTGGCATCAAGCAGATCGTCGCCAAGACGGTGGATTTCGGCGCTTCGGACATGCCGCTCAAGCAGGACGAACTCGACAAGCAGGGACTGATGCAGTTTCCCGCCGTGATCGGCGGTGAGGTGCTGGTCTACAATCTGCCGGGTATCAAGTCGGGCGAGATTCGGCTAACGGGCGCCGTACTGGCCGACATTTTCCTCGGCAAGATCGTCAAGTGGAACGACAAGGCGCTCACCGACCTGAATCCGAAAGTAGCCCTGCCCGACCAGGCGATTGCCGTGGTTCGTCGCTCCGATGGTTCCGGCACCACCTTCATCTTCACCAACTACCTCTCCAAGGTAAGCCCCGAGTGGAAGCAGAAGGTCGGAGAAGGCACCGCCGTGCAGTGGCCGGTTGGCCTTGGCGGCAAGGGCAACGAGGGTGTTTCGGCCTTTGTTCAGCGTCTGCCGGGCTCCATCGGCTACGTCGAGTTCGCCTATTCCCTGCAGAACAAGATGACCTACACGCTGCTGCAAAATGCCGATGGCAACTATCCGGTGCCGAGCGATGTTACGTTCAAGGCGGCGGCCGCAAAGGCAGACTGGACCAAGTCGTCCTTCTACGAGATCCTGACCAACCAGTCGGGCAAGGACGCCTGGCCGATCACCGGCGCGACCTTCATCCTGATGCACAAGGTGCAGGACAAGCCGGCCCAGGCGACCGAAGTGTTGAAGTTTTTCGAGTGGGCGTACAAGAACGGCGGCAAGCTTGCGGATGAGCTGGACTACGTGCCCCTGCCCGACAGTCTGATCAAGTTGATCCACGCATCATGGGCCAACATCAAGGATGCTTCCGGCAAGCCTGTTTTTGCCGCCAAGTAATTCGAAACCCGTGGTCTGCGCCGCCTTCCGTCGGCGCAGATATTTCCTGACCCTACTGGCTTCCCGACAATGAGCGCGACGCAGGATACGGGTGCCGCAGGCACTGGCGCCGGCCGCAAGTTCGGCGACTGGTTGTTCTTCAACCTGACGCGCGCCTTTGCCGCGCTGACGCTGCTGATGCTGGCCGGCATTATCGTTTCGCTATTCGTCGGGTCCTGGGAGTCGATCCAGAAATTCGGTTTCAGCTTCATCTGGCGCCAGGACTGGAACCCGCCGATGGATGAGTTCGGCGCGCTGATTCCGATCTACGGGACGCTGGTCACG
>JANXRC010000201.1 GCA_025353195.1 Rhodocyclaceae bacterium
GGTCAACCGTCACTTTGCTGCCAGAGTTTTGGCACAGGCCCAACGGCAGCACTGGCCGAGTTGCTGTCCGATGCGGCTGGCATGAGGCTGGTGCTCGGCCTTATGCAAAGCTTTCCATAAGGCCGATTATGCAAAGTACCCGATTATGGAAAGTAGTCGGTCGGAATGCGTGCCGAATACTGATTGGCAGTGGCAGGCAGGAATTCCGACCTTTGCATAATCAGAGGGACCTCAAGAAGCCGATGAGCGCGTCAGGTGCCCGGTAACGCTGGATCTTGGCCGCCGGTTCGTGAAGCTTGGCCAAGGCACGCTCCTTCATGGTCAGGTCAGCCTCGACGTAGTGATGAGTCGTTGCGGGACTCTCGTGTCCGAGCCAGAGCGCAATCACGCTGATATCGACACCGGCCTGCAACAGATGCATCGCCGTCGTATGTCGAATGGTATGTGGCGAGATACGCCGCTTCGCCAAGTCAGGAAACGCGCCGGTTGCTGAGCTCACTGCCAACGTCAATCTCAAGGTGACGTTGGTTCGCGTCATGGCCTGGCCGTTTCGGTTTGGCAGCAACGTTGACGTCGCGCCGAACTGAGGATTCAAGCGTAGCCAGGCGCGGACTGCCTTGACGGTCGAGCGCCACAGCGGAATGCTGCGCTGCTTGCGGCCTTTACCATGCAGATGAACGCAGGCAGCGCCGGCGTCGAGCACCACGTCACCGACCTTGACCCCGATGATCTCGGAGACGCGGGCGCCAGCGTTGTAAAGCATCAGGAACAACACGTGGTCCCGCTGGCCAATCCAGGTTTCGTCTGGCGTGCCGATCACCGCCAGCATCTCATCGCGGGTCAGGTAGCCGAACATCGGTCGCTCGAAGCGCTTCACCGGAACCCCGAGGGCGCGCTCGATCACCTGCAGCGACGACACATCCCGGTGGGCGGCGAATTTCAGAAAGGACCGCAGTGCTGCCAGGCGCGCATTGCGGCTACGCACGGAATTGTGTCGTTGGCGTTCCAGATGGTCGAGAAATGCCATGATCAGATCCGGCGTGATGTCAGCCAGTGCCATTGCGGTCGGGGCCTTGCCGAGACGAGACTCGGCAAATCCGAGAAGCAGCATGAAAGCGTCGCGGTAGGCAGCGATCGTTTGCGGACTCAAGGCCCGGTGCTGTGTCAGATGTTCGGCGAAGTAGGCTTGGACGAGCGCGGCAAATGACGGGGGCGGCTTCGGTGGCGTGACCTTACTCATCGCTGCCTCCCGCGAGATCAGCAAAGCGCTCGAACTTACCGCCGGCCAGCGCCATCAACTCGGGAACGGCCGTCAGATACCAGTACGTGTAGAAGATCTCGGTGTGCCCCAGATAGGTCGACAGCGCCAGCATCACCTGGTCGATGTCGGTGCCATCGGCATGCCAGAGCATCAGGCGCCGGACGACAAAGGTGTGACGCAAGTCATGAAGGCGTGGCGCATCGTGCGCACCGCGATTGACCCAGCCGAGGCTGTCACGCAACGCATTGAAGACACGGTGTGCCTGGCGGTCGCCAAGCGGTAGCCCGAGTCGCCGGCCACGGCTGCCGATGAGGAACGGAGTCTCGGCTGTCGTCGGAACATGCAGTGCGCGTTGTCGTCGGTAGCGCGCCAGGGCATTGACCGTGGTCGGATGCATCGGCAACTGTCGGGACTTGGCGAACTTGGTTTGCCGGATAGTCAGCATCCCGCATTTGAGATCGACATCGGCATCGCGCAGATGAAGGACCTCGGACACGCGTAGTCCGGTCGACGCCATCAGGCCGAACAGCGTCTCGAATGTCATCGGGCGCAAACTGCCGCGAGGTCCGAGTTTGCGCGCCGCCGCCAGCAATTCGACGATCTCGTCTTCGCGGTAGATATGCGGCGCCACACGGCCGGGAACCGGCCCGAAGATCGACTCGTCCGGGATCTCGGTATCCGGCTCGAACTGCCTCAGATAGCGGGCAAATAGCCGTATCTTCTCCAGGCGGCGCGCCCATGTCCCCGGAGTTTCGCGGTTTCCCTTGTCGTGCCGTGCCCAGTCCGCCATCAATTCGACGGTCAGTGCTCCGCGATGATGTCCGCTGACCACGTAGCGCGCAAAGCCAGACAAGAGCGTGTCCCACGAATGCAACTTGAAGCCAAGACGCCGGCGCTCGGCAAGAAAGGCGTCGATCCTTGCCTGCAAACTGGTGCGCCGGCTCATGACCCGCTCCCCGGCCATGGCAGCGGCACGGTGGATAGCTTCGGCGTATCGAGCTTGGCGTAGATCCGAGTGGTTTCCAGCGATCGGTGGCGCAGAACGTCGGCGACTTCCTTGAGCGAACTTCCATTCGCCACCAGGCGGCACGCCAGGGTGTGACGTAGCGCGTGCGCACTGAAATGCATCAGGCCAATTCGGCGGCCGGCCCGTTTGATCACCTTCTGGATCGCCATCGACGTAATCGGTTGATCGCATCCTCCCTGGCAGCGGAGGAAGATCGCCGGATTGCTGGTGTGTGGACGTTCATGCTGCAGATAGTCGGCCAGCGCCTGCCCGGTCTCCATCGGCAACGGCAGGATGTCCTGACGCAGCGACTTCGTACCCCGTAGCGTCACCGTGCCTGCATGCCAGTCGACGTCGCCGATCAGGAGGCGTGCGATTTCCCCGGCACGCAGCCCCATGTCGAGTGCACAGCGGACAATCGCGTAGCCACGCTTCGGCGACCGACGAACGGTCGTGAAGGATTGCAACAGGCGGTCGACCTCGTCCGGGTTGAGCGCTCGTGGGAGTGATGCCAGCTTCCAGTGAACCGGGTTCGTGATGACTGCGGTCAGCCCGCCAACCTGATCGCCGCAGATGGTCCGGTAACGGAAGTAGCTACGCAACGCCGATGCCAACTGCGATGCATTGGATGGCGATCGACGCGCGTCCAGTTGGTCAGCAAGGAACCGGCGAACGTCCTCGGGACGCAACTTGGCAACATCGATTGGGCGTTCAGCGAACTTCCGTCGCAGCAAGCGCCCTACGATCGAAGTACGCTGGCGGCGGGTACCTGACGACAATCCTCGAACATCGCGCAGGTGCTCGTCGTAGCGGCGCAGCTCCTCGGCGACATAAAGGGAAAACGGCGCCGATGGCTGCACGCTTCGCGCAGCCCGGGACAGAGAAGTGTGGTTCATATCGGTCTCCTGAAGTGAAACAACCACTCCAAGAGACCACTGAAATTATGTCAACCTTCCGGCGAACTCGGCCTCCTGCCAATCCGCTCTCCGCCTACTACCTGGCCCAAGGCGCACCGACTACTTTCCATAATCGGGTACTTTGCATAATCGGCCTTATGCAAAGCTTTCCATAAGGCCGACTTGCTGCCCGTTGTCGCTGGCATGAGGCAGGTCCTCGGCCGAAGCGGTCCGTCGGCTGTTGCGCCAATGTCGTCCGCAGCCCGCTACGTACCGGCCATTGAGCGGCGACCTGCTCTTGTCGGTGGCCTACTGAATCGCAAATGGCGTGTTCATCTTCCTATTTCATCTTCGCAGCAATCGC
>JANXRC010000218.1 GCA_025353195.1 Rhodocyclaceae bacterium
TGGCGAGGGGCTCCGGAAAAATGATCACAAGCGCCACGACCCAGGCACAAATGGATAACTGCGGGCCGACTGCGGGCTAAAGCACGTCACGGCAGGATCTTGACGATGGCGATGAGTTGGGAAACCACGATGCACAGCACCATGATCTTCAGGTTGGTGACGACGTTCCACAGCGCTTGCTTCATGGTGGCTCTCCTTCAGTTGGTTGGCGGGGTTTTCACCTCTGGGTTGGCCCACAGGTGAAAACCCCGCCCGAAGGAGAGGTTTCCGAACTAGGTCAGGCGATCACCTTGGCGAGCGCGACGACCTGGGAAAGAACGACGATCAGGACCATGAGCTTCAGGTCGGTGACGACGTTGAACAGGGCTTCTTTCATGACGGTCTCCACAAGAAAATGGGGAGACCGGTCCCCAGAGGAGAGAGATCTCCCCTGGGGGTAACAGAAACTAACCAAACTGAAGTCTGATGCGAACGATCAGGCTGCGGCGCTCTCGGCTTCGCCGGAGTACGCCGGTTGCGGCAGGTCGAGCGACTCGCCGTTGACCTTGGCGAACTTGACCCGCAGCAGACGACCCTTGATGCTGACGCCCAGCTCTCCCTTCCGGTCACCTTTCTCGAAGGTGAACATTTCGGGATAGATATCGGCGATCTTGAAGCCGATGATCACGGTCTTCTCGGCCGCGACATCGGCTTCCAGCATCTTGACGATCTTCTGCGCTTCGGCGCCGCTCACCGTGCAATCGAACTTGGTGTAAGCGATGTCATCGGTACTGCCACGCATCGCGGACACGGTGCAGGCCAGAAACTCCTGGCCCTTCTTCGGTTTCACCCGGCGCACGCGATTGAGATAGCCGACACCTTCGACGTGCAGATTGAAGAACGACGACTGATTGGTTGCTTCCGCTTTTTTGGACATGATGGTCTCCTTTTCACATAAAAATGGGGAGACCATGCCCCGGACGGGGATGGAACTCCCCGACTGGGTTGAAGCAATGACGAAACCTCCGAGCCTTGCGGCCACCGGCTTGCAGGAGATAAGGCCGGTTTTGGCGCTCTCGCGAGCGAAGGGCGATGCGTAACATGCATCGATCGGGCTGACGCAGCCAACGTGGTACACCGGCAGCGTTTGCCCGACGCCCGCCATGCGGCAGGGAGTCGAGCAACGCATATTCAAATCAGATGACCATCGCTCATGCATTTGGTTCCATTGCGCTGGCATAGTTCGCGGTTACGCTAAAACTCGCGACAACAGCCTTGCCAATACTCACCGACAGGCTGACCTCGGTGAGGGCAGCGCAACCCCGTGCCGGGCCTTGCCGCAGGGCCTGAACGCGAAATCCGTGAAAGGAGGCACCCCATCTGCCGTGGCGCTGCGCCTCCATGAGCGCCAGCAGCGCAATCGAGCGGACCATGCGGATCTCTTCGGTGCTGGGGAAACATGCCGGCGCCGTTGCGGCGCCGACGGGACTATCGCTGTCGCTCACGCTCAGCCCCGGCCCTCGGTCGCCTCGCGCCGCGGCTTGAACTTGACCTCGGCCAGCCGTGTGAGGCTGAGGAACAGATGGTCCGCGTTCAAATGCAGCGCGCTTCGCTCCTCGCCGGTTGCCGTTACCGTCCACTGGGTTTCAGCAAGCCGGCCGATAACATGCACGCGCGCACCTTTCTTCACGAGCTGCACTACCTCCGCGGCCAGTCGATCGCCCCAGACATTGACGTCGAGCCAGAATCCACCGGCCTGCTCCAGACCGCCCTTGCCATCCTGGCGGTATTCGTCGAAGAACACCCGAAGCTCGGCGACCTGCCGTTCCTCGCTACCGACCATGACCGTGTTCAAGAGCGGCAGGTCCCCCACATTTCCGGTTCCACTAAACTCGTTCGACATTGCACCCTCCGTTGGTTGATTGACTCATTGAATTCCGATGGGCTGCGAGGCCCGGGCCGGAAACCCGCTGATCGCCGGCGCCGACCTCACAGCAACTCCGTGTCCGACTGCGGCATATCCTCGGCTGCGGTGAGCGACGCCTGTTCGAGGAGGCGCAATTCGGCCTCGCTCAGCTTGACGCGCCGCCGCGTATGACGTGGCGCCTGCGCGCCGGTAAAGACCTTGCGCGGAACTTCACCGAACAGTGCGACCACCGCGCGCACACGCTGCTGCGCGAGCGCGTCCGCTCCAGGCAGGAAGTCGCTTCGGCTCAATTGCCGCAGTTCCTCGCGCAGGAGATGCCGCTCCCAGCGGATCGGTTCGAGGAACAAGGCGCGCAGCTCCCGGCCGAGTTCGCGAATCGCCGCCCTGCCCTCGTCGTCGCTCATGCGATCCTTGTGGATCAGGGTCTTGATCATGCGCACGTAGTAGTCGAACTCGACGATCGCCTCCGCCGTGGCGTAGCCGTAGGGGCTGCGAAACCCGAGCTCGACGGTCTTGGGGCTGCGCGACCCCATCACGGCCAGCGACAGACCCTTGCGCTTGAGGAGCTCGATGGCCTCCTCGCGCGCCGCGATCACGCGGCTCAGATGCGCGCGGATGGCGACCAGCCCCTCGTACATCCGGATCAGGATCCAGTCGGCGTAAGGGTTGTCGTTCGCCGACAGGTGCCAGATGGATTTGAGGACGGCCGCAAAGCGCCTGCCCCCAGGAATCGGCGGCAACTTGCCCGCGCCATCCGCGCCACGGCCGGTAAAGATTCGATAGGCGTCCTTGGTATGCAAGCTCATGGTGTCGGGGGTGGCATCCGCCAGTTGCCCGAGTTGGGCGTTGGCGGCGAGCGTGGCAACGAGATCATTGCGCTCTTGCTGCAGGATTGCGTCAGGGGATGCCATTGCGGACTCCGTTTCGATTGAGGTGGTTGTGACTGCCGGGAATTCGGACTGGCAGGTGGCTCACGAGCGCTTCTCCGGCGGGCGCCCTGCCTGCATCGCGTCCGCAATCTGTCGCATCTCGGCGCGGCGGGATGCGAGCCTGGCCTGGCGTTCCGGAGTCGCGTGCTCGGCGGCAATGCGCTGTTGCTCGGCCTCGTGCTGCTGACGCAGGATCAGTTCCTCCCCATGCCTGCGCCTGGCAGCCGCCACGCGCTGTCCCAGTTCCGGCACGAACTCACCGGTCAGGGCTCGCCTGACCATGCCACGCAGATAGGCGAGCGGGCTGGTATGCACCGCTCTTGCCTGCATTCGGGCACTCAGCTCATCGAGCAAGGCCTGGGCTTGCTGCGCGCAGGGCTTAAGCAGGAGGAGCGCCGCCGCACGTTCTTCAGGGAGCAGGCTTTCAGGCAGAATCAGGTCACCACCACGACGTTGCGACCGACCCTCATCAGCGATGGTTTCCCTTGTGGGTGGTTGTTGTACTAAACCACGTGTACTTCCTTGTATATGTAGATTGGCAGTTTTGTCGAAACTGTATGGGCGATATTGTCGAAACTGTATGGGCATTTTTGTCGAAACATGAATGTGGGAATCCCGCATACTTGTTTCACCTTTTTGTCGAATATTGATTGTGGCAATACCGCACTCTGGCGAATACGGCAAAACCATGCGATTGGCATTGGCTGATTCATCGCCGGCCAGCAGTGCGAGCAGGCAGTCCAGCCGGATCCTGGCGAAGAGCCGGCGTGGAGTTCCGATCCGTACCTCTTCCCAGACTCCGGCGTGCGCCAAGTTCCGACGCGCAATCTCCTGCTCATAGCGCGTGAGGCCGATCTGCTCGGTCCACATGTCGGCCGAACTGCCTATCCATTCCCGCAACTGCCGGCGCACCCGCAGCCGCGTCAGGTGCAGCGCGCGTGACAACAGCAGGCCAGCATGGACCCCGCCGCCGATGCCGGCCAGCCGGCGGTGATAGGCGAGCGACGGCCCCAGCAGTTCCGCGACGGCGGCGCCATCGGCCCAGTCCAAACGCACTGAGGGCCTGCCGATGCCATCGCTGAGGAGGGTACCGAGCTCGTCGACACACAGCCGGAAATGCAGCCTGGCCGGGATGCCGACACGCTGCTCATTGAGGATCGCCAGTTCGCGTAGCACCTCGCGTGCCGCGGATTGTTCCCTCGCAGAAAGTCCGGTTTCCATCTGCCACTGCTCAGTGGTCTTGAGGAACCAGCCGCCGGTCTGGGCGATGTCCCGCCCGTGGCGCGTCCAGTAGATCGATTGGGAGAGTAACAGCGCCGCCTTCACGTTCGCCGTCAGGTCCACGAGCCGACGGTGAAACGCGATATGCCGCCCCAGCAGCGGCCAGAGGGTCGCCAGCGCTCGCTCCTGTTGGGCGGATTGCCATGGGTCGTCATCGGCACTGGTTACGATTCTCGGTTCTCGGTCTCTCATGCGTGGGCCTGTGCACCGTCACCGGCGAACCGGGTTGGCATGCGCCTGCAATGCGCGCCCTACGGCTTCGGGTCGTACCCGAAACCAGAGCTTCGCCGGCATGCCAGCGCGTCGCTCGTCGAGAAAGCCGCCGGTGCGCAACGCTCGCCGGGCCGTTTCCTGCTCCCACCGCGAAAGCCCGGTCTCTTCAGTCCACTCTTCCTGCGACCTGCAGAACCAGCCGCCGACCTCGGGGTCGAGTTCCTGGCTGATCCAGATGGCTTGCGAGAGCATCAGCGCCGCCGTCACGCCACCCGTGATCGGGACCAGGCAACGGTGGAAACTCACTGGCAGGTCGAAGATGTCCAGCAGGAGTTCGGCGGTGATGCCCGACGGAATCGAGGGGCGGCCGTTCATGGCTCGTCCTCGAAACCGCGCGCCACTGCCTCCAGAACGGCGAGGGAGAGCTTTGGGAATAACTGATGCAAGCGGTAGTAGCGCACCCGCGGTTCCGGGTCCTCGATCGCCATCCATGCCCGGTAAATGCGCTCGCGCAGGGCGGTATCGGGAAGCGGGAAGCGGCCTGACCGTCTCCAGGCACCGCAGTCTCGGCGGCGCCTGAGCGTCACCTTGCGGCGGATCTTGAACAGCGCGCTCATCATCTGCCAGGACGCACCATGGCGAATGAAATACGCCTCAAGCGCCTTGGCCTCATTCACCAGCGAGACCGTGCGCAGCCCCATAGCTAGTCCGGCGGCATCAAAGCTCACGCCGATGGACAGCTCCCGCATGGTGGCCAGGCGGTTCAAATCGAGCGCAGACAGTTGCCGCAAGCGCGCGAGTTGTTCGTTCGCGATGCCGGCGGCATTAAGCTCATCCGGCCTCGCCTCGGCCAGCCGCACGGCGACGTGATTGAGCAGTACCAGGCGCACCTGTGTGTCGAGCAGCGGCAGCATCAGGCGTCCTCCGCTACAGCTATTCCACTGCCAGGCAGGCCGGGCGTGGAAACCGATGAGCGAAATTCCCTGACCAGACCGAGGAGATCCCAGCAGGCGCTGGCCGTCTGGTCATTGGCATCGACCAGCCAATCGAAGAACGCGGCATCGAACTGGAATGCATCCAGCGGAGGGTCGGGCACCCGGGACGCGCTATCAGCGGGACAGGAATCACCGCTTGCAAAACCTTCCGGCGGGGCCGCCGTTGCGGACACCAGCGCCAAGAGCTGCCAGGCCCATTGCCGGCTTGGATGCAGCGAATCGCCATGAGGCGGAATCGGCAACGCGTCCATGCAGTACCCAAGTGGCGCCGCTTCGTCGCGGCGCAGACAATCGCTGATCCCGACAAGGCCAGCGCACACGCGCACCTGCTCGATAACCCGAGAATGAACGGCAGCGCCTTCGGTCTTGGCCGGAATCGCACCTTCTGCCTGAGCACGGCGACCGGGAGCGGCCGTCCCGGTGTTAGCGGTGCTAACAGCAGGCTCCGCTGGCGCCCTCGGCAATGAAGCCTGCGGCGACCGTGCCGCCGGTTCGAGCGCCGTGCGCAGTTCGGCAACAGGCTCGCCGAGTACATCAGCCAGCTCCTCCTCGCATGCACGGCATACCGCCGCAATGTTGAAGCTAGACGTACGCCGATACTCGTCGGCAGTATGGCGAAAGGCCGGTTCGAAGACCATCGCGTAGAGTTCGTCCTCGGCCAGCGATGTGCGCGTCTGCGCATAACGCTTCATGGAATTGAGCCGCGGCTGGAGGGTCTTGACGTCCAGGCCCGAGAGATCGATAACGGCTTCGCCCAGGATGCCCAGCCGCTCGGTGGCGAACAGGTAGTGGGCGAGCGTCGCGGTATTGATGGACAAACCCAGCGCCTTCATTGCTTCTTCGAGTTGTCGCAGAGAGAGTGTGACTCCCTTCTCCGTTTCGATTCGGGCCTTGAGATCAACGACACCGCTGGCCTTGTCCCAGAAATTCATGTCGCCGCGCTGCTCGTTCTCGATGAGGTGGGCGGTGAGGACGTGACTTTCCGAGCGCCATGGCCGAAACAGGACTCCAAGCTTGTGGAAACGCGGCTCCCGCGTCTCTGCCCAAAGTTGCCGGATGGCCAGCAGGCGCGTGTTGCCGCCGGCCTCGACGACAAAGTGCGACTCACCCGGCCGGCGGGTTACCGTGAATGGATTGCGCAGGCCGTTGGCGCGGATCGATGCCTTGATGTCATCGAACTTGGCGTTGCTGGCTCGCCGCGGGTTGTGCTCATAGGGATGGATATCCCCTACCGAGAGCTCGATCTGGCAGTCATGGGTCGGATCGGCCTGGGCCGGCAGGTCACGCGCGTTGTTGCCCAGATTGCCGACCTGCAAGGACTCGGCGACCAGCCGTCGTCTCTGTTCGATCGACGTGGGCCTCGCTGGCACTTGTGCGGGTGCCGGTGCGGCCTGATCAGTCTCGACACCACCGCGGAGCGGCAGGGCTTCGTCACTCACGCTGGGCCTCCCGTCTGGGCAGCAGATCGGCGAACACGCCTTCGAGGCTGGGGATCAACTCCCAGGCGAGCTGGTGCATGACGGTGTAGGCGCTCGGCGTCGGACCTTCGCGCTTGCGTTCGTGGCGATGCACGGGAACGCGCAGCGTTGCCGCTTCCTTGTAGGCCTTGGCATGGGGCACCACGGTTTCCAGAACGGCTACCCGGCCCTTGAGCTTGATGAAGTCCTCGCGGATGCCGCTGGCGATGATCCGGGCATCGGCACTGCGATCCTGCCGATAGATCACCGCCTTCATCGGCCCCAGGCCGGCGCCCAGTGCGCCGCCCGGTTCCAGACGATCGAGAAGTTCCATGGTGCCGTCGCGGAATTCGCGGGCCGAGAGGATC
>JANXRC010000246.1 GCA_025353195.1 Rhodocyclaceae bacterium
CGAAATCCATCGCCTGAGCCCGGTGGTCGAGGAAATCCTCTACCCCGCGCTGGAGGATTTCCAGATCGACATCATGATCGGCGAGGGGCCGTCGGCGCGCTCCGTGAAGCTCGACCTGCCGCCCTTCACCCTGATCGGCGCGACAACCCGCGCCGGCATGCTGACCAACCCCTTGCGCGACCGCTTCGGCATCGTCGCCCGGCTGGAGTTCTATACCCCGGAGGAGCTCGCCCTGATCGTGCGGCGCTCGGCCCACCTGCTCAACTGCGACATTGTCGACGACGGCGCGGTCGAAATCGCCAAACGCTCGCGCGGCACGCCGCGCATCTCCAACCGCCTGTTGCGCCGCGTGCGCGACTTCGCCGAGGTCAAGGCCGACGGGAAAATCACGCGCGCCGTCGCCGATGCCGCGCTGACCAGGCTCGACGTCGATCACCTCGGCCTCGACGTCATGGACCGAAAACTGCTTGGCGCCATGCTGGAGAAATTCGGCGGCGGTCCGGTGGGACTGGACAATCTTGCCGCCGCCATCGGCGAAGCGCGCGATACGATCGAGGACGTACTGGAACCTTATCTGATCCAGCAGGGCTACCTTCAACGCACGCCGCGCGGGCGGGTTGCTACGGCGAGTATCTGGAAACATTTTGGTCTCAGGTCACCGCAAGAACCCAATCAAAATCTTTGGAACGAATGACGCCGGCTCGATGAATTTTCAGCTTGTGCTCATCAAGCCGGAAGGATTTGACTTCGTCGAAGGCTTTCGCGAAGTAATGGAGGCAATGCAATGGGGTCTTCAGCAACTGGGCCACGACGCGCCCATTCGTACCAACGACATTGCGCCCAACATCATGCCGATCATCTTCGGCGCCCATCATCTTGCAGCCACTACAGTCTCTCTCCTTCCCCCGTCCAGCATCATCTACAACCTCGAACAACTGATGCCGGGCTATCCCTGGTATCAGCCGCAATATCTTGAGATTCTCAAACGCTTCCGCGTCTGGGACGGAGATGCCCAATCGATGGAATGGCTGCACCACTCAGGGATAGCCCCGGGGGCTATCCATGTACCCGTGGCTTACGCACCACCGCTCACCCGTATTGCGGCACGGGTCGAACAGGATGTAGATGTACTTTTCTATGGCATCCAGACGGAGCGGCGCTTACAGATATTGCGAGCCTTGGGTGACGCCGGTTTGAACGTTGTCGCCCTCAATAACGTCTGGGGAAGAGAGCGTGACAACTGGATCGCACGTACCCGAGTTGTACTTAACATGCATCAGCGCGAGGGAGGACGATTGGAAGCTGCGCGTCTGATCTATCTGCTCGCCAATGGCATGTCAGTGGTCAGCGAAGTCAATGACTTTCGCGCAGTCAATCCTGGTTTGGCAGGCGCTTTCGTGCCCGCCAGCTTCAACGAAATCGTCTCCTGTTGCAGGGTGCTGGCTAGCAGCAGAGGCCTGCGCGAATATCTTGCGCAGGCCAGCGTTGCTGCGGTGAATGCACCGCACTTCGACGCCCGGCGAATCGTCGCCAATGCGCTTGCGGCGCTGGGGTCTCAATGATCAATTGGAAGAATCGGTATGCGCGAGTATTGACCCTGTTGCCGGAACTTGCCAATCCGTGCCTTACCGTACTCGAAGCTGGTGCCGGAAGTTCCGGGATAGCCCGCTATCTAGGACGCCCGGTGCTTGCCGTCGATCTGCAACCCGCCAATCTCAAAGCCGCTGGGCCGCTAGCCACGGCAGCCAGTGTCACGCAGCTTCCGTTCGCCGATGCCAGCTTCGATATCGTCATTTGCATTGACACTTTCGAGCACCTTCCCGCCGACCAGCGGACACCCGCTTTGCGAGAACTAGCGCGGATAACGCGCCACCGCCTGATCGTCGGCAGCCCGATGGGAGCCTTCGCCGCGGCAGGCGAGGAACAATATTGGCTCATGCTGCGATGGCGAGGACAGCCCACGCCCAACTGGCTGGAAGAACATTTGCTGCAAGGAATCCCCACTCTCTGTGACATGTTGTCGGCGGCGGCTGACTTAGGCTTGCCTTTCCACCTGCTAGGCAACGAAACACTGATCCAGCATTACGCCGGACTGCTCGCAGATGAAGCGCCATTTCTCGCGAACGCAAACGCCGCCCTGAACTTCAAGCGCCCGTTGGGGCCGCCCTTGGGACCCGGGGAAGGCGATGTGTATTACTCCTACCTGATCGACGTCGACAAGACAACCTCCCAAGAAATAGCGATCAAAGCAGAAAGAACCGTTCCCCTTCCGACGTTCGACATGGACAACGACATACGAATATATTGCGTCGGTCATGACTTGCATCGATTCCCTACGTTCACGGGGATGACGCGGTTTTTCGTTGGTAAAACGCCCCGCGAACCCTTCGCTCATCCCTCTTTCGTAACGGACGACCAGCCAGAATCGATCTGCGACAGAAACCCGACCTACTCTGAACTGACGGCTATCTATTCGGTCTGGCGCAATCACCGCCATGGTCGCTTCGTCGGCTTTTGTCACTATCGCCGTTATTTTGACTTCCTCGCTGCTTCGCCAGACACGCGCGTGACCACAATTTCCACGCCCGAGACCCTTGCTGCCGCCTCTGCGTCGATCAAAATGACCGAGACCTGCCGCAATATGTTGGCGACCGGAGGCATCGTCGTGCCGCTCCCGGAAAGGCTGACGCCCAACGTCGCCGAGCATTACATGCGCCATCACCACCCCGACCACTACCTACAGGCGATTGAACTTCTACTGAAGCGCCACCCGCATCTGAGGCCCTACGCGCTAGAGCAGTTCGCCGACGACGGCGGCTATACCAACAACATGTTCATCTGCGACGCTACCGTTTTTGACGAACTCTGCGTTTGGTGGTTTGATTTGCTGTTCCGCCTTCAGGACAATCTCACCCCGCTTGGAGGCAGCTACCAGCAACGTGCGCCCGCATTTCTCGCCGAACGCCTGCTAGACATCTATTTGCGCTGGCGGTTCGCCACGGGAACGCCTAAGTGCGAATTACCGATTTTCTTTCTCACCGATGGCGCCTTTTCCTGACCGATTACTCCTTGTGGGAGTCCTCTCATGATTGTCGACTTGCCAGGCAATAATCGCCCACTGCGAATTCTCGTTACTGGTGGTGCGGGCTTCATCGGTTCGCACCTGTGCAGGCGCCTGGTAGCCCAAGGGCATGATGTTCTCTGCGCAGACAACCTATTCACTGGCAACAAGCGAAATATTCTTGATCTCCTCGATTGCCGAAACTTCGAATTCATGCGCCACGACGTAACCTTCCCGCTTTATGTGGAGGTTGATCGCATCTACAACCTAGCCTGCCCTGCGTCGCCCGTCCACTACCAGTTCGACCCGGTGCAAACCACCAAGACATCGGTGCACGGCGCAATCAACATGCTGGGACTCGCCAAGCGGACGAAAGCGCGCATTCTGCAGGCTTCGACTAGCGAGGTGTATGGCGATCCACAAATGCATCCCCAACGCGAGGACTATTGGGGGAACGCCAACCCCATCGGACCCCGCTCATGCTACGACGAGGGTAAGCGCTGCGCGGAGACCCTGTTTTTCGACTACCACCGTCAGCACAAGCTCGACATCCGCGTTATCCGCATCTTCAACACCTACGGCCCGGGCATGAGCCCGAACGACGGCAGGGTCATCTCCAACTTCATTGTTCAGGCACTGCGCAATGAGGACATCACCATCTTCGGCCGCGGATCGCAGACTCGCAGTTTTCTCTATGTCGACGATCTGATCGACGGCATTCTGAGCCTGATGGAACAGGCGTCCGATTTTGCCGGCCCTGTCAACATAGGCAATCCGGAAGAAATATCCATTCGTGAGCTTGCGGAAACCATCCTGGCAATGATTCCGGAAAGCCGCAGCAAACTGATATTCAAACCTTTGCCTACCGACGACCCCGCACGCCGCTGCCCGGATATCACGCTGGCCCGAGCCAGTCTAAACTGGGAGCCTCATACGTCCTTCGCGGAAGGGCTGACACGAACCATCGGCCATTTCCGTCAAACTCTGCCCATGGAATGTGCCAATCGATGAATACTCTGGTCATTCGTGTCTACTACGAAGACACCGACGCCGCCGGCATTGTCTACTATGCGAATTATTTCCGTTTCATCGAGCGTGGCCGCACCGAGTTGTTGCGAACGCTGGGGCATGACCAGAATATCCTGATGAAAGAAGGCACAGCCTTTGCCGTGCGCTCGGCCAGCGCCGAATTCCTCAAGCCGGCAAAGCTCGACGACCTGCTCACGGTCGAAACCGCGGTCGCCGCACTGGGTCGCGCGCAGGTGACGTTCGCCCAACGGATCCTGCGCGACAATGAACTGCTGCTTGATGCGAAAATACGCGTCGCCTGCATCGATCCGGCGCGCGGCAGGCCAATGCCGATGCCGCGCGCCCTTCACGAACAACTATCAGCCCTGCTGGGACCTTCGCAATGAACGTTACCCAAGATCTTTCCATCATCGAACTCGTCATCAACGCCAGCCTGGTGGTCAAGCTGGTGATGCTGCTGCTGACGCTGGTGTCGCTGACTTCCTGGTACTGGATCTTCCGCAAGGCCTTCGCCATTCGCGATGCGCGGATCAAGACCGACAAGTTCGAACGGGATTTCTGGAGCGGCGGCGACCTCAACGCGCTGTACCAGAGCGCGATCAACAACCGCCACCAGACCGGCGCCCTGGAGCGCATCTTCGAAGCCGGCTACCGCGAATTCACCAAGTTGCGCGGGCAGACCAGCATCGATCCCACCGCAGTGGTCGACGGCGCGCGACGCGCGATGCGCGCCACCTATCAGCGCGAGATCGATGATCTCGAAGCGCACCTGGCCTTCCTTGCCTCGGTCGGTTCCGTCTCGCCCTACGTCGGCCTGTTCGGCACGGTGTGGGGCATCATGCACGCCTTCCGCGGCCTGGCCAACATGAGTACGGCAACACTGTCCGCCGTCGCACCGGGCATTGCCGAGGCACTGGTCGCCAC
>JANXRC010000002.1 GCA_025353195.1 Rhodocyclaceae bacterium
TCATCGGCGATGACCCGCGACCGCCACGGCATCCCGATTCCGGCCAAGGGCCAAACCGTCATCCCCGACATCGTGCTGCTGCCACTGGTCGCCTTCGACCCGCGAGGCTTTCGCCTTGGTTATGGTGGCGGATACTTCGACCGCACGCTGGCGACACTGGTTCCGCGCCCGCTGGCGATTGGCGTCGGCTTCGAGCTGGCGCGCGTTGCGGACGTGCGGCCGCATCGGCACGACATCCCGCTCGATGCGGCAATTACCGAAGCCGGCATGGTGCGCTTCAGGTAGGAGCCGGATGCGCTCCGTACAGGATAGACAAATTATCGGCTCGTCGCCTGACGCAACCTCGCCAGCGCTGCTTCGAGCAGCGCACGCCGCGTGCCGAAGTTGAGGCGGACGAAACCCGGCGCGCCGAAATCCGCGCCGTCGGAAAGTCCCAGGCCGTGTTGCTCGAAGTAGCGCGATGGATTGTCGATGCCATGCTCCGCGGCAAACTGCCGGGCATCGATCCACGCCAGATAGGTCGCCTCCACCGGTCGCATGTCGAGGCCCGGCGCGGCGGCGACCGCGCGCTCGACGGCGCGCAGATTGCCGCGCAGATAGTCGAGCAGCGCCGCCTGCCAGTCATCGCATGAGGTGAGCGCCGCTTCGGTCGCCACCATGCCCAGGGCATTGACGTGGGGCACGATGCCGTGCATGGCGTCGCGGAAACGCTGCCGCAGGCGGCTATCGGGAATGATGGCAAAGGCGCAGCCCAGCCCGGGAATGTTGAAGGTCTTCGACGGCGCCAACAGAGTGATGCTGCGCGCCGCAATTTCCGGGCTGAGCGTGGCCAGCAGTCGGTGCCGGCGGGACGGCGACAGGACCAGGCCGTTGTGGATCTCATCCGAACACACCACCATGTCGTGCTTTTCGGCCAGCAGCGCGATCTGCCACAGTTCGTCCTCGTTCCATACGCGCCCGGTCGGATTGTGCGGATGGCAGAGCAGGAGGAGTTTCGCCCGGCTGGTCCTGAGTACCGCATCCACCGTGGGGAAATCCCACAACCAGCCGGCGGAGTCGCACACCAGCGGAGCACTCGCCACGCGCCGGCCGGAAAACGCCGGCGCCGAAAGAAACGGCGGATAGATCGGCGTCGCGGTAAAAACAGCATCGCCCGCGTCGCCGACGGCACGGCAGGCGACATTGAGGCCGGACACTAGGCCCGGCAGCCAGACGATCCACTCGGGGTCGATGCTCCACTCGAACTTGCGAGCGAGGTAGCCGACCACTGCGTCGATCTGGCCCGCAGTGGGCTGGTTGTAGCCGAACACGCCATGCTCGATGCGCCGGCGCAAGGCCGTCAGCACGGCCGGCGGCGCGGCAAAATCCATGTCGGCGACCCACAGCGGAATTATGTCCCTGTCCCCCAGGACGGGGACGGTATCCCGGGACATGTCACCGTCGCCGGCATACCTGGCCCACTTCACCGAATCGGTGTGGGCCCGCTCGATGACGGCGTCAAAGTCAAAGCTCATGTGCGAGCCCCACATTCACCCGAGAAACAAGCGGTAGGCCGGATTCTTCGATTCATCCCAATAGCGATAGCCGAGGTTTTTGAGGAAGGCGCGGAAGTCCTTCATTTCCTGCGGCGGCACCTCCATGCCGACCAGCACGCGACCGGTATCGGCGCCGTGGTTGCGATAGTGGAACAGGGTGATGTTCCAGCCGGCGCTCATCTTGTTGAGGAAATGCATCAGGGCGCCAGGGCGTTCGGGAAACTCGAAGCGGTAGATCAGCTCATGCTTCACCAGCGACGCGTGGCCGCCGACCAGATGGCGAATGTGCAGCTTGGCCATTTCATCGTCGGTCAGGTCCAGCGCCGGATAGCCGCTCTTTTCCAGTTGCCGGACCAGCCTGGTCGCTTCGCCGCGATTGGCGACCTGCATGCCGACAAATACATGCGCCTCGCCGGCATCGTGAAAACGGTAATTGAACTCGGTGATGCTGTGCTCACCGATCAGCGCCATGAACTTCTTGTAACTGCCGGGCTTCTCCGGCAACGTCACGGCCAGCACGGCTTCCCGCTGTTCGCCGACTTCGGCGCGCTCGGCGACAAAGCGCAGGCGGTCGAAATTCATGTTGGCGCCGGAGGCCACCGCCACCAGCGTCTTGCCATGTACGCCGTGCTTGTGCGCCCAGGCCTTGGCACCGGCGATGGCCAGTGCGCCGGCCGGTTCGAGAATCGTGCGCGTGTCCTCGAACACATCCTTGATCGCCGCACAGATGGCGTCGGTATCGACCAGGACCATTTCATCGACATATTCGCGGCACAGGCGAAAGGTCTCGGCGCCGACATATTTCACCGCCGCGCCATCGGCAAACAGGCCTACCTGTTCCAGCCGCACGCGCTTGCCCGCCGCCAGCGAGCGGGCCATGGCATCGGCGTCGGCGGCCTCGACGCCGATGATCCTGGTCTGCGGCCGCAAACGCTTGATGTAGGCCGCCACCCCTGAGATCAGCCCGCCGCCACCAACGCAACAGAACACCGCATCGATCGGCTCGGGATGCTGGCGCAGGATCTCCATGCCGATGGTGCCCTGTCCGGCGATCACGTCCGGATCATCGAAGGGATGCACGAAATTGAGCTTCTGCTTCTTTTCCAGTTCGAGAGCGTGAGCGTAGGCCGCGTCATACGACTCGCCTGCCAGCACCACCTCGCCGCCGAGCTTTCGCACCGCGTCGATCTTGATCTGCGGCGTGGTGGTGGGCATCACGATCACGGCGCGGATGCCGAGCTTTTGCGCCGATAGCGCCACCCCCTGGGCGTGATTGCCGGCCGAAGCGCAGATCACGCCACGCTTGCGCTGCGCGGCCGTCAGGTGAACGATCTTGTTGTAGGCGCCACGCAACTTGAAGCTGAATACCGGCTGCATGTCCTCGCGTTTGAGGAAGATGCGGTTGCCCATGCGCGCCGAGAGAATGGACGCCAGTTCCAGCGGCGTCTCAATGGCAACATCATAAACGCGGGCGTTCAGAATTCTTTCGAGATAGTCCATGACAGCGGGGCAAAAGCTACGGCGATGGCAAAGGGTAACATGGGGCACGGACTTGGCTTTCACCGCCGAAGCCGGTCTGGCCGGCCGGCGCCGTGGATCGCGACGGGAAAGCGGCCCGCTACGCGCTGGTCGTAACCGGCGCCGGGATATTCTGAGCCGAAATGCGCAGGAAGTAAGCCAGCACACCTGCCCCTGCAATCACCAGGCTCGCCGCGCCTGCCATCCAGAATCCGGCCGCTCCGCGCGGCGCGCCGAAAGTATCGGTCAGCCCCAGCAGATAGCCGCCGCCGAGACCCACGCCCCATAACGCGACGGCATAAATCACCATCGGCGCCGTGGCGCGTTTGTAGCCGCGCAGGACCTGGGCCATGACCGCCTGGACGGCATCGGCGACATGATAGAAGGCGACGATGGACAGCAGCGTCGCAGCGGCCGCGGCGACCTGCGCATCGGCCGTGTAGGCGCGCGCCAGCGGCCCGGCGCCGAGATAAATCGCGGCGCCGAGAACCGCCGCCGCGACGCAACCGACCGTTAGCCCGAGCAATCCGGCGTGTCGCGAGCGCCGACTGTCACCGGCGCCCAGTGCCTGCCCGACCAGCACGCCAGTGGCACTGCCCAGCGCCAGCGGCACCATGAAGACGAACACCGCGACGTTGGCGGCAATCTGGTGCGCCGCGGAGATTTCCGGCCCGAGCCGGGCAATGAACAGCGCCATGAAGGTAAACGCCGTGACGTCGACCAGAAAGGTGGCGCCCATCGGCAGCCCGAGCAGCAGAAACTCGCGCAAGGCCGCGACGCGCGGCGGCTCGAAGCGGGCGAAGACACCATACGGCGCGTACTCGGCGTCGCGTCGGCACCACAGCCAGGCCAGCGTGGCGATGGTCCACATGATGATGGCAGAAGACCAGCCGCAGCCGGCGCCGCCCAGCGCCGGGAAACCGAAATGGCCGTACATGAGCACCCAGTTGAGCGGCACTTTCAGCGCCAGGCCCAGCAGGTTGAAGGCCATCACCGGGCGCGGCCGGCCGATGCCGGCGGTGAAGCCGAAAAAGACGCGGAAGAACAGCACCCCCGGCACCGCCCAGGCCACGCCGTCGAGATAGGCGCGGACTTTCAGCTCGACCTCCGGCGTGAGGCGCGAAAAATGCAGCAGGGGATCGGGATGCTTCAACACGGCAAAGGCAACCACCGACAGCCCCAGTGCCAGCCAGGCGCATTGCCGCACATCGGCGCCGATCTCCTTGAAGCGGCCCGCCCCGTAGTGATGCGCCACCACCGGGGTGAGCGCCAGCAGAACACCCATGGCCGTCACAAAAACCGTGGCGTAGATGCTGGCGCCGATGCCGACCGCCGCCAGATCGAGCGATGAAAGGCGGCCAGCCATTACGGTGTCGATCACGCCATTGGCCATCACTGCGGCCTGGGCGATCAGCACAGGCCACGCCAGGTGCAACAGTTCGCGCGGCAGGGAACGTGGGGCAGGCATGCGCGAAGTCTAGTGCCAGCCGCTGGATCTATGGTACTAGCCGACGGCGCAACAATGGCCGAACACCGGCCGGTGTCAGAGCACCAGCGGCTGATCCGGCAGTTCGTTGGGGTTGTTGGCGCCGGCGGGGAAGTGGCTGGCCAGCAGCGCGCCGGCGCGCGTCACGGCCTGCAGCGCGCCGCCTCGCCATTCGCCGCGGCGGAAGCTCGCCTCCATGGCGCGGCAAATGGCACCCCATTCGGCCTGCGGTACGCGCACTGCGATGCCGCGGTCGGCAAGAATTTCGACCTTGCGGTCGACCAGTTGCACGTAGATCAGGATGCCGCTGTTTTCTTCCGTATCCCAAACGCGTAGCTGCGAAAACAGCTCCACCGCCCTCGCTCGCGGCGTCATCTCGCGCCACAGCGCAGACATTGGCATGGGGCCCTCCACCACGAAACGCAATTCGCCGCGATGCGACTTCTCGCAGGCCGTGATGGCCTCGCCGATGGCGGCGAGATCGGCACGGGCAAAGACCCGTTGCAGCCACCAATCCGGCAGCAGCAAATGCTTGAGCAAACGCGACAGTTTCATCTCACCAGCCTCCCGAGGCGCCGCCACCACCAAAACCGCCTCCCCCACCGCTGAAGCCGCCGCCTGACGAAGAACCGCCGCCACCCAGGAAGCCGCCCAGCAAGAACAGGTTGAAGAAGGAAAGGACGAAGATCGCGACGCCCGCCAACAGCCCGGCCAGCCACGAACCGAAGATGAGAAAACCCAGCCAGCCGGCAACAGCCGCGGCAGCAAACGAACCGAAGAGGCCGAACATCATGCGCAGCACTCCGCCGGCGACGACCGCTGCGATCAGCCACGGCGACAGATCGGGGCCCTCTGCGTTCTTTCCCCCGCCGTCTGCTGGAAGCTCCGCCGGCACATCCGACGCCGGCCCTCCCATGGCTTGATCCAGTCCCTCGATGGCGGCCCGCAGACCGCCAAAGAAGTCACCCTGCTTGAACAACGGCGCCATGCGCTCGGCGATGATGCGCTTGGCCACCGCATCGGGAATCGAGCCCTCCAGCCCGTAACCAACCTCGATGCGCATTTTGCGGTCGTTCTTCGCCACGATGACGATGACGCCGTTGTCGGCGCCCTTGTGCCCGATCTTCCAGGCTTCAGCCAAACGAATGCCAAACTGCTCGATGGCTTCCGGCTGCGTGCTGGGCAGCATCAGGATGGCGATCTGCGCACCACGCGTCCTCTCAATGGCCGCGAGTTGCGCCTCCAGCCGGCCTTTTTGGGTGGCGTCGAGGGTTGCCGTCAGATCGGTGACGCGAGCGCTCAGCGCCGGCACCGGCACCAGGTCCGCTGCCGCGCAAATGCCCGGCCACAGCGCGAGCCAGAGCAGCGACAGCAGGCCGGGCCAGATGCGGCGCACGAGCTTACTTGGCTGCGGCGGAGGCAGCTGCGGCGGGAGCCGGCGCATCAAACTTGATCGCCGGCGGCGTCGACATGGCCTTTTCGTCCTCGACCGTGAAATTGGCCTTGGTCTTCCAGCCCATGACGCTGGCGGTCACGCTGTTGGGGAAGGTGCGGACCGAGACGTTGTACTCCTGGACGGTCTTGATGTAGCGGTTGCGGGCCACGGTTATGCGGTTCTCGGTGCCCTCCACTTGGGCCTGCAGATCGCGGAAATTGGCGTCGGCCTTGAGCTGCGGATAGTTCTCCGAAACCACCAGCAGGCGCGAGAGTGCGCCACCCAGTTCGCTCTGCGCCTTCTGGAACTTGGCAAAGGCAGCGGGATCATTGATCAACTCCGGCGTCGCCTTCAAGCCGGCGACGTTGGCGCGCGCCTCGGTCACCCGCGTCAGCACTTCCTTCTCGTGGCTGGCATAGCCCTGCACCACGGATACGAGATTGGGAATCAGGTCGGCGCGGCGCTTGTACTGGTTCAAGACTTCCGACCACGAGGCATTCACCGCCTCATCATTGACCTGGATCTGGTTGTAGCCGCAGCCGGACAGCAGCGAGGCGGCAAGGGCGAGCACGGCGAGCAGACGCATACGCATGGGGTTCTCCATCGGGTAGGGGAAACACTCTGCAATATGGCGGCGATGGGGTGGGATTGCAAGGGGTGGAGTTATTCGCCGTATTGCCAACGCCGACTCTTGGCTCAGTAATGAATTTGCAGATTTACTGCTTTTCTGCAATACTTCAATACATGAAAACAACTTTAACCATGACCGGTCGTGGCGTCATTACGCTTCCGGCCAAACTGCGCGAAGCGCTCGGGCTTGCCGCGGACGATCAACTGATCGCGGAGACAACGCCGGAAGGCCTCTTGTTGCGGCCTGCCGTGACACTGCCTATTGAGTTGTACAGCGACGAGCGCCTGCGTGAATTCGAAGAGGCAGAGGCGGAATTGGCCACAGTGCTGAACAAGAAGTCGCACTGACGCAGTGAGGATTTTCCTCGATGCCAACATCCTGTTCTCGGCTGCGCGCGCCGACGGCGCGGTAAGGCAATTACTGGCCCTTTCCGAGGCCGCCGGACACGAACTGTGGGCCGACGCCTACGTCTTCGAGGAAGCGCGGCGCAATCTCGCCGCCAAAGCCCCGGACGCCCTTCCGGTGCTGCATGCCATGACCACCCGGATCAAGCTTGGTGGCCTGCTTGCCCACACCAGCCTGCTGCCGGAGACGACGACCTTGCCCGAAAAAGACCGGCCAGTGCTCGCCGCCGCCATCCACCACCGCTGCGATATCCTGGTCACCGGCGACCGCACCCATTTTGGCCCGCTCTACGGAAAGACGATTCGCGGCGTTACCGTGCTATCGCCGACCATGCTGGCGGAGACTGTTTTGCGCTAGGACGGTGGCACTTCGCAAACCGGGTCGAACACGACCCCTTCGCCCGGGGCAGTCCGGTTGCGTTGTCCGACGACGACCGCTTTTGGCCGGCTAGTTTAGCGACCGGCCCGGCGGGCCTTCCACAACGAGGGGAGCCCGAAGGGCCGGGGAGGCGGGGCACGCTTCTTTGGGTACTTTCTTGTCGTGCAACAAGAAAGTACCTCGCCCGCCGGGGCGAGACCCGGCGCGGCCATACAGCCCCGACCACACGCCGCGCAGGGCCTCTGCCACGCCCCATCGCCTACAATAGAGGCCTTTGGCTCCACCGAATACCAGCATGTCCGCCCGCCTGCGCGAAATCCCCTATAACTACACCTCGTTCTCCGACCGCGAGATCGTCATTCGCCTGCTCGGCCAGGAGGCGTGGGCGACCCTGACGGAATTGCGTGACGAGCGAGTGACCGGCCGCTCGGCTCGCATGCTCTATGAGGTGCTGGGCGACATCTGGGTGGTGCGGCGTAACCCCTATCTGGAAGACGATCTGCTGGCCAATCGTGAGCGGCGCGAGGCGCTGATCGAGGCACTGCGCCACCGGCTGCGCGAAATCGACAAGCGACGCGAGGGAAATGAGCGTGTCGCGCTGCTGTTGACGGCCGCACAAGCTGCCGTGCAATCGTTCGAGCGCTGGTTCGATGAGACTCGCAGCTTGCGCAAGAAGGCCTACAAGGCCTTGGCCCGTCACACGCGCAAGGACAACGTCTGCTTCGACGGCCTGGCGCGCGTCTCGCATGTCACCGATGCCACCGACTGGCGCGTCGAGTATCCGTTTGTCGTGCTCGCGCCGGATACCGAAGAAGAAATGGCGCCGCTGGTGAGTGCTTGCATCGGGTTGGGCCTGACCATCATTCCGCGTGGCGGCGGTACCGGCTACACGGGCGGTGCCGTACCGCTGGATGCCCTTTCGGTGGTGATCAATACCGAGAAGCTGATCGACCTGGGAGCAGTGGAAATCAAACGCCTGCCCGGAACCGGGGTTGATTACGCGACGGTGCGCACCGGCGCGGGACTGGTCACTCGCCGCGTCATGGAGGCGGCGGAGCAGGCGGGTCTGGTTTTCGCCTGCGACCCGACATCAGCCGACGCGTCATGCATCGGCGGCAACATCGCCATGAATGCCGGCGGCAAGAAGGCAGTGCTGTGGGGCACGGCGTTGGACAACCTGGCCTCATGGCGCATGGTGACGCCCGACGGCAACTGGCTCGAGGTCGAGCGCCTGAATCACAATTTCGGCAAGATCCACGAGCAGGAACTGGTCAGCTTTCGCCTTACGCGCTACGACGCGACCGGCGAAAAGCAACTCGCCGTGGAACAGCTCGACGTGCCCGGCAAGAAGTTTCGAAAGCAGGGCCTGGGCAAGGATGTCACCGACAAATTCCTCGCCGGCGTACCAGGGGTGCAGAAGGAAGGCACCGACGGCCTGATCACGTCGGCGGTGTGGGTGCTGCACACGATGCCGCCGGTGACGCGCACGGTCTGCCTCGAATTCTTCGGACGGGTGACGGATGCCGTGCCGTCAATTGTCGAAATCACCGATTACTTCAAGCCGGGCGGCGCGGGGTTGGCGTCGGGTGTGCGACTGGCCGGCCTCGAGCATCTCGACGAACGCTATGTGCGCGCCGTCGGCTACGCGACCAAGGCAAAACGCCACGGCCGGCCGAAGATGGTGCTGATCGGCGACATAGTCGGCGCTGACGAGACGGCGGTGATGGCCGCTGCATCGCAGGTGGTCAAGCTGGCCAATGCCCGAGGCGGCGAGGGCTTCATCGCCGTATCGCCCGAAACACGCAAGAACTTCTGGCTCGACCGCGCCCGCACCGCCGCCATCTCGAAGCACACCAACGCCTTCAAGATCAACGAAGACGTGGTGATACCGCTGCCGCGCATGGGCGACTATTGCGACGGCATCGAGCGCATCAACATCGAACTGTCGATCGCCAACAAGATCGAGCTGGCCGATGCGCTGACCGGCTTCCTGCAAGGCGAGCTGCCGCTGCACGCCGGCGACGCCAACCTCGACCCCGGCGAACTGCTCGGCGATCGCCGCGAGCAGGCGCTGGAGCTGATAGCCGAGGTGCGTGCCGGATGGCAGACGCTGCTCGACCATCTGGATCGACACTTCCGCGAGGTGCAGGATTACCGCCTGCGCGTGTCATGGAAGGCTGAGCTGAAGGCGCCGCTGGAAGCCATCTTCGACGGCAACGCCTTCGGCCCGGTTCTCCTTGGAATCGAGCGCATTCACCAGGAGGTGCTGCGCGGCCGGGTGTTTGTCGCATTGCACATGCACGCCGGCGATGGCAACGTGCATACCAACATTCCGGTGAACTCCGACCATTACGCGATGCTGCAATCCGCCTACAAGGCGGTGGAACGCATCATGACGCTGGCAAGGAGCCTTGGCGGGGTGGTTTCCGGCGAACACGGGATCGGCATCACCAAGCTGGAGTTCCTGACCGACGACGAGATTCACCCCTTCCGCGACTACAAGCACCGGATCGACCCCGAGGGCCGCTTCAATCGCGGCAAGCTGATGAATTTGTCGCACATGCGCAGCGACCTGTCCAATGCCTATACGCCATCCTTCGCACTGCTCGGTGTCGAATCGCTGATCATGGAGCAATCGGATATCGGCAGGATTTCCGACTCGATCAAGAGCTGCCTGCGTTGCGGCAAGTGCAAGCCGGTCTGCTCAACCCATGTGCCGCGCGCCAACCTGCTTTACAGTCCGCGCAACAAGATTCTGGGCACTTCCCTGCTGATCGAGGCCTTTCTTTACGAAGAGCAGACCCGGCGCGGAATTTCGCTGCAGCATTTCGACGAGTTTTCCGATGTCGCGGACCACTGCACCGTGTGTCACAAGTGCGTGACGCCCTGCCCGGTGGACATCGATTTCGGCGATGTGTCGGTGGCGATGCGCAACTTCCTGCGCCGTCAGGGCAAAAAGAAATTCAATCCGGGAACGGCGGCGGCAATGGCCTTTCTTACCGCCACCGACCCGACCACCATCAAGCTGCTGCGTGCCGGCATGATCCAGCTCGGTTACAAGGCCCAGCGCTTGGGTAATGCGCTGGGAAGATCGCTGGGTCTGATTCAGGACAGCGTGAGACATCCGCCGGCGACGCTGGGTCGTCCAGACATCAAGACACAGGTGATCCACTTCCTCAACAAGCCGATGCCGAAGAATGTGCCCATGCGCACTTCGCGTGCGCTGCTTGGCATTGAGGATGACGCACTGATTCCGGTGATCCGCAATCCGCAACGGCAAGGCGATGAATCCGAAGCGGTTTTCTACTTCCCGGGTTGCGGCTCGGAGCGGCTGTTCTCGCAGGTCGGCCTCGCCACGCAAGCCATGCTCTGGCACGCCGGCGCTACCACGGTCCTGCCGCCGGGCTATTTGTGCTGCGGCTATCCGCAGACGTCCGCGGGTGACGAGGACAGCGGCCAGGCGATTACCACGGCCAACCGCGTGCTGTTTCATCGCGTCGCCAATACGCTGAACTATCTCGACATCAAGACCGTAGTGGTCTCCTGCGGTACCTGCATGGACCAGTTGCTGAAATATGAATTTGGCAAGATCTTTCCCGGCTGCAGGCTGGTGGACATCCACGAGTGGCTGATGGAAAAGGGCGTCAAGCTCGATGGGGTGAGCGGGACTCGGTACATGTACCACGAACCCTGTCACACGCCGATGAAGCACCACTCGGGGATCAAGGTGGCCAATGCGCTGATGGGCAGCCGCGTCGATCTGAGCGATCGCTGCTGCGGTGAATCCGGCACTCTGGCCGTGTCGCGGCCGGACGTGTCGACCCAAATTCGCTTCCGCAAGCAGCAGGAAATCGAGGCCGGCGCAGCGGCGCTTAGAACAGTCGGCGCTTGCGAGACGGCGGCAAGTCAGGTAAAAATCCTCACTTCCTGCCCATCCTGCCTGCAGGGCCTGTCGCGCTACGACAATGATGCGGATATTTCGGCCGACTACATCGTGGTCGAAATGACCAAGGCAATTCTGGGTCCTGACTGGATGCAGGACTATATACGTGCCGCGAACAATGGCGGCATCGAACGGGTATTGCTATAAGCAGCACCGCCAGATCACCCGTCGCACCCGTGAGGGCGGGTGTGACGTAATGCACGGCCGGCGCAACCGCACTCGCACAGACCATCCGATTGGCGTTATGCTTGTTTCGTGTCGACCAAGCTGAAATGCGAACTGTGTACCGGTCCCGGCGGCGAATTGCTGTGGGAGGATGGTATTTGCCGCGTGGTGCGGGTGACCGGCCCCGAAGGAACGGCATTTCCGGGCTATTGTCGGATTGTCTGTCGGGAACATGTCGCTGACATGAGTTCCCTCACGACCAGCGACGCGCATCATGTACTCGATGTGGTGCTTGCCACCGAGCGCGCCCTGCGTCTGACCGTTCAGCCGGACAAGATCAACCTCGCCAGTCTCGGAAACGTGGTACCACACCTGCATTGGCATGTGATCCCCCGCTGGAAGGATGATAGCCACTTCCCTGCGCCTATCTGGGCCACGGCGCAACGAACCGGTGTCGCCCGCGCCGTTCCCGCCAACTCGGATCTGCTGTGCGCCCTGCAAGCCGAACTCTCGACCTTGAATGAGACTCCATGAACTTTGACCTGCCTCCCACCGGAAACGAACAGAGCCCCGCCTTTTTCGATGTAATCACCTGCAAGGGCTGGCTGGCCACCGTGCCTCTGGCAAATGCAGTGCAGGCGCAGTCGACATTCTTGCGCCAGCTTGGTTTGCTGCACCGGTTTACCCTGCCACCGAACGAGCGCCTGGCCATTCTTGAAGTCCTGCGCGGCCCCATCACGCGAGTGCAGGACGATGCGGTCAAGAAGTTCGCCAGCAAGCCCCTGCCGTTCGCCCCTCACGAACAGGCGGCTCTGGACAGCACGCTGAGCGTCTGGCATATGCTGGCACTCGGCTATCTGCGCTGTTTTGATGCCCTGGTTTGCGGCGATACCGGCGTCTTCTCCATGTCGGCTTTGTTGGCCCAGCACACGCTGGTTGCAGCCGACTCCAAGCTGGCAGCCAGGGCCGCCAAGCTGGCGCAGCGTACGCTATCGGTGTTCGCCGACTGGCAGGTTGATTTCTGTCGCGGTGCGCAGTTGCCCGACGCCAGCTACTGGAAGAAGTTGCATGAGATTTTCTTTGCCGCAGAAACCCTGGGCATCGCTGCGCATAAAGTTAATGATCCGGTGCGTCACGGCAAGACGCCTACCAGTACCCTCGCCGCCTACGCCGAATGCCACCTGTTGAGCACCGCCAAACCGCATGAGCTCCCGGCGCGTCACCTGGCCTGGGTTGCGCGCTGGGCGCGGCGCTGGGGATCCAAGCTGGCGCTGTTGAAGATGCCGCCGGAGGATATCAGCAACCGTGCCGTACCGTTGTGGGTCGACCTTGAGTCGGATCAGCCCGCGAACTATTCGCCGCAGCCGTCGCCCGGCGGGCGCTGGCTGGAAACTACGGCACTCAGGAACAGCCTGGCCGGCCGCATCACGTTGCTGGAACAGGGCCGCGCTCCGGTCGAGCTTCAGCTCGGCGACGACGTGACCCAGCCGGCGGCGACCCAGGTGCTGCAACGAGTCCTGCAACGCTGGTGCAAAGGCGGAGCGCCGCGCCGCCATGAACGGCACGCCGCGAATGCCGGATGCAGTTTCATTGCTGGCTTCGAAGCCGTGCATTACCACCTCTCGGGCCGCCAGCTGTTCCGCGCACCCTCGCGCGACGATGCAACGCTGCGCCGCGAACGTGAGGAATTCGAGACTTTTGGTGACCGCAGCCATCGCACGGAAGGCGCCGCCGACCAGGACAGTTCGCATGTCGAAAACTGGCAGGTCATGGACGACTGGCGTCTGCTCGACGAATCGGCTGCCGGCCTGCGCATCAGGAGGCCGCTCAAGGAAGGCGTGCGCATCGGCGCCGGCATGCTGGTTGCGGAAAAGGCAGTGGGTAGCCAAAGCTTCACATTGGGCAACGTGCGCTGGGCGCTACGCGAAGGAGACGACTCGCTCGCCGCGGGCATCCAGCTGTTTCCCGGAGAGCCTCGTCCCGTGGCGATTCGCACTGTGGAGCTGGACGGGACCCGCGGCAATTGGCGTCAGGGTTTCCTCTTGCCGGAATTTGCCGCCCTCAAGGAGCCGGCAACCTTGATCGCTCCGGGCGGCACGTTTCATATCGATCGCAGCATTGAAATGATGGTCGATCAGCAGTTGCAGGTCCTGAAGCTGCTCCGCGTCCTCGACCGCGGTATCGAGTTCGAGCGCTGTAATTTTCAAACCTGAACCCGTTTCGGGGGAAACCCCGGACGGCACAGTCTGTCGAGACTTGACGGCGATTCAGTGACCTCGCTCCGGCCGGCCGTGTGCGCTATCATAGCCGGCCCTGTAGAGGAGTTCACCATGGCCGGTCTCGACCCCAAGACCCCGATCCCCACCGAGATCACGCTGCACAAGAAATCCCGCATGCTCGAACTCACGTTCGACGACGGCGGCCATTACCAGCTGCCGGCCGAGTTCCTGCGAGTCTGCAGTCCGTCCGCGGAAGTGCGCGGCCACGGACCAGGACAGGAGACGCTGCAAACCGGCAAACGCAATGTCGAGATCACCGCCCTTGAACCGGTCGGCAACTACGCGGTGCAGCCGACCTTTTCCGACGGCCATAACACAGGCATTTACTCGTGGGACTGGCTGCACCATCTTGGCGCCAACCATGAATCGCTGTGGGCCGAATACCTCGAACGACTTGAAAAAGCCGGTGCCAGCCGCGATATAGACTCGACGACGTTGCCGCCCAAGGCGGGCGGTTGCGGAAGCCACTAAGATTCGATGACACAAACCCATTTCGGCTTTGAAAGCGTAGACGAGAAGGAAAAGGCGCAGCGCGTAGCGGGCGTCTTCTCGTCGGTAGCGCAGAAATACGACGTGATGAACGATCTCATGTCGATGGGTCTGCATCGGCTGTGGAAGAAGTTCGCCATCGAAATTGCCGCACCGCGCCCGGGTGAGCGGGTGCTCGACGTAGCCGGCGGCACGGCCGACCTTTCTTCGGCCTTCGCCAGGCGGGTTGGCGCGTTTGACAAGACCGGGGGCCAGGTCTGGCTCACCGACATCAACAACGCCATGCTCGGCGTCGGTCGTGATCGTCTCCTTGACGAAGGCGTGCTGGCACCGGTGGCGCAGTGCGATGCGGAAAAGCTGCCTTTCCCCGACGATCACTTCGACATCGTCACGGTGGCCTTCGGACTGCGCAACATGACGCACAAGGACCGGGCGCTGGCCGAAATGCGCCGTGTCCTGCGGCCCGGCGGCCGGCTGCTGGTACTCGAATTTTCCAAGGTGTGGAAACCGCTGGAAAAGTTCTACGACGCCTATTCGTTCAGGCTGCTGCCGTGGCTAGGCAAGAAGATCGCCGGGGATGCCGACTCCTACCGCTATCTGGCCGAATCGATCCGCATGCATCCTGATCAGGCCGCGCTCAAGGCCATGATGGAACAGGCCGGCCTGGAACGCGTCGAAGTATTCAATATGACAGCCGGCGTCGTCGCGCTGCACCGTGGTTACAAGTTTTGACAGGGAGAAAGAATCAATGAAGCGATTAGTGATTGCCGTTTTTGCGGCGGTGGTTGGACTCGGCCTGATGGTCCCCGATGCCGAAGCGGCGCGCCTTGGCGGCGCCAGGTCGTCTGGCATGCAGCGTCAGGTGGCGCCTGCGCCGACACAGGCCAGGCCAGCGGTCGCTCCAGCGCCTGCGGCTGCCCCCGCCCCCACCGCAGTACCGCCAAAACCGGCGGGCATGAGCCGCTTTCTCGGGCCTTTGGCAGGCCTCGCAGCCGGTCTCGGCATTGCCGCGCTGCTCTCCCACTTCGGCATGGGCGAAGGCATGGCCAACATACTGATGATTCTGGCGCTGGTCATGGTGGCGATATTCGTCGTGCGCTGGCTGATGAGCAAGCGCACGCCTGAACCCGGCATGCAGTACGCCGGGGCACGACCGGCAAATCTGGAGCCCACAAACTTCAATCCGGCACCTGCACAATTTGAAGCCGCAACTGTCGGTGCTGGCGGTACGGCGGCTGGCACCGTTGCCAGCAATATCCCCGCCGATTTCGACGTGGAAGGCTTCCTGCGCCAGGCCAAGCTCAATTTCGTGCGCCTGCAGGCTGCCAACGATCGCGGTGACATGGACGACATTCGCCAATTCACGACGCCCGAGATGTTCGCTGAAATCAAGATGCAGTACCAGGAACGCGGCAACAAATCCCAGGAGACCGACGTCATGGCTTTGAACGCCGACCTGCTCGAAGTCGTCACCGAGGACAACCGCCACATCGCCAGCGTGCGCTTCTCGGGTCAACTGCGCGAAGAAGCCAACGCCGCGCCGGCAGCCTTCAGCGAAATCTGGCATCTGGTCAAGCCGGTCGATGGCAGCCGCGGCTGGAACGTGGCCGGTATTCAGCAGGTTTGACGCCGGCGCACCAAGCGACCGGACCATCATGCAAGCCCTGCCCGCGCCGCTGCTAGCTGCGATCAATCACCTGCTCGGGCAAGCAGACTGGGCGCGCGCGAAGCTCGTTCCGTTTGCCGGGCACGCCGCCCGGATCAAACTGCCGCCTTTCGAGGCGGCTTTTTTGGTGGGCGACGATGGCTGCATTGCCGCACCCACCCTCGCAACCGAGACTGAACCGGAAGTGAGCATTTCGCTGCCGGCGGCAACACCCTTGCTGGCGCTGCAGGGCAAGGACGCCGTAATGCGTGCGGCGCGCATCGAGGGTTCCGCCGAATTCGCCGAAGCGCTGGGTTTCGTCATTCGTAACCTGCGCTGGGACGCCGAAGAAGACCTGTCCAAGGTGGTCGGCGATATCGCCGCGCACCGCATCGTTGCTGGCACGCGCGACTTTGCTGCCTGGCAACAGCAGGCAGCGCAAAACTTTGCCGAGAATCTCGCTGAATACTTTACCGAAGAGCAGCCCCTGATCGCACGTCAAGCAGATATCGCCGGGCTTTCAAACGATATCGACCATCTGCGCGACGACGTGGCGCGACTCGAGAAGCGGGTGCAGCGCCTGGTTTGATCGCTGCCTGAAACGGCCTATCGGTCCGCCACCGGCTAAACGGAAGGCAAATCCGCGGCGTTCTTACTGCGCGGCTTCACCGCCGCCGAGCGCCTTGTAGAAACTTGCTACGGTCGACAGCAACTGGCGCCGTACCGCCAGCGCCGACTGTTGCGCTGCAAAGTCTTCGCGCTGGGCGTCGAGCAATTCGAGGTGGCTGGAGACGCCTGCCTTGTAACGCGCCTCGACCAGCACGAGGCGTCGGCTCTGGGCGGTTGCGTTGTCTTCCTGCGCCTGCAATTGCTCGGCCAACTGGCTGCGCGCCGCGAGCAGGTCGGCTATTTCGCGGAAGGCCTGCTGGATTGCCTTTTCGTACTCGGCGACGGCAATGTTCTTGCGCGCCTGTGCCAGATCGACGTTATCACTCGCCCGGCCGGCATCGAACAGCGGCAGACGCAAGACCGGGAGGAAGCTCCAGGCGCCGCTGCCGCCACCGAACAGACCGGCAAGACCCGCACTGGCAGTGCCTGCGGCGGCGGTAAGCACTATCTTGGGCAGGAAAGCGGCGCGTGCGGCACCGATGTTCGCGTTCGCCGCGATCAGCTTCTGCTCGGCGGCGAGGACGTCCGGACGGGCCAGCAGAACGTCGGCCGGCAGACCCACCGCGATGTCTGCGATCAAACCTTGCTGCGCCAGCTTGCGGCCATCGGCAACGGTTGGCGCAGCACCGACCAGCAGGTGCAATGCATTCTCCGCAGCGGCGTAACTGCGCGCCAGGCTGGCTGTTTCGGCACGCGCTGTCTGGAAGGCGCCGTCAGCCTGCAGATAGTCGAGGTCGCCGGCCAGACCCACGTCACGGCGACGGGAAACCAGCGCACGGGTTTCTTCACGGCTCTTGGTGGTGGCGCGGGCCAATTCCAGACGCTCGCCGAGTTCCAGCAGGCTGAGATAGGCGTTGGCGACATCGGCTATCAGCGATAGCCGGAAAGCCTGGCGCGCGTAGTCGCTGGCCAGGAAATTGGCGCGCCCGGCGTCGTCGAGACTCTTCACCCGGCCCCAGAAGTCCAGCTCGAATGAAGCAACCGCAAAATTGATGTCGTAGCGCTGGCTGTTTTGGGGGCGGCCGGTGAGAGAAAGATCGCCAGGAGTAAGCGTGGCTGCGCGCTGAGCCGCCAGATCCACTGTCGGGAAACGATCGGCGCGAGCAATTCCGGCCAGCGCGCGCGCCTCATCGACGCGCGCCACGGCAATGCGCAAATCGCGGTTATGTTCCAGCGCGGCGGCGATCAGGTCTTGCAGACGCGGATCGGGGAAAAATGCGCGCCAGTCGGTGGCGAGCGGCGCGCCTTTCGCCGTAGCCCCGGCGCCGACTGTTGCCGGCCACGCGGCGGATACCGGCGGCTCGGGGCGCTGGTAATCAGGCGTGAACGAACAGCCAGCCAGGGCCAACGCAAGCACCAGAGGAAGTCTCTTACTCATCATGCTTCTCCTCGTGGTGGCGGGCATGCCCGGGGAAGAAGCGTCGCACCACCACGAAAAATACCGGGACCAGGAAGACTGCCAGCGCGGTGGCGGTGAACATGCCGCCGATCACTCCGGTGCCGAGGGCATGGCGGCTGTTGGCGCCGGCGCCGGTGGACACGGCCAGCGGCAGCACGCCGAACATGAAAGCGATCGAGGTCATCAGGATCGGCCGGAAGCGCAGGCGGCAGGCTTCGAGCGTGGCTTCGATCAGGTCCTTGCCCTGCTCCTGCAAGTCGCGAGCGAACTCGATGATCAGAATCGCGTTCTTCGCCGATAGACCGATGATGGCGATCAGGCCCACCTTGAAATAGACGTCGTTGGGCAGGCCGCGCACGGTGACGGCCAGCACGGCGCCAAAGATGCCCAACGGCACCACCAGCATGACCGCGAAGGGAATCGACCAACTTTCGTACAGCGCGGCGAGGCAGAGGAAGACCACGATCAGCGAGACGGCGAAGAGGAAGGGCGCCTGAGTGCCGGAGAGCCGCTCCTCGGAGGACGTACCGGACCATTCGAAGCCAACGCCGGGCGGCAACTTGCCGGCAACATCTTCCATCGCCAACAGTGCTTCGCCGGACGATCGACCGGGTGCCGGGTTGCCGGCGATCTTCATCGAGGGCAGGCCATTGTAGCGGTCGAGCTTGGGACTTCCAACGATCCATCGCGCCGTGGCGATTTCGGCCAGCGGGATCATGTCGCCGCGGGTGTTCTTGACCGGCAGCCGCAGGAGATCCTCCGGCGTGCGGCGGGTCTCCGCCTCGGCCTGCATCTGCACACGCAGGATGCGCCCCTCACGCACGAAGTCGTTGATGTAGGCAGTACCCAAAGTCGATTGCAGCGTGTCATTGAGGTCGCTCAGGTCGATGCCGAGGGCACGCGCCTTGACCCGGTCCACGTTGAGCAGAACTTGTGGGCCGGCTTCCTGGCCTTCCGGACGGACACCGGCCAGCGCCGGGTTCTGGCTGGCCAGGCCAAGCATCATGTTGCGCGCTTCAAGCAGCTTTTCGCGCCCCAGACCAGCGCGATCCTGCAGTCGGAAATCGAAACCGCCGACGGCTGCCAGTTCGGGAATCGGCGGCACGTTGATGGCGAAGATCATTGCCTGCTTGATGCGAAAGAAGGTCATGTTGGCGCGCTGCACGACCGACTCCGCATCATTTTCCTTGTTCGGCCGCTCGTCCCAACTCTTGAGCCGAACGAAGGTAATGGCGGCATTCTGACCGCGACCGAAAAAGGAGAAGCCGAGGACGCCGATCACGTGGGCGACTTCCTTCTGTGCCAGGTAGTGCTGCTCGACGGTCTTGAGTACCTCGAGACTCCGCTCCGTTGTCGCACCCGGCGGCAGCTGGATGATGCTGAGGAAGTAACCCTGGTCTTCGCTGGGCAGGAAGCTTCCCGGCAGCTTGGTGAACAACCAGCCGGTGGCGGACAGAATGACGGCATAGACAATGAGCCAGCGCCCCGGCTTGCCCAGCAGGCGCCGCGTGGTGTTGATGTAGCGACGAACGGTGGTGGCGAAGAAGCGGTTGAACCAGCCGAAGAAGCCGGTCGAAGGCAACACGTCGTCGCCGCCTGGCTCATGCTTGAGCAGCGTCGCGCACAGCGCTGGTGTCAGCGTCAGCGCCATCGTGGCCGAGAAACCCATGGTCAGGATCAGCGTCACGGCGAATTGGCGGTAGATCGCACCCACCGAGCCGCCGAAAAACAGCAGGGGCACGAACACCGCCGTCAGCACCACGGTGATGGCGATGATGGCGTTGATGATCTGACCCATGGCCTTGCGCGTTGCATCCCGCGGACTGAGACCTTCCTCGCTCATGATGCGCTCGACGTTCTCGATCACGACAATGGCATCGTCTACCACGATTGCGATGGCCAGCACCATGGCGAACAAGGTCAACACGTTGATCGAGTAGCCCAGCAGATAGAGGCCGATCAAGGCGCCGAACAGCGACACCGGCACCACGATCGTCGGGATGAAGGTGGCGCGCACATTCTCCAGGAACAGATACATCACCAGGATGACCAGGATCATCGCCTCGATCAATGTCTTGACCACTTCGCGGATGGAGATGTCGACAAAGGTCGAGGTGTCGTACGGCACCATCCAGTCCACACCTTTCGGGAAGTATTTGGCGAGCTCGGTCATCTTGGCGTTGACTGCCTTGGCAGTGTCGAGCGCGTTGGCGCCCGGCGTCGTGCGCACGGCGATCGCCGCAGTAGGCTGGCCATCGACGCGGGCGACAATGTTGTAGTCCTGCGCACCGAGTTCGACGCGGGCGACATCCTTCACCCGTACCGTGGCGCCCAGCCCGTCGCTCCTGATGATGACGTTGCCGAATTCCTCGGGCGTGGACAGGCGGCCTTGCGTGATGATGGTGGCGCTATATTCCTGGCCGGGCACGGCGGGAACCTGGCCGAGCTCGCCCGTGGCGATCTGCACGTTTTGTGCGCGCACGGCTTTGGCCAGATCGCCCGGCGTCAGACCGAAGGCTTGCAGGCGCTCCGGCTTGATCCATAACCGCATCGAATACTCGGTGCCGAACAGCAGGGCTTCGCCTACGCCCGGCGTGCGCCGGATGTTTTCCAGCACGTTGGCAGCGGCGTAGCTGCCGAGAGCAACGTTGTCCAGCGTCTTGTCCGGTGAGAACAGGGAAATGAACATCAGGTAGTTGCGCGCCGACTTGACCACGGTAATACCGAGGCGGCGCACATCTTCCGGCAGGCGCGGTTCCGCGCGCTTGATTCGGTTCTGCGTTTCCACCGAGGCGAGGTCAAGGTTGGTACCGGACTGGAATGTCAGGGTGATGGTGCCGATGTTCTGTTCGGAAGCGGAATCCATGTAGAGCAGATTCTCGATGCCGTTCAATTCCTGTTCGATCAGCGCGACTGCGGTTTCCTCCACCACCTTGGCCGAAGCACCGGGGTAGTTGACTGTGATGGCCAGTGCCGGCGGCGCTACGGAAGGGTAGCTCGCTACCGGCAACTGACGCAGTGCGAGGCCGCCGCCGAGCACGATGATGATGGCGATGACCCAGGCGAAGATGGGCCGGTCAATGAAGAATTTTGGGATCATGACTTACTTCTTTGCTTCGTCAGGCTTGGCGCTGGGGGCCACCGCCGGTGCGGCTGGGGGTTCTGCCAGCAACGGTGCGCCCGAAGTCCAGGGCATCGGCTTCACCACCGCTCCCGGTCTGGCCTTCTGCAAACCATTGACGATCACCTGCTCACCACCTTTCAGCCCATCGTCAACAATGAAGTCGCCGCCGGACATGGTGCTGGTCTTGATCGGCCGCGGCACAACCTTGCCCTCGGCGTCGACCGTCATAACGAACTGGCCCTGGGCACCACCCTGAACGGCGCGTTGCGGGACGCGGATCGCGGCATCCAGTTGCGTCTGCGGAAAACGCACGCGGACAAAGGTGCCGGGGAGCAGGTCGCGGCGCGGATTGGGGAACTCGGCGCGCAAGACAACGGCACCGCTGCTCGGATCGACGGCCAGATCAGCGAACTGGAGGCGGCCCTTCTCCGGATAAACGGAACCATCTTCCAGCACGAGTTCGACCTTGGCAGCATCAGCTTTCTTCTGCTTGCCACTCTTGACTGCCTGCTGCAGGCGCAACAGATCGGAATAGGACTGCGAAAACTCGACGCGGATCGGATCGAGTTGCTCGATGGTGACCAGATGCGTGGCCTCGCCCTTGCCGACCAGAGCACCCTCGGTGACCAGCGCACGGCCGATGCGTCCGGAAATCGGCGCTGGCGGAACGGCGTTCTCGAGGTCCAGCCTGGCTTTCGCCGCGGCTGCTTCGGCCTGCTTGACGCGCGCCTGGGCCGCGTCGAATTCCTGCTGGCTGACCGCTTTGATTTCGAGCAGCGGGGTATAGCGGGCGAAGACGGCTTTTGCCGCCGCGAGATCCGCCTCTGCCGCCGCCGCCTGTGCCTGGTAGGTACGGGCGTCGATCCGAAACAGCGGCGTGCCGGCGACGACGTCCGTGCCTTCGGCGAACAGACGCTTCTCCACAACCCCTTCGACGCGAGCCCTTACTTGGGCGGAACGAACCGCCTGCAGTCGGCCGGGCAGATCCTGACTGATGATCGCGCTGGCGGCGGCAACAGTGATTACGTCCACTTCGGGTGGCGGCATCCCGGCTCCGGGTGGGCCACTTTTTCCACCGTCGCCGCAAGCGGTGAGGAATGGAAGCAACAGCAGAAGGATGTTTTTTCTCATGGGACGCTCCGTTGGGGGGCGGGATTGGAATGGGAAATTTCGGACGCAAAGGCGCGCAGGTAACAGTCAACCAATTGTGCGACGCGGGCAGGATCAGGCTCCGGCGGCGATTCGCCGGACAGCAGGAAGTGGCTGCGTTCGGCCCCAACCAGCATTGACAACAAGGTGGTGGTGGCGAATTCGGAATCCGCCGGACGCAGCTCGCCGCGGTCCATGGCTTCCTGCAGGACGCCACGCAGGCGGGCGGCGGTCTGGGCGGGGCCGGTGCGATAGAAGGTGGCGGCAAGTTCGGGAAAGCGCTTCGACTCGGCAACCAGGGCTCTGTAAAAACCCAGCCCTTCGCTACTCAGCGCCTTGGCGCGGAAGGCAATGCCGAAGCGGAGCAAGCGCTCACGCAAGCCTTCTGCCTTGCCATCCAGCGTGACCAGCAAGGCGGCTGTGGCTTGCTTGATGACTTCGCCAAACAAGTCGGCCTTTGATGGAAAGTGGTTGTAGAGGGTTTGCCGCGCGACGTTGGCGCGCACCGCAACGCGCTCGATACTGGCGCGGTAGCCTTCTTCAATGAAGACCTCGGTCGCAGCCTGAATCAAGCGCGAGTGGCAATCGGACGGGTCGTGATCGGCGAGCAGAACCACAGAAAGAAAAGGATTAGACTGGACAGTCTAGTCTAACTGCAATTCGAGGTCATGCCAAGCGCGAAGCGGCGGGAAGTTGTGGCATTGAATACCAACGCCCGCTGCACAAACAAAAAGGCAGCCGAAGCTGCCTTTTTTGATTCTACCGGCGCTTAGTGTCTCAGCTTGCGCAAACGATCGATGGCGGCAAGCTGGGCAATGGCTTCGGCCAGTTCGGCCTGGGCGCGGGCATAGTCCATCGCCGAGCCGCGATTGACCATCGCTTCCTCGGCCATCTTCTTCGCTTCCATCGCTTTGGCCTGATCAAGGTCCGCACCGCGAATCGCGGTATCCGCCAGCACGGTCACCAGACCCGGTTGCACCTCGAGCAGACCGCCGGCGACAAAAATCAGCTCTTCCTTGTCGCCTGGCATCTTGATGCGAACCGCACCCGGCTTGATGCGGGTCATCAGCGGCATATGGCCAGGCAGAATGCCCAACTCGCCAGCCTCGCCCGGCAGGACGACGAATTCCGCCAAGCCGGAAAAAATCAACTCCTCGGCGCTAACGACGTCCACATGAATAGTCATGGCCATTAATTACCTCTTTTGTAATCGCGGATCGAAAGCCGTGAGTCGCGCGATCTCTCGCCTGTCGACTCGCGACTGTCCACTCGCTTACTGCAATGTCTTGGCCTTCTCGAATACTTCCTCGATCGCACCGACCATGTAGAAAGCCTGCTCGGGAATGTTGTCGCACTCGCCGTCGACGATCATCTTGAAACCCTTAATGGTGTCTGCCAGCGGCACGATCTTGCCCGGCGTGCCGGTGAACACTTCGGCGACGTTGAACGGCTGCGACAGAAAGCGCTGAATCTTGCGCGCACGCGTCACGGCCAGCTTGTCTTCCGGCGCCAGTTCGTCCATGCCCAGAATCGCGATGATGTCGCGCAATTCCTTATAGCGCTGCAGATTCGACTGTACGCGGCGAGCCACACTGTAGTGCTCTTCGCCGACTACCAGCGGATCGAGCTGGCGCGAGGTGGAATCGAGCGGATCGACGGCCGGGTAGATACCCAGCGAGGCGATGTCGCGGGACAACACTACGGTGGCGTCGAGGTGAAGGAAGGTCGTCGCCGGGGAAGGGTCGGTCAAGTCATCGGCGGGCACATACACGGCCTGAATCGAGGTGATCGAACCGACCTTGGTCGAGGTAATGCGCTCCTGCAAGCGGCCCATTTCGTCGGCCAGCGTCGGCTGATAGCCCACGGCGGAAGGCATCCGGCCGAGCAGCGCAGAAACTTCGCAACCGGCCAGCGTGTAGCGGTAAATATTGTCGATGAACAGGAGGATGTCCTTGCCTTCGTCACGGAACTTCTCGGCCATGGTAAGGCCGGTCAGCGCGACGCGCAGACGGTTGCCGGGAGGCTCGTTCATCTGGCCGAACACCATGGCGACCTTGTCCAGAACCTTCGACTCTTCCATTTCGTGGTAGAAGTCGTTGCCCTCCCGCGTGCGCTCGCCGACACCGGCGAACACGGAGTAGCCGCCGTAGGACTTGGCGATGTTGTTGATCAGCTCCATCATGTTCACGGTCTTGCCGACACCGGCACCACCGAACAGACCGACCTTGCCGCCCTTGGCGAACGGACACATCAGGTCGATAACCTTGATCCCCGTCGGCAGCAGTTCGGTGGAAGGCGACAGTTCGTCGAACTTGGGCGCGTGCGCATGGATCGGACGCAGTTCCTCGAAGGCGATCGGACCGGCCTCGTCGATCGGACGACCCAGCACATCCATGATGCGGCCCAGCGTACCTGATCCCACCGGCACCGAGACAGCGGCACCGGTCGGCTTGACCGACATGCCGCGACGCAGGCCGTCGGAGGAGCCGAGCGCAATGGTGCGCACGATGCCGTCGCCGAGTTGCTGCTGGACTTCAAAAGTCAGACCGACTTCGGCGTTGCCAGAATCGGCCTCGTCGAGAGTCAGCGCTTCATACACCTTGGGCATGGCTTCGCGGGAGAACTTGATGTCCACCACGGCGCCGATGCACTGGACGATGTTTCCGTTGCTCATGGATGTTTCCTTAATGTAAATCCGACAAATTCCGTCAACATGCTGCCGATCAACCGGCCGTCATCCCGCAATGGCCGCTGCGCCACCAACGATCTCGGAGATCTCCTTGGTAATCGCTGCCTGACGCGCCTTGTTGTACACCAGCTGCAATTCCTTGATCACGCTGCCTGCATTGTCTGTTGCCGCTTTCATCGCCACCATGCGCGCCGACTGCTCGGAGGCCATGTTCTCGGCCACGCCCTGATAAATCAGGGCCTCGACATAGCGCACCAGCAATTCGTCAATCACGGTTTGCGCGTCGGGCTCGTAGAGGTAATCCCAGCTGCGATCCGGAGTCCCCATGCGCTCGCCTGACAGCGGCAGCAGCGGCTCGATCACCGGCTCCTGCTTCATGGTATTGACGAAACGGGTGTAGGCGATATGCACCGCATCCAGCTCGCCGGCCTGGAAGGCATCGATCATCACCTTCATCGGGCCGATCAGCTTTTCCAGATGTGGGGTGTCACCCAGATGGGTGACCTGCGAAATTACGTTGGCACCCATGCGCTGCATGAAACCCAGGCCCTTGTTGCCGATGCACGTCACGCGAATATCGGTGGCGCCGTTGGTCTCCCACTGGCGCATCGTATTCAGCGCCTGCCGCAGGATATTGGTGTTGAGGCCACCGCAGAGGCCCTTGTCCGTCGTCACCACAATCAGGCCGACGCGCTTGACTACCGCCACCTTGGTCCGGCTCAGGAAGGCATGGCGATACTCGGTCACATTGGCCTGGGAAAGATTCGCCGCCAGGCGACGGATCTTTTCGCTATAAGGACGGGCGGCACGCATCCGATCCTGCGCCTTGCGCATTTTGGATGCGGCGACCATCTCCATGGCCTTGGTGATCTTGCGCGTGTTCTGGACGCTCTTGATCTTGCTGCGGATCTCTTGACTGCCTGCCATGATCGCTCCCCGTCAGCGGTTCGTGATCAGGACCAGGACTTCTTGAACTCGGTCACCGCGGCCTTGAGTTGGGCCTCGGCATCCTTGTCCAGATCCTTGGTGGTTTCGATCTTGCTCATCAGATCCGCATACTTATGGTGCATGTACTGATGCAACTCGGCTTCGAAAGGGAGGATGCGGGTCACATCGATGTCGTCCATGAAGCCTTCGTTGGAAGCGTACAGCGTGACGGCCATTTCGGCGACGGACAAGGGCGCGTACTGCAATTGCTTCATCAACTCGGTCACCCGGCGGCCGCGCTCGAGCTGCTTGCGGGTCGCTTCGTCCAGATCCGACGCGAACTGGGCAAAGGCCGCCAGTTCGCGATACTGGGCAAGAGCCAAACGGACACCGCCGCCGAGCTTCTTGATGGCCTTGGTCTGAGCCGCGCCACCGACGCGCGACACCGAGACGCCGGCATTCATGGCCGGCCGGATACCGGCGTTGAACAGGTCGGTTTCGAGGAAGATCTGCCCGTCAGTGATCGAAATCACGTTGGTCGGTACGAAAGCGGAGACGTCACCGGCCTGGGTCTCAATGATAGGCAACGCGGTCAGCGAGCCGGTCTTGCCCTTGACTTCGCCGTTGGTCAGCTTTTCGACCCAGGCTTCGGACACGCGAGCGGCGCGCTCAAGGAGTCGCGAGTGCAGATAGAACACGTCGCCGGGGTAGGCTTCACGACCGGGCGGACGGCGCAGCAACAGCGAGATCTGGCGATAGGCCCAGGCCTGCTTGGTCAGATCGTCATAAATGATCAGCGCATCCATGCCGCGATCGCGGAAATACTCGCCCATCGAACAGCCGGTGTAGGGTGCAATGAACTGCGTCGCCGCGGAGTCGGAGGCCGTCGCTGCCACCACGATGGTGTATTCCATCGCGCCGTGTTCGGTGAGTTTGCGCACTACGTTGGCGACGGTCGAAGCCTTCTGGCCGATCGCGACGTAGATGCAGAACATGTTCTGCCCCTTCTGGTTGATGATCGCGTCGACTGCTACCGCCGTCTTGCCGGTCTGGCGGTCGCCAATGATCAACTCGCGCTGGCCGCGGCCGACCGGAACCATCGAGTCAACGGCCTTGAGGCCGGTCTGCACCGGTTGCGACACCGACTTGCGCCAGATCACGCCGGGCGCAACCTTTTCGATCTTGTCGCTAAGCTTGGCGTTGATCGGGCCCTTGCCGTCGATCGGCTCGCCCAGCGCATTGACAACGCGACCGAGCAGTTCGGGACCGACCGGCACTTCGAGAATGCGGCCGGTGCACTTGACCGTGTCGCCTTCGGTAATGTGCTCATAGTCACCGAGTACCACGGCGCCAACAGAGTCGCGCTCCAGGTTCAAGGCAAGGCCAAAGGTGTTGCCGGGAAACTCCAGCATTTCGCCCTGCATCACGTCGGTCAGACCATGAATGCGGCAGATGCCGTCAGTGACCGATACCACGGTGCCCTCGTTGCGGGCGGTGGCAGCCAGCTGCATGTTTTGGATCCGGCTCTTGATCAGGTCGCTGATTTCGGATGGATTGAGATTCATGGAATTGCTCCTAGTTCTTTAGCGCGGTGGCCATCGCGGCAAGCTTGCCGCGGACCGAGGCGTCAATCACTTCATCGCCGACGGCAATGCGCACGCCACCGATAAGTTCGGCATCGACCTTGACGGTCGCCTGGATCTTGCACCCGAACTTGCGTTCGAGATCGCCCACGAGAGTTTTCAGCGTGGCTTCATCGAGGACGAAGGCCGAGGTGATCTCGGCATCCTTGACACCCTCATGACCATGCTTGAGCTCATTGAAGAGTTCGCTGATCTCGGGAAGGACGATGAGACGGTCGTTTTCCGCCAGCACACGGACGAAGCTCTGCTGATCGGCCGACAAGCCGGACTTGTTGTCAGCGGCAGCCACATCGAGACAGAGCTGCGCCAGTTGGGCAGGGCTCAGGCGCGGATTGCCGATGCACTCTTCCATTTCCGGACGAGCCGCCACAGCGGAAAGCCGCGAGAGCACATCGGACCAGGCCGCAAGCGCGTTTCCGCTCCTGGCCAGCTGGAATGCGGCCTCGGCATAGGGACGTGCAAGGGTGACGTTTTCGGCCATGGCTGCCTACAGCTCCGACTTGAGTTGCGTCAGTAGCGCGGCGTGGGCCTGGGCGTTGATCTCCTTGCGCAGGATCCGCTCGGCGCCGGCCACGGCGAGGGCGGCCACGTGCTCGCGCAAGGCCTCCTTGGCGCGCTGCGAAGCAACACCCGCCTCGGCCTCGGCAGCCTCACGGGCGGCATTGACGATGCGCGCACCTTCTGCGCGTGCGTCTTCGATCAACTGGGCCACCTGCCGCTCGGCCCCACTGCGGAACTCGGCTGCCGACTCGCGCGCCTTGCGCAATTCGTCGGAGGCTTTCTTCTCTGCGTGAGACAGGTCGGTCCTGGCCTTGTCTGCGGCCGCAAGCCCGTCAGCTATTTTGCTCGCGCGCTCATCAAGTGCCTTCATGATGGGCGGCCACACGAATTTCATCGTGAACCACGCCAAAATGAGGAACACAACCAGCTGGGCAAACAGCGTTGCGTTCAGATTCACGGTAATCGCTCCTTAAGCGTTAGGGAAGACGATTACTTGGGAAGGCTGGAAAGAAACGGGTTGGCAGTGGTATACCACAGGGCAATACCGGTACCGATAATGAACGCGGCGTCGATCAGGCCAACCAGCAGGAACATCTTGGTTTGCAGCGTATTCATCAGCTCCGGCTGACGCGCGGAGGCTTCGAGGAAGCGGCTGCCCATGATACCGATGCCGATACACGCGCCAGCAGCGCCGAGGCCGATGATAAGACCGGCGGCGAGAGCAACAAAACCAACGATTTGTTCCATGACGACTCCTTTAGTAACAGATTTGAGGTAGAAAAATATTAATGGGTTTCGTGCGCCTGGCCGATGTAGACCAATGTCAGCATCATGAAGATGAAAGCCTGCAGCGTGATGATCAGGATGTGAAAGATGGCCCAGACGACACCGGCGAAGACGCCACCCACCCACAGAAGTCCGCTTGATGCGGTTCCGGCCCAGGCCGCGCCCATCAAGCCGATCAGCATGAAGATCAGCTCGCCGGCATACATGTTGCCGAACAACCGCATGCCATGTGAAACGGTCTTGGAAACGTACTCGATCATTTGCATGGCGAAGTTGATCGGGTACAACACCGGATGACTGCCGAAGGGAGCGGTAAACAATTCGTGCATCCAGCCGCCGAGACCCTTGATCTTCACGCTGTAGTAAAGACAAAGCAGCAAGACGCCGAGCGACATGCCCAAAGTGGCATTGAGGTCAGCCGTCGGCACGACGCGCTGATAGGCATGGGCAGGATCGTGGCCGGTAACGGAATAGGCGCCCTGCCATAAGCGCGGCAGCAGATCAACCGGCAGCAGATCCATGGCGTTCATGAAGAAGATCCAGACAAACACCGTCAGGGCCAGGGGCGCGATGAAGGTGCGGTCGCCATGCACAATCGACTTGGCCTGCGATTCAACCCCTTCAACCAGGATTTCGACTGCGGCCTGGAAGCGGCCTGGCACGCCTGAAGTGGCCTTCGCGGCGGCGCGCGCAAGCACCAATATCATCAGCAGTCCGAGTGAAACGGACCAGAACAGAGTATCGAGATGGAATACGCTCCAATCGACCAGAGCAGCCTGCTTGTGGCCCAGGCTATTCAAGTGAGTCAGATGGTGAACGATGTATTCCGATGCGTTTGGAGCGTGCTCGGCTGCCATGGTCAGGCCTTAATCAATATCACTAACAGATTCGCTTTCAGCGCAACAACCAAGCCGGCCAGCAGTGCCAGCCAGTTCAAGTCCCGATACGCCCCCGCCACGATCACGAGCAACGCCAGCGTTGCCGCGACCTTGATTAACTCACCTACAAAGAAACCAGCTACCGACGCTCTGCCGCTACGTGCCGCCGCCCATAGGCTCAAGGCGAAAAGCAGGTTCGGAATAACAATTGCTACGCCACCCAATCCGGCCGATACAGCTCCATGCCGGCCAGCCAAGATCCATGCCAGTCCAGCGACAAGCAGTGTTGCAATACTTTGATGGAGCACCGCCCTAAACATCTATAAGACCGGGCCGCGTCCAAAAACCCGCGAATATAGGCCATTGATCGCGGGTTGTCAAATATTCTATGCTGCGGCGCGCCATTGCCATTTGAACCCTCAAACACGCCGACGATTGGGCTTCAAAAAGATTGCTCGGGTGACACATTTCTGACCAGAACAATTGATGCGGCTAGCCGAATCTAGCCAGCAGACCGTCCAATTGATCGAGGCTGCCAAAGCGTATTGAAAGACTGCCTCCACCTTTCCGATTGGCGCTGATCTTGACCGTAGCGCCGAGGCGATCAGAGAGCTCTTCTTCCAGGCGCAGGAGGTCGCGATCCGGTTTCTTGTCGCCGCTCTTTCTTGTCGGTGGATTCAGTTGGCGCGCCACCAGGCGCTCGGTCTCTCGCACTGAAAAGCCCTTGTCCGCCACCAACGCAGCAATTCGGCCCTGCTCACTCTTGGACAGCGGCAATAGCGCCCTGGCATGGCCCATCTCGATGTCGCCGGCCATCAACATGTCTTGCGCCGGTTTCGCCAGTTGCAGCAGGCGCAGCAGGTTGGTAGCGGCCGAGCGCGAGCGGCCGACGGCATCCGCCGCTTGTTGGTGGGTCATCTTGAATTCGTCGATCAAGCGCTGAATGCCTGCCGCCTCTTCCAAAGGATTCAAATCTTCGCGCTGGATATTCTCGATCAGCGACATCGCTAGCGCGGCATCATCAGGGATGTCGCGAATCAGCACCGGCACTTCAGTCAGTCCGGCAATCTGCGCTGCGCGCCAGCGCCGCTCACCGGCGATGATTTCGTAATGTCCGCTACGCACCGGTCGCACGGAAATCGGTTGAATCAAGCCCTGGGCCTTGATTGAAGCCGCCAGATCCTCAAGCGAACCGGGATCCATGCGGGTGCGCGGCTGATACTTTCCCGGTTGCAGTGCGCCGACCGCGAGCATGTCCTGACGCTGGGCCTCGGGACTGTTGTTGGCGGCCAGAAGGGCATCAAGCCCGCGGCCAAGGCCCTTTTGTTTGGGTGGATTCACGACTTGTCCTTCCAGGAATTGACACGATCAATCATTTCAACGGCGAAGGCCATGTACGCCTGCGCGCCTTTGGCCGCCTTGTCGAACAGAACTCCGGGCACCCCGTAACTGGGTGCTTCGGCGAGACGCACGTTGCGCGGCACCAGGGTCTTGAACACCTTGTCGCCAAAATGCTGTTCCAGCTGCGCCGAAACCTGCGTGGAAAGGGTATTCCGCGGGTCGTACATGACCCGCAGCAAGCCTATGATCTTGAGCTCGCGATTCAGATTGGCATGCACTTTCTTGATGGTGTTCACCAGGTCTGAAAGGCCTTCCAGGGCGTAGTACTCGCACTGCATCGGAATGATGACGCCATGCGCGGCGCATAAGCCGTTCAAAGTCAGCATCGAGAGCGAGGGAGGGCAATCGATCAAGACGAAATCATAATCCGCCTCGTGCGCAGCCAACGCCGCCTTCAGGCGCATCTCGCGCAGTTCGAGATCCACCAACTCGACTTCGGCTCCGGCCAGATCACGGTTTGCCGGCAAGACGTCGAACTTTCCCGAAGGCGACGTCACTCGCGAATCCGCAAGGCTCGCCAATTGAAGCAGTACCTGATACACCGACGACTTGAGGCTGCGCTTGTCGACCCCGCAGCCCATGGTGGCATTGCCCTGAGGATCGAGGTCTACCAGCAGTGTGCGCTGGCCGCTGGCGGTAAGTGCGGCGGCCAGATTCACGGCCGTAGTGGTTTTACCGACCCCGCCCTTTTGATTGGCTATTGCAAATATATGCATCGTCAGACTCTTTCAAGAACAATCAGATGGCGCTGCGCATCCAGTCCCGGAACGCTCAGCCTGGCACAATCAAGCACCGCCCAGCCACGCGGCAGGCGGTTCATTTCGCCTTCCGGCACGAGACCCTTCATGGCGTAAAGCCGGCCATTCTGCGCCAGCAAATGTCCTGCAAGATCCACGAAATCCGCCAGTTCAGCGAAGGCTCGCGAAATGACGGCATCGAACAACCCATCCGGCATCTCTTCGACGCGCCGGCTGACAACGTCAATATTGGACAGCGCAAGCTCTATCTTTGCCTGCCGCTGAAACGCGGACTTCTTTGCGACCGCCTCGATCAGCGTCATGTCGAGATCCGGTCGCACGATAGCCAACGGGATTCCGGGCAGCCCGGCGCCGCTGCCGACATCCGCCCAGCGCCGTCCCGCTAGCGCCGACTCTTGCACCACCGACAGCACGGACAGGGAGTCAAGCAGGTGCTGGGTGACCATTTCGCTTTCATCGCGGATCGCCGTCAGATTATAGGTGCGGTTCCATTTGCTCAAGAGCACCACGTAGCCAAGCAGCTTCGACTGCATTGCCGCAGGCAGATCGAGTCCAAGGGCTGCGAGGCCCACGTGTAACTGTTGCGCCAGAGTCATGCCGCCTTGCGCCGTTTCAGATGTACCAGCAGCAGCGAAATCGCCGCGGGGGTTACGCCCTGCAGACGCGACGCCTGGCCCAAGGTCTGCGGCCGCGCGTGGGTCAGCTTCTGCCGCACCTCGAAGGACAAACCGTGCACCTGCGCATAGTCTACGTCGTCAGGCAACGGCAGGGATTCATGGGCAAGACTCTTCTCGACTTCTTCCTGTTGCCGTTCGATATAGCCTTGATATTTGGCCTGGATCTCCACCTGTTCGATAACCTCCGGCGTAGCAACGACCCCCTCACCCGCCCCAGGCAGGGTCAACAGGCTGGCGTAGCTGACTTCAGGCCTCCGCAACAGGTCAAACAGGCGATATTCGCGTTCCATGGGTTGGCCCAGCACACGCACCGCATCGGCGTCCGGCAGTTGGCGCGGATTGACCCAGGTGCCTTTCAGGCGCTCCAGTTCGACCGCCACGGCGTCACGCTTGCGGTTGAACGCGTCCCAGCGCATATCATCCACCAAGCCCAACCCACGGCCAATCTCGGTCAGGCGGGCGTCAGCGTTGTCCTCACGCAAGGACAGGCGGTATTCGGCGCGACTGGTAAACATCCGGTAGGGCTCGGACACCCCGCGCGTAATCAAGTCATCCACCAGCACGCCGAGGTAGGCCTGATCGCGCCGCGGCGACCACGCCGACAGCTGCCTGGCTTGGCGCGCCGCATTGATTCCGGCCAGCAGGCCTTGCGCCGCAGCCTCTTCGTAGCCGGTCGTACCGTTGATCTGGCCGGCGAAGAACAGCCCCCCGATCGATTTGGTTTCCAGACTGTCCTTGAGGTTGCGCGGATCGAAATAGTCGTATTCGATGGCGTAACCGGGGCGGGTGATGTGTGCGCCTTCGAGGCCGCGGATGGAGCGCACCAAGGCCAACTGGATGTCGTATGGCAGGCTGGTGGAGATGCCCTGCGGATACACTTCATGGGTATCGAGGCCCTCCGGCTCGAGGAATATCTGATGGCTGTCCTTGCCGGCAAAACGATGAATCTTGTCTTCGATCGACGGACAGTAGCGCGGTCCGACCCCTTCGATGACGCCGGTAAACATCGGCGATCGATCCAGCCCGGAACGGATGATGTCGTGGGTGCCGCTGTTGGTGTGAGTGATCCAGCAGGAAACCTGACGCGGATGCTGGTGGCGTCTACCCATGAACGAGAAGACCGGTACCGGATCGTCTCCGGGCTGCTCGTGCAGCACCGAATAATCGATGCTGCGCCCGTCGAGGCGAGGTGGCGTCCCGGTCTTGAGCCGACCTACCGGAAGATGCATCTCCTTCAGGCGCTCGGCCAGGGAGATCGCCGGAGGATCACCAAACCGTCCGGCGCGATAGTTCGCCAGACCGACATGAACCAGGCCATTGAGAAAGGTACCGGCAGTGAGCACCACCGCCGGGGCTTCGAAGCGAATCCCCAACTGCGTCACGACGCCGCGGACACGGTCACCCTGAAGGATCAGATCATCCGCCGCCTGCTGGAACAGTGTCAGATTTGGGTGGTTTTCGAGACGCCCGCGGATGGCCTGCCGATAGAGTTGGCGATCAGTCTGGGCCCGGGTGGCACGCACTGCGGGTCCCTTGGAGGCATTCAGCATGCGGAACTGGATGCCTGCCTCGTCTGCAGCAGCCGCCATTGCGCCACCCAGAGCATCGACTTCCTTGACCAGATGCCCCTTGCCGATCCCACCAATCGACGGATTGCAGGACATGGCACCCAGGGTTTCGATGTTGTGCGTCAACAGCAGCGTCCGCGCACCGGAACGTGCCGCGGCCAGCGCCGCCTCGGTGCCCGCATGGCCACCACCGATCACAATCACATCGAACGAAGCAGGAAATTGCACGTCGCCAGACCCAAAAGAGGCGCAATCATACGCCTCTCGTTTCAAAAACGTAGCCTCAGTGCGGGCGGCGTCCGGCTTTATTTCGCCGCAGGAAGCAGGGACGACACCCCTTATGACTGGCGACGCAAAGCGTAGCCGCCAGAACCGACCTTAAATCAGTCCCTTTGTTTCACGTGAAACCAGATCCATTTGGATTCACGTGAAACAACGCCCTAACGCTTGCCGCCCAAGCCGAGATAGGACTCGACTACTTTCGGATCATCGATCAGTTGGTCGCTGGCCCCCTCCAGCGCTATCTCACCCGTCTCCAGGACATAGGCGTAGTCGGCTACCTGCAAGGCGGCGCGTGCGTTCTGCTCCACCAGCAGAATCGACACGCCGCTCTTTTTCAAATCAGCAATGACCCGAAAGATCTCGCGCACGATCAACGGCGCCAGGCCGAGACTGGGTTCATCCAGCAGCAGCACCTTGGGTTTGGCCATCAGCGCGCGCGCCAGGGCCAGCATTTGGCGCTCGCCGCCCGATAGCGTACCCGCGTGTTGCTCACGTCGCTCCTTGAGGCGCGGAAATATCTGGAACACCTCTTCCATGATCTGTTCATGATCGCGATGGCCGGCAAGATGGCGCATGAAAGCTCCCAAAAGCAGGTTATCGCCGACACTCATTTCCCCAAACAGCGCGCGTGACTCGGGCACAAGATTGATGCCCAGCGAAACCATCTGCTCCACTTCGGCATCCCCGAGCTTCTGCCCCAGGAAGCGAATCGCGCCGCTCGTGTGTGGCAGCAAACCCATAATTGAACACAACATGGTTGTCTTACCCGCGCCGTTGGGGCCAATCACCGTCACGATCTGGCCCTCACCCACCTTAATGCTGGCGTGATGCAGCGCTTCAACCTTCCCGTAGGAAACGCAAAGATCTTCCACCTCGAGGATGGTCTTGATTTCCGCCATCAATCGACACCCCCGAGATAGGCCTCGAGTACAGCGGGATCGCGCTGCACTTCATCGGGCAGACCTTCGGCAATCTTCTCGCCAAACTCCATGACCACCACTCGATCCGCCAAACCCATCACAAAATCCATGTCGTGCTCCACCAACAGGATGCCCATGCCCTCGCCACGCAGTTTGCGCAACAGCTTGGCCAATGACTGCTTTTCCATGTAGCGCAAGCCCGCCGCCGGCTCATCGAGTAGCAGCAAACAGGGATCGGCACACAAGGCTCGGGCGATCTCCATGGTTCGCTGCTGGCCCAAAGCCAGACTGCCGGCCAGACCGAACATGGAGTCCTTCAAACCCACCCGCTCCACTTGGCGCGCCGCCTCGGCCAGCAAGCGTGCCTCCTCGCCGCGCTCCAGGTGCAGCATCGCCGACAGCACACCCTTGCTCCCGCGCAAGTGCCCGCCGATGGCCACGTTCTCCAGCACAGTCATCGTCGGCAGCAAACGCACATGCTGAAAGGTGCGACTCATCCCCCTCCTGGCGATTTGACGGGAGTTCAGATTGGTCACCGCTTCGCCGCGAAACAGCACCTCACCCTCACTCGCTGAATCGACACCCGACACACAGTTGAACATGGTCGACTTGCCGGCGCCGTTGGGGCCGATCAGTGCCATGACCTCACCCGCCTTGACGGTGAGACTCATGTTGTTGTTGGCCACCAGGCCACCGAACCGCTTGAAGACATTTCGCGCTTCAAGCAGCACCTGACCGGATTCTGGAGTCGGTTTCTTCGGTAGCGCCTCCCCCTGCGGCACTTCGCGCTTCGCCTCACGCTGCGGCACGAAGCGGGTCAAGATCGGCCAGAGACCATCACGCGCGCGCTGCAAGACGAAGATCATCATGACGCCGAAGACGATCACCTCGAAATTTCCCGAAGCGCCCAGCAGCTTCGGCAACCAGTCCTGCAACCACTGCTTGAGCACCGTAATCACGCCTGCGCCGATCAGCGCGCCCCAAACATGGGCGGCCCCGCCCACCACCGCCATGAACAGATACTCGATACCGATGTGCAAACCAAACGGCGTCGGATTGACGAAGCGCTGCAAATGAGCGTACAACCAGCCTGAAACACAGGCAAACAAGGCGGCAACAAGAAAAATCATCACCTTGGAGCGCGCCGTATCCACGCCCATCGCTTCGGCCATCACGACTCCGCCCTTCAGCGCGCGGATCGCCCGACCCTCGCGGGAATCCAGCAAATTCTGGGTGAGCCAGACCGCCCCCAACACCGCTAACCAAACCACGTAATAGAATTTACGGCCATCTTTCAGCTCGATGCCGAATAAAGATAGTGCCGGAATGCCGGACATGCCGGTGTGACCGCCGAGAAACTCCAGATTGCCAAACAGGAAGTAAAGGCTGATACCCCAGGCAATCGTTCCCAACGGCAAATAGTGTCCGGAAAGCCGCAACGTCAGCAGACCCAGCAGATAGGCCACCAACGCGGTAACCAGCAGGCCGACCAGCAGCCCGATCCAGGGCGAGCCTCCGAGTATCGAGGCCCAGCCCGGTAGACCTTCGGCGGTCGATAGATAGGCCGTCGTATAAGCACCGAGCCCGACGAAGGCCGCCTGCCCGAAGGAGGTGAGCCCGCCCACCCCAGTGAGCAGCACCAGACCCAGGGCGACGATGGCATACAGGCCTATGTAATTGAGCAGGGTAACCTGGAACTCGGATGCCACCAGCGGCAAGATCAACAACAGGCCAAGGAATCCGGACAGTACCAGGCGAGGCGGCATCACTCATCCTCCTCGACATGACGGGTGGTCAGCGAGCGCCACACCAATACCGGGATGATCAGGGTGAACACGATCACCTCCTTGAAGGCCGAAGCCCAGAAGGACGAGAAAGACTCGAGCAAGCCGACCAGGATCGCTCCCGCCGCCGCAATCGGGTAGCTCGCGAGGCCACCAACAATCGCACCAACAAAGCCCTTGAGGCCTATGAGAAAACCCGTGTCGTAATAAACCGTTGTGATCGGTGCGATCAGAATCCCCGAGAAAGCACCAATCAGGGCCGCCAGCAGAAAGGAAAGCCTTCCCGCCATCACCGTCGAGATGCCCATCAGGCGAGCACCCGTGCGATTCATCGCGGTAGCGCGCAAGGCCTTGCCGTAGATCGTGCGCTCAAAGAACGCAAACAGCACCACGATCAAGAGCAAACTGGCACCTACCACCCACAGCGTTTGACCACTTACGGTCACCAGACCAAGATTGAAGCTGGCATCCGAAAAAGCCGGCGTGCGTGAGCCTTCGGCACCGAAAAACAGCAGCCCCAGCCCCACCAATGCCAGATGCACGGCCACCGCAACAATCAGCAACACCAGTACGCTGGCCTCTGCCAACGGCTGGAAGGCCAGCCGATATATCATCGGTCCGAGCGGCACCACCAATGCCAGTGCAAGAACAATTTGAGCCAGTAGCGGGAAATCGCCGGGCTTCAGGAGGAATACGACCGCCGCCGCCGCGGCTGGATAGACCAGATTCCAGCCGACGATGCGCAGAATTCTCCTCGGCATACCGGAACGCAAGGCCTGCGTAACATCGACCAGAGCGACCACGACTCCGGCGCCTATCAGCAACCAAAGTGTGCCCGGCGTCTTGCCCGCCTGAAAACTGGCCAGTGTCAAGGCGCCAAATGCGACAAACTCACCCTGTGGTATAAAAATTACGCGGGTGACAGCGAACACGAGTACCAGTGCCAATGACAGTAGCGCATAGATTGCGCCGTTGGTCATGCCGTCCTGCCCCAGCAGGAGCGCAATTTGCAGATCCATTGATCCGTTCTCTATCGAAATGGTGCCGCCGCCCGGACATCTCTCAACTTTTTCCCAAGTATACAGTATACGAGATGGCCATCATGGCTGACCAAACAAAGCAGGAAATTGGATTTCTCATGCCTTGAAAAACCCGACGCAAGATTCCGGGCTTTGCAACTTTTGGCACTGCCATCCAACAGTGAACTCGCCGGCGCCTACTGCGGTCAGGCAAACGTCTCATAGCCCAGGCGGGCAATCAGCACGGATGCCACGGCGATAAAGACCCATCGCACAAAGCCGCTGCCGTGGCGCAACGCCAGACGCGCACCAAGCAGCGCTCCGGCAATGTTGAATGTCGCCATGGCCAAGCCCGTGATCCAAAGTACATGGCCGCTGGGTATGAAGTAGGCGAGCGCAGCCGCGTTGGTCGCAAAATTCACCACCTTGGCGGCACTTGACGCATGCAGGAAATCAAGACGGAACAAGTACACGAAAGCGAAGATCATAAAGCTGCCCGCGCCGGGTCCGAAAAAGCCATCGTAGAAACCCAAACCAGCACCCACCAAAAGCGCCCATCGCCTCTCCAGACCGGGCTCCAGCCTGGCGCCCGACACCACACCGAAGTCAGGCTTGACCGCCGTATATATGATGACCAAGACCAACAGGCCGAGCACCAGGGGGCGCACGACCGCCTTGGGCAACCATGCCATCACCATGGCCCCGGCAAAGGAAAACAGGAAAGCCGCCGCCGCCGCTGGCAAGGCGATGCCCCATGGCAGGGAAACACGCCGGGCATATCGAAGCGCCGCATTCCCCGTGCCAAAGATACTGGCCACCTTGTTGGTGCCAAACACGGTAGCCGGTGATTCTGCTGGCAGCGCCATCAACAAGGTCGGCACCTGAATCAATCCACCGCCGCCGGCCACCGCATCCACGAAACCGGCAAACAAGGCGGCCACCAACAGCAGGATCAGGTCCAATTCGGCCATTTGGTCCCGTCTATTTGCCTATGCAGAAACGGGAAAATATCTCCCCCAGCAAATCGTCGGCATTGAATTCGCCGGTAATGCTTGAAAGCGCTTCCTGCGCCAGGCGCAGTTCCTCCGCGCACAATTCGATCTGATCCAGTCGCCGCGCCGCCAGAGCCGACTTCTCCGCCGCCAGCCCCAGCGCTTCCAAATGCCGCTCGCGAGCGAGCACTACGTCTTCGCCATGCCCTCTCCAGCCTGCTACGCGGAGCAGTTCGTCGTGCAGCAAGTCGATGCCCGCACCGCTCTTGGCAGACAGCCGCAGATGCACCCGGCCTCCGTCTGTAAAGCGCGCCGCAGCCGCCCCCGCCAGATCGCACTTGTTCTCCACTACGATACGTTCAATGGCCGCAGGAAGCCGCACCGCAATCGCATGGTCGGCCGGCGTTTCACCACTGCGCGCATCCACCAGTTGCAACACTACGTCGGCCCGCTCTATTTCGCGCCACGCCCGCTCGATGCCGATCTTCTCGACCACGTTGTCCGTTTCACGCAGCCCTGCCGTGTCGATGATATGTAACGGAATGCCCTCGACCTGAATCGTCTCGCGCACGGCGTCCCGAGTTGTCCCGGCGACCTCGGTAACAATCGCGCGCTCCTCGCCGGCCAGCCGGTTCAGCAGGGAGGACTTGCCGACATTGGGCAGGCCCGCCAATACCACGTGGAGACCCGAGCGCAGCATGCACCCGGCGCGCGCGCGCTCCAGAAGCGAAGCCAGATCGGCGCGGAAAGCCGACAGGCGCTGCGCGGCATCGGTGTCCCTCAGGACGTCGATCTCCTCTTCCGGAAAATCCAGTGTCGCTTCCACCAGCATGCGCAATTCGGTGAGACGCGCTACCAGGGCACGCACCTCGCGCGAAAACTCGCCGGACAGGGAACGCAGTGCGGAACGTGCCGCAGCCGCCGTGCCGGCCTCAATCAGATCGGCTACGGCCTCCGCCTGGACCAAGTCGAGTTTGTCGTTGAGGAAGGCGCGCTGCGAGAATTCGCCCGGTGCGGCCACGCGAGCGCCCAGTTCCAGGCAGCGCGCCAACACCATCTGCAGCACCACCGGGCCGCCGTGACCCTGGAGTTCCAGCACATCCTCGCCGGTGAAGGAATGCGGCGCCGGAAAATACAACAGAATCCCCTGATCGATGGCGACTCCGTCAGCCCCGAGAAAAGCGCTAAGTGCGGCGTGACGCGGCGTCGGCAATTTGCCTGTCAAAAGCTCGGCCAAGGGGAGCAGGCCCGCACCCGACACTCGCACCACTCCGATCCCTCCGCGACCGGGAGCGGTGGCTATGGCAGCAATGATTTCGGTGCGCGGCAATCCCATCTGCCTTCCCTATCCCCAAGGGCTACCATCCCCGACACCGTCGGGAACGTAAAGTCAGCGCAAGGCGCTCCGACAACTTCTCCAATCCCGCAGGACCGGAGTGCAGCCTATTTCTTTTCCCCTGCCTCGACGAGGCGGGTGATCTGCCACTGCTGGGCGATGGACAACAGGTTATTCACCGTCCAGTAGAGCACCAGACCGGCCGGGAAGAACAGGAACATGCCGGTAAACATGATCGGCATGAACAGCATGACCTTGGCCTGAATGGGATCGGGCGGAGTCGGATTGAGCTTGGTCTGGATGAACATGGTCGCACCCATGATCAGCGGCAGCACATAGAACGGATCCTTGACCGACAGGTCGGTGATCCAGCCCAGCCAAGGCGCATTGCGCATTTCGACGGTGCCCAGCAGGACCCAGTAAAGCGAGATGAATACCGGAATCTGCACCAGGACCGGCAAACAACCACCCAAAGGATTCACTTTCTCCTTCTTGTACAGCGCCATCATTTCCTGATTCAGGCGCTGCTTGTCGTCACCGTAAGCCTCCTTGAGCTTGGCCAGCTTCGGCGTTAGCAGACGCATCTTTGCCATCGACTTGTAGCTTGCGGCGGACAGCGGAAAGAACATCAGCTTGAGCAAAACGGTCAGACCGATGATTGCCCAACCCCAGTTGCCGACCAATTTGTGAATCGCACCGAGGACCCAGAACAGCGGCGCCGCAATCACCGTCAGCCAGCCATAGTCGACCACCAGATCAAGTCCGGGAGCGATCTTTTCCAGCTTGTTCTGCTCCTGCGGCCCGGCGTAAAGCGAGACCGAACTCTTCCCGTCAGCACTCACCGGCAGAATCACGCCTGCCGAATACAGATCCTCCCCGACCTTGCGCATATAGAACTCACGCACCACCCCGGCAGGTGGCAACCAAGCGGTCACAAAGTAATGCTGCACCAATGCCAGCCAGCCGTTGTCTGCTTTTTGCGCAAACTTGGCCTTGTTCTTGAGAATATCCTCGAATTGAATCTTCTGATATTTCTCCGCCTCGGTAAATACGGCGGGCCCGGTAAAAGTCGACACCCCCATCATCATCGAACTGCCCGGGTGCCCCTCGGCAGGCTTTCCATCGCGGGTGATCTGATAGTAGGCATGAGCGCCTGCCAGCGCCCCTTCGTGACGAACATCGATCTGATAGCTGCCGCGATGGAACACGTAGGTCTTGGACAGCTTGGCGCCATTCGCGGCGCTAGCCTCCAGTCGAACCTCCAGCTGCTGCTCGCCATCCTTCATCACCTGCTCACCACCGCCAACCAGCTTCCAGTCACTCTTGTGGTTGGGCAATCCCTCGCCGATCAGTCCGGACTGGGCCAGGTAGATGTGCTTTTCGCCGCTGTCGAATAGCGTGAAATTCTTTGATTTGTTCTCGGTCTCCGGATAACCAATCAGCTCAAGCCGCGTGATATCCCCGCCCTGTGAAGAAATGTCTGCCACATATAGATCCGTCCTGATCTTCGCACTCACAGCGCCAGGTCCGGAAGGCGCGGCACCGGCAGGAACGGCTGCGGGTACCCCGCCGGCGCTGGCTGCCGGCAAGGTCGGTGTTGGCACCACGCCAGACGGAGCCGTAGCCGGGGCAGCAGTCGCTACCGTCGGTGCCGCCGACTTGGGCGCGCTCTGCCGCTGCCAGGCGTCCCAAAGCATGATCAGCGAAAAACTGAACACCAAAAGCAGGATCAATCGTCGGTTATCCATTACTGTCTCGGCAGTGATTCAGGTCAGAAATACGAATAAATCAGGGAACCGGATCATACCCGCCTGGATGCCAGGGATGACAACACCCGATTCGCCGAACGGCCAACCAAAAGCCCCTGAATAGACCATGGCGACTCAGGGCCTCCAGGGCATAGTCGGAGCAGCTCGGGTGAAAACGGCAGCGACTACCCAGCATGGGACTGATCGCCAACTGGTAGGCGCGTATCAGCAGCAATAGCGGATAGACAAGCAAAGATCTCATTGCGACGACATCGAAAGGCGCTTCAAGAGCGTTTCCATTTCCCCACGCCAAACTTTTCGCTGCGCACCGTCCGTGGCTGTCACGCCTTTGACCGGCCGCGTCAGACGAAGGACCAAATCGCACCGCGGAATTTCATCCACGACCAGACGAAAGGCCTCGCGTCCCTGCCGCTTGATCGCATTGCGCAACGAAGCAGTCTGCGCCAGCCGTTTCGGTACGATCAACCCGAGACGGGCGTTGCTATCCGTTCCCGCCGGCCGGTAGTGCAAGTCAAAGCACTCGCCGCGCAGAACGCGCCGGGCGGCCATGACGGCCGAAAACTCTTGCGGCCGATGCAGGCGCTGCTCAAAACGAAACGAAGCCAGATGTTCAGACCGCGAGACGATGACGGCCCTTGGCACGGCGCGCGCGGATCACTGAACGGCCGCCCCGGGTGCGCATGCGCACTAGGAAGCCGTGGGTGCGCTTACGGCGCACAACCGAAGGCTGGTAGGTGCGTTTCATGGCAATATCCCTTGAATTAAGAAAAACCGAGGATTACAGCGTTTCACGGGTGATTTGTCAAGGGAAACAACTTGACACGGCTGTGGATAACTAATGACGAAACCGCTAGAATGCGTCTCCACCCTGAGCAAACGGGCGGCAATAAGAACATTACATTTGCGCATATTTATTCCAGCTGCCTTTCGCCCCAAGTCCATCCAATCGCCATGAGTGAATTCTGGTCCGCCTGTCTGAACCGCTTCGAACAGGAGCTTCCTGCACAGCAGTTCAACACCTGGATAAAGGGTCTGCGCCTGGAGAGCGATCCGGCCGGCCCTACCCATTTTCGCCTCATTGCACCCAACCGTTTCGTCATGCAATGGGTCCGGGAACGTTATCTGGCCCAGATTGAAGCCCTTGGACTTGAATTCTTTTCCGCCCCGATCAACGTCAATCTCGGCGTGGCTGATGCTGTTGCCGATGTTGCTCCGGTCACCGACAGTTCCGAGGCGGGACCGGCGGTAGCACCGGTCACTCCCGTCACCGTCAGCAGAATCGGTGACCCGGCGTATGAAAAAACCCGGCTCAATGCCGATTTCACCTTCGATACCCTGGTTACCGGTCGCGCCAACGATCTGGCTCGCGCCGCGGCCCAGCAGGTAGCAATGAACCCGGGGGTTTCCTACAACCCCCTGTTTATTTACGGAGGTGTCGGTTTAGGCAAGACTCACCTGATTCACGCTATTGGCAACTCGATCTATGCCGCAAATCCGACAATGGAGGTGCGTTACGTACATGCCGAGGACTATTTCTCGGATGTAGTACGCGCCTTCCAGCAAAACTCGCGCGAAGCATTCAAACGCTACTACCGTTCGCTTGACCTGCTGCTGATTGATGACATACAGTTTTTCAACCGCAAGGATCGAACGCAGGAAGAGTTTTTTTACGCCTTCAACGCTCTGATTGAGGCAAAAAAGCAAATCATCATCACCTGCGATACCTACCCGAAAGATGTTCTGGGACTTGAGGAGCGCCTGGTTTCGCGTTTCGACTGGGGGCTTACGGTCGCCATTGAACCTCCAGAGCTCGAGATGCGCATTGCCATCCTCAAGAAAAAGGCCGAGGCCGAACACATCAGCATTTCAGATGAGGTTTCCTTCCTGATCGCCAAAAATCTACGGTCCAACGTTCGCGAATTGGAAGGTGCGCTCAATCGTGTAGTGGCCTACGCCCGTTTTCATGGCCGGGAAATCAATCTGGAAGTTGCCAGGGAAGCCTTACGTGACATCATTGGTGCCACAAACCGCCAGATATCGCTAGAACTGGTACAAAAAACCGTCTCCGACTTCTATAAAATCAAAGTCGCCGACATGTACTCCCAAAAACGCACCCGCGCTATCGCCAGACCTCGACAGGTAGCCATGTGGCTGACCCGCGAGCTCACTTCACACAGCCTCCCTGAAATTGGCGAAGCCTTTGGCGGGCGCGATCACACCACCGTGATGCACGCTTGTCGCACCATTATCGACCTGCGCGGAAAAGACACCCGCCTTAACAACGACCTGCATGTCTTAATGCAAACAATCAAGGGCTAGCGTGTGAACAAGTTTCGAGAGCAAGTCGATGAAGGATTGTGGATAACCGCTTCTGGATCCCACCACCTTGGAATTCATCCACAATCTTCCACAACAGGATTACAGGGTTTTCAACCAGCTTATCCACGTTACAATTTATTGTATTTAAAAGACAATATAACCTTATCCACAAAGAACAGTCTCCCTTATTAATCATAAGAGATCTATATATGCTCCTATTTAAAGGTCCACGCGATCAACTTCTCGTTCCCTTGCAATCGGTATGTGGAATCGTAGAAAAACGGCATACCTTGCCCATCCTTTCCAATGTTCTGATGGAAAAGGATGCTGAAAAGCTAACCTTGCTCGCTACCGATATCGAGATCCAGATCACTACCCAGACGCCTACGGTAGGAGCGGACAAAGCGTCAATGACGGTTGGCGCGCGAAAGTTGCAGGATATCTTGCGCTCCCTGCCCGAAACGGCCGAAGTCAGCCTGACCCTGGACGACAAACGCTTGCAGTTGAAGGCCGGCAAGAGCCGCTTCAACCTGCAAACGCTTCCGGCAGAAGACTTTCCGCGCATGAGCATTGCTGATGGCCATTCTTCCCGACTATCGATTACCCAAAAGCAAATGAAACGTCTGCTGGCCTTGGTTCAATACGCCATGGCGCAACAGGACATTCGTTACTACCTGAACGGTTTGCTCCTGGTAGCTAAAGGCAATGAATTGCGCATGGTGGCTACTGATGGTCACCGACTCGCCTACGCAGCCGAAACACTTCCCACCGCGCCAACACCGATTGAAGTGATTCTTCCACGCAAGACCATACTGGAACTATCTCGCCAACTGGCTGATAGCGACGATCCGCTTGAAATCACCTTGACACCAACCCAAGCCCGCTTCAGTTTCGGCAACATCGAGCTTGTTTCGAAATTGATCGACGGCAAATTTCCTGATTATGAACGCGTCATTCCACAGCATCACAGCAAGCTGATCAAGCTGTCACGTACCGCACTGTTGCAATCCCTGCTGCGGGCAGCGATTTTGACCAATGAGAAATTCCGCGGCGTACGCCTGGTCCTCGGGGCTGGCAGTCTAAAGATAATTTCCAGCAACACCGAACAGGAAGAGGCGCAGGAAGAAATCGAAATCGATTACGCCGGTGATGCTCTCGACGTCGGCTTCAATGTCACCTACCTCCTTGACGTTCTGAACAACGTCAGCAATGAAACTATCGAGTTGCATCTCGCTGATGCCAACTCCAGCGCACTTTTTGTACTGCCCGGCAACGACACTTTCAAGTACGTCGTGATGCCGATGCGCATCTGATACCCAACACGAAAATAACACCATGAGCGAAAGCAACATTGAAGCCGCCTACGACGAATCCAGTATCCAGCAGCTGGAAGGTCTGGAAGCGGTGCGCAAGCGTCCCGGCATGTATATCGGCGACACATCCGACGGCACGGGTCTGCATCACATGGTGTTTGAAGTCGTCGACAACGCGATTGACGAGGCGCTCGCCGGCCACTGTGATGAAATAGTAATCACCATTCATACCGATAACTCGATTTCGGTAACTGACAATGGTCGCGGCATTCCTACCGGAGTCAAGTTCGACGACAAGCACGAACCCAAACGCTCGGCCGCCGAAATCGTCATGTGCGTGCTGCACGCTGGCGGCAAGTTCAATCAGAACTCCTACAAGGTTTCCGGCGGCTTGCACGGCGTCGGCGTCTCCTGCGTCAATGCCTTGTCAAGATGGCTGCGCCTGATCATCCGTCGCGATGGACGCAAATCCTTCATGGAATTCAATCGCGGCCACGCGATCGATCGTCTGGTGGAAATCCAGAACGGGGTCGAGGTGTCGCCCTTGAAGGTTCTCGGCACTACGGAGAAAAAAGGCACCGAAGTACATTTCATGGCTGACGAGGAAATCTTCGGCAACATCGAATATCACTACGACATCATTGCCAAACGCCTGCGCGAACTGTCCTTTCTCAATAATGGCGTCAAGATCAAACTGATTGACCAGCGCAACGTCAAGGAAGAGGACTTCGCTTTCTCCGGTGGCGTCAAAGGTTTCGTCGAGTACATCAATCGCACCAAGACCGTGCTGCATCCGGCTGTCTTTCACTCTTCAGGGGTCTCGATACAGAACGGCGTCAATATTGACGTTGAAGTCGCGATGCAATGGAATGACTCCTATGCCGAGCAGGTACTCTGTTTTACCAACAATATTCCGCAATCGGATGGCGGCACCCATCTCACCGGGTTGCGGGCGGCGATGACCCGGGTCATCAACAAGTACATCGAAGAAAACGAAATCGCCAAGAAGGCCAAAGTCGAGATCAGCGGCGATGACATGCGCGAGGGTCTTGCCTGCGTGCTTTCCGTGAAGATGCCTGATCCGAAGTTCGCGTCGCAGACCAAGATGAAGCTGGTCTCTTCCGAAGCGCGCCCGGCGATCGAGGAAGTCGTCGCGCAGAAGCTTGCGGACTACCTGCTGGAACGCCCGCTCGATGCCAAGATCATCACCGGAAAAATTGTCGAGGCTGCTCGTGCACGCGAAGCCGCGCGCAAGGCGCGCGACATGACGAGGCGCAAAGGCGTACTCGATGGCCTTGGCCTGCCGGGTAAGCTGGCCGACTGTCAGGAAAAGGACCCGGCGTTGTGCGAGATGTATATTGTCGAGGGCGATTCCGCCGGCGGTTCTGCCAAGCAGGGCCGTGATCGAAAGTTCCAGGCGATCCTGCCGCTGCGCGGCAAGGTGCTCAACGTTGAAAAGGCCCGCTACGACAAGCTTATTTCGAGCGAGCAGATCGTCACCCTGGTCACGGCGCTAGGCTGCGGGATTGGTGCGGAGGACTTTGACATCGCCAAACTGCGCTACCACCGCATCATCATCATGACTGACGCGGACGTTGACGGCGCCCACATTCGTACCTTGTTGCTCACCTTCTTCTACCGCCAGATGCCGGAACTCGTGGAGCGCGGCTACATTTATATCGCCCAGCCGCCGCTGTACAAGATCAAGCACGGCAAGAGCGAGACCTACATCAAGGATGACCACGAACTCAACCAGCATTTGCTGCGCCTTGCCCTGGATGGCACACAGCTTACGCCACGCGCGGGCGCGGCCGTCGTCGAAGGCGAGGCGCTGGGAGCTCTGGCTCGCGCCTACTTGCTGTCCGAGGCCGTGATTCGTCGCGTTACGGATTTCATCGACGGCGAAGTGCTGCACGCCCTGCTGGCCCACGATATCGAGGTCGATACTTCAAGCGAGACCGCCACGCGCGCCAGCGCCGAGCGAATCTCTGCTCGCCTTTCGAGTCAGGTCAGGATCGAATTGCGGTTCGACGAGAAGCATGAGCGCTGGATGCTGGCTGTCATCCGCATGCGCCACGGCAACTTGCGCACCGGCCGCATCGACGAGGATTTTCTTCTTTCGGGGGACTATCTGCAGATTCGCCGCACCGCGCAAATGATCGCCGGGCTCATGGGTGAGGGGGCGATAATCCGCCGCGGCGAGAAATCACTGGCGGTCACCAGTTTTGCCGACGCCATGAAGTGGATGCTGAACGAAGTCGAGCGCGGCCTCGGCAAACAACGCTACAAGGGCTTGGGGGAAATGAATCCGGCTCAATTATGGGAAACGACGATGGACCCGACCGTGCGCCGCCTCCTGCGCGTGCAGATCGACGACGCCATCGCGGCGGACGAGATCTTCACCACCCTGATGGGTGATGATGTCGAGCCGCGCCGCGCTTTCATCGAGTCGAACGCGTTGTACGCCCGCAATATCGACGTTTAAGCCGCCCGGGGGGCGGTCTGAAATTCGCCGCCGTCCATCCTGAAAATCCGCGCCGCCGCAAAACATGGCGCGGCGAGTGTTGCTGCAGCGCAACATATCTTCTTGACAAATCTTTTTTAGTCCCTAGAATGGCGGACTATTGCGGTGCACCATACCATGGGTTGAGCACCCTGGCAGAAGCTGGTGGTGCCCTCCGGCACCCTTTTGACACCGCATAGTGATCGCGCCGAACAAAGGCCGCCTTCGCTCCCCTCACTAATTCCGGTTGTAGCCCCTGATCGTTTGCCGCGTTCATCGCAGTACTGATTGTTGTACTGCCAACAGCAAAGGAGAAATCTTGTCGGTAACACTCTCTCAACGATATTTGATGGCACGTGGCATCAGTGCCTTCCTCAACTACCTGCACCTCGATGCTGCGATGGCCGGCCTGGTACTGGTCTTCTTCGTCGCTGCCGGCGTGGCCAACAACATTGGCGCCCTCCGTTCGGTGGGATCGTCCGTTCCGAATCTCGCGGTGTCGGCCGTGACCCGAACGCTTACGCGGGACGCAGAACCAGCCGCCCAAACTCCCCTTACGCCGGCCATGCGGGCTGCGCTCGATTACGTGGTCCAGCGCTACCGCGTGTCGGCCGAGGCACTGCTGCCGATATTTGAAACAGCTCAGTCGATTGGCCCCAAGCGGCATCTGGATCCCCTCCTGCTCATCGCCGTGATCAGCGTCGAATCCAGATTCAATCCTTTCTCCCAGAGCCCCATGGGGGCGCAGGGGCTGATGCAGATCATTCCGCGCTACCATCAGGACAAGCTACCTGACGCGGCCGCCGAAAAGCCGTTTCTGGACCCTGTAACCAACGTCACAATTGGCGCCCAGATCCTCCAGGAATCCATTCGACGCCAGGGCGGACTGGTGGCAGGCCTCCAGTATTACGCCGGCGCGCTTGACGATGATGAGCAGGCCTACGCCAACAAGGTGCTCGCGGAGAAACTCCGTCTCGAACAGGCGCCGCGCCGCAAGGACGGCGCAATCGGCTGAGCTCAGGACCTTGACTGCGGGCAGGCGACTCGATTTGCCCATTTTGCGGCTGTGCCCGGAGCAACCCGCCGCATGGCAAGGCCCTACTAACGCACGCACCTATAATTGCCCATGAATTCCGTCCTGCCAGCCGCCACCGACGATGCGCCTGCAACAGCAGGTGCGGACTCGGGTGTCGCGTCGAACCTGTCGTTCGCCCAGTTGCCGCTGGCACCCGCCACGTTGGTGAACCTGCAACAACTGGGTTACCTGCAGATGACGCCGATCCAGGCCGCCAGCCTGCCGCTGGCACTGGCCGGCCGTGACCTGATCGCGCAAGCCAAGACCGGCAGCGGCAAGACCGCGGCCTTTGCGCTGAGCCTGCTGGCCAAGCTGAACCCGCGCCGCTTTGCGGTACAGGCCCTGGTGCTTTGCCCGACGCGTGAATTGGCCGACCAGGTGGCCCAGGAAATCCGCCGCCTGGCGCGCGGTGAAGACAACATCAAGGTGCTGACGCTGTGCGGCGGCAGCACCATGCGGCCGCAGATGTCCAGCCTCGAGCATGGCGCCCATGTCGTGGTCGGCACGCCGGGGCGCATCATGGACCATCTGCAACGCGGTAGCCTTGATCTGGCGGCACTCAACACCCTGGTGCTGGACGAGGCCGATCGCATGCTCGACATGGGTTTCTTCGACGACATCGTCGTGGTGGCGAAGGCCTGTCCGAAGGAGCGGCAGACACTGCTGTTCTCCGCCACCTATCCGGAAGGCATCGCCAAGCTGAGCCGGCAGTTTCTGCGCCAGCCCCAGCAAATCAGCCTGCTCGAGCAGCACGAGGCGAGCAAGATCCGCCAGCGCTTTTACGAGGTCGAGCGCGACCAGCGGCTGGCCGCCGTCGCGCTGCTGCTGAAACACTACCGGCCGGTCAGCACGCTGGCATTCTGCAACACGCGGCAGCAATGCCGTGACCTGCTGCAGCTGTTGCGCGCCGAAGGCTTCGTCGCCCTGGCCTTGCATGGCGAACTGGAGCAGCGCGAACGCGACCAGGTGCTGGTGCAATTCGCCAACCGCAGTTGTTCGGTGCTGGTTGCCACCGATGTAGCCGCGCGCGGCCTCGACATCGACCAACTGGAAGCGGTTATCAATGTCGACGTCACGCCCGACACCGAAGTGCATGTCCATCGCATCGGCCGCACCGGCCGCGTTGACCAGGCAGGATGGGCGTTCAGCCTGGTCAGCGGCAGCCAGATGGCCCGCGTGGACAACATCGAAAAGGAGCTGGGCCACGAGATCGAGTGGCATTCCCTGAGCGAATTGCAGGCTGCGCCGGGTAAGCCGCTGCCGCCGCCGATGGTCACCCTGCTGATTCTCGGCGGCCGCAAGGAAAAGATCCGCGCCGGGGACGTGCTCGGCGCGCTGACCGGGGAAGCCGGATTCAGCAAGGAGCAGATCGGCAAGATCAACGTCACCGACACCAGCACCTATGTCGCTGTCGCGCGCAGCATTGCGCGCGATGCGCTGCGCAAGCTGTCGGCCGGTACCATCAAGGGCAAGAAGGTAAGAGTTCATTTGCTACAGGACAAGGCGGGCTAAGGCCTGGTCATGAAAACGCCGAAAAGACTGCAGCCACTGGTGACCGAGGGCCTAGTCGACGAGGTCGTTCGCCAG
>JANXRC010000005.1 GCA_025353195.1 Rhodocyclaceae bacterium
GTCGATCTGGCAAAGTTGCGCCAGGCCAACCTGACCGACAGCGACTGGGACCGGCTGACCGAAGGGCTGTCGAAGCTCCATCCGGCACCGATCGACATCGACGAGAACGGCATGATCACCATCAATGAGCTGCGTGCTCGCGCACGCCGCGTGCATCGCGAGCACGGGAAACTCGGGCTCGTCGTGATCGACTACATCCAGTTGATCGCAACCCCTCAATCCGTAGACAACCGGGCGACGGAATTGGGGGCCATCTCTCGTCTCATCAAGGGTCTCGCCAAAGAGCTTGAAGTCCCTGTGCTGGTTCTGTCGCAACTATCAAGGAAAGTGGAAGAGCGCACCGACAAACGGCCGATGATGTCGGATTTGCGCGAATCCGGCGCCATCGAGCAGGACGCCGACCTCATCATGATGCTCTACCGGGATGACTACTACACCAAGGAGATGTCCAAGGAACCGAGAGTGACCGAGGTCATCATCGGCAAGCACCGGAATGGTCCAACGGGCGATGTAAAGCTGACGTTCCTGAACGAATACTGCCGGTTCGAGAGCCTGGCCAGGGCGGGAACGTTTTGAGCGAAGCATGTGGTGGCAATAGGCGTGCCAGTGCGACACGATTTGTCGCGTCTGAAGGGCATCGTCGTCGCATCACAGTTCAAGGTCGATGAGGAATGATCTCTGTAGCGGATCAAGAGCAAAGGCTGGTTCAGGGTTCGGACTCCACGACGTCTGGCGGAGAAATGAATTGACCTGTGCCGTTCCCGAGGACTATACGTCGTTGCTGGACGAACTCTTGCACAGGAAGATGGACGTCGGGCCCTTAATCACCTGAGCGAGGACCGGATCGCGCGACGGAGGGATGGTGGGTAGCTGACCTTGGGTGCCTGTTCGAGTCCAAGGTCTGTTGACCGCTGGACACCAGCCTGTCATAGGGCGTCGGCTGTATGGCCGGTCAGGCCGACTTCTGGTCATCGGCCATTCTTGCCGTTGGCCTGTCGCAGGAAACCGATCATCTGTTCTTTCGTAGATCTGCTTTTCTTCATGTCCGCCATTCTCCATGGTTTGACGGACTTCTCTACTCTCAGTTGGTATGGCTGGACGGGAGCAGGTCAGAATCACTGTGACTAAATATCCAAGGTGTGAATTTGCGGGCACATAGAGCCATTTCATTTGCGGCCAGATAGAGCCACCTGATTTGCGGCCAGATGAGGCCAGAGTTATGACGTTGTAGCGGTTTTGGACTTCTTGATCGCGTTACCTTGCGGGGTTTTTCCCAGGGGAACGCGATGGCTTACAGGAGGTTCGAGATGTACGAGCTACGACAGATTATTCAGCGTCTGAGGATGGGCGAATCCGCCCGACAGATTGCCCGGTCACTGAGCTTCGGGCGAGCAACGGTGGCATCGATCCGCGGCATCGCCGACGAGCAAGGCTGGCTGAATCCGCTGGTTGCGATGCCAGAGGACGCCGCCATTGCTGCCGTCCTCAAGACACCCCGCACGACGCCGCAGAACGTGTCTAGCGTTGAGCCGTTCCGGGACGAGATGCTGACGTGGCACGCCCAGGGAATCAATGCCACCACGATGCGGCGTGCGCTGCATCAGAAGCATGGCTATACCGGCAGCGTGCATGCGCTCTATCGCTTTCTGAAGCACGAGGCTCCCCAGAAGCCAGAGGCAACCATCAAGCTGGATTTCACTGTCGGCGAAATGGCGCAAGTCGACTTCGGTATGGGGCCACTCATCACCGACCGCCAGACGGGTGAGATTCAGAAGACCTGGATCTTCGTATGCACTCTCGCCTGGAGCCGTCACCAGTACGCCGAGATTGTGCGCAATCAGAGTATCGAGACCTGGTTGGCTTGCCATCGCCACGCCTTCGAGTGGTTCAACGGCGTGCCGAGAAAGATTCGGATCGACAACCTCAAGGCCGCGATCACCAAGGCGTGCTACTACGAGCCGACGGTGCAACGGTCATACGGTGAATTGGCCCTCGGCTATTCATTTCTAATCGACCCATGTCCCGTAAATGACCCCGCAAAAAAAGGGATCGTGGAAGCGGGAGTCAAATATGTCAAAAACAACTTCGTGCCGTTGCGTGATTTCCATGGCGTAGCGCATGCCAACGAACAGTTGCAGGTATGGGTCATGGGTGAGGCCGGCAATCGTATTCATGGCACCACTCGGGAACGTCCGTTGAAGCTCTTTGCCGAAACAGAACAAGCGTTGCTACAAGCGTTGCCAGCGATGGCGCCAGAGTGCGCCACCTGGGAGAAAGCCAAGCTTCACCCCAACTGCCATGTCCAGTTCGACTATTGCTATTACTCGGCCCCGTTCAGTCTGATTGGCCAGTCGCTATGGCTTGAGATCACGCCTCACGCGATTCGCCTCTATCGCGATCACGAACTCGTCGCCATCCATCCGCGTTTGTTCAAGCACGGCGATAAATCGACGGTGACGGATCATCTTCCTCCCGATGCACAAGCCTACCTCATGCGCGATCCGCAGTGGTGTCTCAGGCAAGCCGGAACCATCGGTCTCGCCTGTCTGGCGCTGGTAGAGAGCCTGTTTGCCAATCGCATCCTGGATCACCTGCGCGCGGCCCAGGGGGTGATACGGCTGAGCGATCAATACGGTTGCCATCGGCTCGAAGCCGCCTGCGCTCGCGCACTGTCATTCGGCGCACCCCAGTATCGGACGGTGAAGCAGATCCTGAGTCAGGGTCTGGATCAGCAGCCCGATCTGATCGAGATCGTCGAACTGGAAGCGCCCTATCGCGGTGGCGGGCGATTCAGTCGCGACCCTTCCGATTTGCTGCATTAACCCGTCGGTGCCGATTCGTCAGTGCCGATGTCCTCGCTGTACCCACCGCAAGATCCAACCTTGGAGCACTACATGAACCCCATGCCTCAACTCGAACCGATGCTCAAGCAACTCCGCCTGTCCGGCATCCTGGATTCTCTTCTCGCGAGAAACCAGCAGGCGATCAAATCCAAACTCGCGTATACCGACTTCCTGGCCCTCCTGATCCAGGACGAAGTGGCACGCCGTGATCAGCGCCAATTCGGCCAGCGCCTGCGCAAAGCTCAGGTGTCGGGCGACAAGACGCTGGAACGCTTCGACTACTCGCTCAGCCCCTCGGTGAACCACGCCGTGATCGCTGAGCTCGCAACCTGTCGCTTCGTTACCGAACACGCTCCCGTGCTCATCGCCGGGCCAATCGGCACGGGCAAATCGCACCTGGTGCAAGCCCTCGGCCACTGCGCACTTCGCGCCGGCCACGACGTCCTGTTCATCACTCATCACAAGCTGCTGGCCCAGCTCCATGCGGCCCGGGCGACCAACGCCTACGAACGGAAACTTCAACAACTCGCCAAGATCGAGGTGATCGCGATCGACGACTTCGGCCTACGCCCCATGCGCTCGCCTCAGGATGAAGACTTCCATGAGCTCGTCGCTGAGCGGTACGAAAAAAAGACCACCCTTCTCACCAGCAATTTGGCATTTGACGAATGGGGTGCCGCGTTCCCCAACAAACTGATGGGCGCGGCGACCCTCGACCGTCTGCGCGATGGTGCCTACCGCATCGTCCTCGACGGCGAGACGCGACGCAAACCAAGACCCATGACAGAACCCTCTCAGGTCACACGCAAAGCTCTGAACACGGGTTCCCCACAGGCGGCCGCCCGCCAGCGTTAGAGGCGCGCTGACGGCCGCCTGTGGATAACCCTGCTCAGCAGTTATTTCCAACGCTTGCAAAAACCCGACAAAGCAGATAAAAACTGACCCGTCCAAGACCAAAAAACGTCATGCCAAATTGGCCTCATCTGGCCGCAAATGACTGGCCCTAAGCACCCGCGATTTCACACGCGCAAAATCGCCCAGATCACTCGTGAAGCGCAATGCCATCAAGCTCGACAAACCATTCGCATATCCGACGCAACCTCGTAATCCGGGCGCGAGTGAAGTCACCCCAGACTTCTCCGTGAAAAGGGTTTGCGTACTCACCCGATCCGGGAATAGGCTCGAAGCCCACTCTGAATCCCTCAGCGCGGAGATCTCCGGCGACAAACCGAATAGATCCAATCCAACGAGGAGATGTAACGTACTCTCGCGCGTCAAGGCCAGCCTCCTCGATCAATCTTTGAAGGTCGACAGAAAGCCCACCATCGGGACCTGAAGAAGGCTTAAACGCCTTTGTCGAGAGCCGTTTTCCGCCAAGCTTAGCGTCAAAGACGACCTGCTGTTCCGATACTCGACGAATGACGCCATCCGCGTTGACAATCTCCGGATGGTCATGCGGTGCTACTGCCCCATCTGCTTTACGCGGCGGCGGCGATAGGGGCAATCGCGGGCTCCATAAGCTCTCGCAGCCATATGGCTACAGCACGGAAATCGTTGCGCAACCGA
>JANXRC010000011.1 GCA_025353195.1 Rhodocyclaceae bacterium
GAGGAAGGGACGGAACTCGACGAAGCCAAATTCGATTTCCTGCGGGGTCAGGTGCTTGAGGCCGAACTCCTGCAGGCCGGGGCTGTCGATCAACGTGCCGCCCGGACAGGTGTCGTTCGGCAGCCGGTAGAGCCGGGCGTAGGTGGTGGTGTGCTTGCCCGTATCCAGCGCGGTCGAGATCTCGCGGGTGGCGGCAGCAGCGCCGGGTACGAGGGCGTTGATCAGGGTCGACTTGCCCATGCCGGATTGGCCGACCATCACCGAGCTTTCGCCTGCCAGCAGCGGCAGCAGGGGCGAGGCGTCGAGCTTGGCCGAGAGTTCGACGACGCGGCAGCCCAGCGCGACGAAGGGCGCCAGCAGGGCTCGCGCGGCGGGCAGCGCTGCCGTCAGGTCGCACTTGTTGAGCACGATGACGGGTGCCAGGCCTTCGTGCTCGGCGGCGACCAGCGCCCGGCTGAGCAGCATGTCGGAAAATGACGGATCGGTGGCGACCACCAGCAGCAATTGCGTGGCGTTGGCGGCGATCAGCTTCTGCCGGTAGGCGTCGCTGCGGTAGAGCAGGCTGCGCCGCGGGGCGTGGCCGGTGATTTGTCCGTCGGGCGTGAGATCGACTTCGTCGCCGACCGCGAAGGGGCTCTTCTTGCCGCGCGGATAGCCGGTAGCGAGGATGCCGTCGGCCAGTTCGATCTCGTAGTGCCGGCCGAAGGCGGCAACGATGATGCCGCGTTTGAGCAATGGACCGTTCAAGAAAAATTACAGCGTGAGCAGGGCATCGATCTTCGCCGCGCAGATGAAGTCGTTCTCGGAGAGGCCTCCGATCGCGTGCGTGGTGTAGCTGACCGTGCACTGGCCCCAGCCGACGGCGAGGTCGGGGTGGTGGTCCTCGCGGTGCGAGATCCAGGCCGTGGCATTGACGAAGGCCATGGTCTCGTAATAGTTCTTGAACGTGTAGGTCTTGGTGATCAGATTGCCCTGGCGCTGCCAGCCGTCGAGTGTGGCGAGCAGTTTGGCGGCGTCATCGTCGCTGAGCGGCGGCACGCCGCCCTCGCAGGGTTTGCATTTACCTTTCGACAGGTCGCAGACTTGGTTCATGCGGGCTCCCCTTAAAGTGGTTTCAGCCGCGCGATGCGCTGGCTGGCGGGTGGGTGGGAATCATGGAACAGCGAATGTAGGGGGTCCGGGGTCAGGGTTGCCGCGTTGTCGCGGTACAGCTTGACCAGCGCGGCGATCAGGTCGGAGGCTGCGGTCTGTTTGGCGGCATAGGCATCCGCTTCGTATTCGTGGCGTCGCGAGAGCGCCGAAGTCAGTGGCGCCAGCGGGAAGAGGAACACCGGCAGCACCATGGAGAACAGCAGCAGGCCCATCGCCGTACCCATGGTTGACGCCGTGCCGTCGGCGCCGACTCCCAGCCCGGCGAAAAACCAGGGCTGATCGATCAGTTGTCCGAGCAGCCAGAGAAAGGCCAGGCTCAGGATGCTCGTGAGCGCGATGCGCTTGATCACATGGTGGTGGCGAAAATGCCCCAGTTCATGCGCCAGCACGGCTTCGATCTCCTCGGGCGCGAGCTTGTTCAGCAAGGTGTCGAAGAAGACGATGCGTTTGGAGCGGCCAAAGCCGGTGAAATAGGCGTTGCCGTGTGCCGAGCGCTTTGATCCATCCATGACGAAAAGACCCGAGGCGGCAAACCCGCAGCGCTTCAGCAGGGCTTCAATGCGTGCTTTGAGCGAAGCATCTTCCAGTGGCGTGAATTTGTTGAACAGCGGTGCGATCACCGTCGGGTAGAGGAACAGCACCAACAGGTTGAAGCCGAGCCAGAGCAGCCAGACGTATAGCCACCAGTACTTGCCCATCGCATCCATCAGCCACAGCACGGCGAGCAGCAGCGGGCCGCCGACCAGCACGGTGAGCGCTGCGCCCTTGGCCAGATCGGCGAGCCACAGCGGCCAGGTCAGTTTGTTGAAGCCGAAGCGCGCCTCGATGCGGAAGGTGCGGTAGAGGCTGGCCGGCAGGCCGATGATGAAGCCGATCAGGCCGACGCAGGCGAACAGCGCCAAGCCCTGCAGATAGCCGTTTCCCAGCCAGGCGCGCAGCGCTTGATCGATCAGGCCGAGCGCGCCGCCGAGCGTCAGTGCCAGCAGGACCACGGTATCGACCACAATTTCGATCAGGCCGAGGCGCACTTTGGCCACCGTGTAGTCGGCCGCCTTGTGATGATCGTCCAGGTCGACGCGACCGGCAAAGCCGGCCGGCACCCCATCGCGATGGGCGGCGACATGACGCAGATGCCTGAGGTCGAGCCACAGGCGCAGCGTCGTGGACAAGGCAAGGGCGGCGAGAAAGAGCAGCGTGAAATGGTATGGGGTCATGGGCAAGGGCCCGTTGTGCGAAAATGCGCCGACACAAGTACAGGCTTTGGAAAATTATGGCACAGGATCAAAACGCGCTTGTCTGGCTGGACATGGAAATGACCGGCCTCAGCCCGGACAATGATCGCATCATAGAGCTGGCGCTGGTTGTCACCAACTCGAATCTGGAGGTGGTGGCCGAAGCGCCGACCTGGGTGGTGCATCAGTCCGACGCGGTGCTCGACGGCATGGATGACTGGAACCGCAAGACTCATGGCCGCTCCGGACTGATCCAGCGGGTGCGGGACTGTGTTCTGAGCGAGGCCGATGTCGAAGCGCAGGCGCTGGTATTTCTGCGGCGTCACGTGCCGCGCCAGACGACGCCGATGTGCGGCAATTCGATTTGCCAGGACCGGCGCTTCATGGCGCGCTACATGCCGAAACTCGAGGACTGGTTTCATTACCGGAATCTCGACGTGTCGACGCTCAAGGAATTGTGCAAGCGCTGGAAGCCGGAGGTAGCCAAGGGATTGAAGAAGCACGGTCGGCATGAGGCGCTGGCGGACATTCTCGAGTCGATCGACGAACTCAAGTACTACCGCGAGCATTTTCTCAAGGTGTAATCAGTTCGATCGCCGATACAGTCTCAGGCGCTCGCTCTTGTCGCCGGGACGCGATGTGTCAAGGATCAACCTCCAGCCCGGCAGGTCTTTCTCGGCGAGCGGGGAGGTCTGCACGATCAGGTGCCGGCAGTCCCTGGCGCGCCCGCTACCGACGGTGCGGATGCCGTCGAAGTAGTCGAACGAGGCGCGTTGCGCCAACCCCAGGCCGCGCCTCGCGAGGCAGCCGGGATTGCTGCCCAGGGCCTGACGAAACTCTGCGCTGACGCTACGGTAGCTTTTCCCGTAGTCGATCCAGGGCAGCCAGAGCGCCGTCAGCAGCAGCCAGATGGTCGTCAGTCCGACGCTCCAGCGCGCCGCCGCGCGCCAGGGCGAGCGCGGTGTGCGCAGCATGACCGCGATCCAGCCGACACTGACCGCGATCGCCAGCACGATGGCAATGGTGGAGGCCTCGGCAACGAAGCCGGGGGCCGGTTTGCTGAAGTTCTTCGCGACCCTTGCCGGTTCACCGGTCAGCATGGAAATCCCGCCCAGCCAGATCAGCGCTGCGGCGAGCGTGAAGGTCATCATGCCGAACCAGTCGAACGCACTGGCGGCGCCACGCCGCAGTCGACCCGCGCCGGCGGCTGCCAACAGGGTGAGCGGGACGAGCGCGGGCATTAGTGCGGTAGGCTTGGAGTCGTCGGCAAAAAATGCAAACAGGGCTACCGCAGTGGCGACCAGCAGCAAGACCGTTTGCGGCTTGAAGAGGTGCCTGCGCTCCAGCCAGAGACTCCACAGGGCCAGCGGCAGCACGGGCCAACTGGCCCAAGCCAGCAGTTCAAAATGGTTGCGACTGAAGCCGCCGTGCAGTGTCAGACTGACTTGTTCGGCGGTCCACCAGACATCGAACAGGCCAGGGGTCCGCTGCCATAGCAGCAACGGCCACGGCAGCACCAGTACGAGAGCGATGGACGCAGCGGCCAGCCAGGCGGCAAGGCTGCGCTGCGTCCGCCACGCCGGGTGCAAGGCCAGGATCAGTCCGGTTGCAAGCGGAATGGCGGCGCCATCAAGACCTGCGCCGAGGAAGCTGACGCCGATGCCGGCGCCAAGGATCAGTCCACCGCGTACCGGTGCCTGCCGCCAGACCGAAAGGCCCCACAGGGACAAGGCGAAGCCGGCAATCGTGACAATTGCCGGCTGGGCCTCGTGCAGTGGCACCAGCAGGCCAAGCGTGCCGATGGCGAGCAAGGGCGCAGCCAGGGCAGCGCTGGCTCCCAGCAGTTGCAGGGCCATGCGCGAAAGGATGGCGAGAAAGGCGGCACCGAAAAGAACCGAAGCGAGACGGGCGGCATCGTGCCAGGGCAACAGGCCTCCCAGCAGTTCTCCGCACAGGGCCGCCACCCAGTGATACAGCGGCGGTGAAACCAGCCACGGGTCGCCGGCGATGCGCGGCACCAGCCAATCGCCCCCGGCCATGCCGAAGGCGACGCCGAGGTGCAGGATGTCGTCTGCCTTCCACGGGTCGTGCCCCACGGCCCCGGCCAGCAGCCAGATGGCGCAGAGAAATAATGTACCGTACCGCGCCAGGGTTGGCGTGGAAGTATGGTTGCGGTCAGTCAGGTCTGGCACTGGGAATCGGTCTCGTCATTGCCGTGCATCCATGATCCAGGCGCCTTAAAAAAAAGGCAGCCCGAGGGCTGCCCATTTTGCGCTGCGTTCTGCGCTGGCGCAGGCTCAGGCCGCTTTCTTGCTGTACTTCTGGCGGAACCGCTCAACGCGTCCGGCGGTGTCGACAATCTTCTGCTTGCCGGTGTAGAACGGGTGGCAGGCGGAGCAGACTTCGATATGCAGCGGCTTGCCGCTGGTGGAGGCAGTCTTGAACTTGTTGCCGCAACTGCAGGTAACTTCGATTTCGGCGTAGGCCGGGTGGATTCCGTCTTTCATTTCATTGTCCTTTCAAGTACATGCGCGGCTCGTGGATTTGGCGAACCGACAAAGCGGGGCATTATCCGCTAATTTTCCTTGGCATGCAATCAGCAGCATTGTCCAATGGGGTTTGAGTCTGAGCGAGGGGTGTGAATCCAACGGGGTTTGAGTCTGAGCAGGTGGCCGGGGTCGATCAATATGCGGAGCATGGTGATCGATATGAACGACGAGCAATTGAAGACCCTGGGGGATG
>JANXRC010000074.1 GCA_025353195.1 Rhodocyclaceae bacterium
TCAGACAGAGAGAAAGAACATGCGAACACAAGTCGCCATAATCGGTGCCGGTCCCTCGGGGCTCATCCTCGGCCAGCTGTTGCACAAGGCCGGCATCGACGCCATCGTTCTCGAGGCGCAAACGCCGGACTACGTGCTGGGGCGCATTCGCGCCGGCGTGCTGGAACAGGTTGCGGTCGACCTGCTCGACGAGGCCGGCGTCGGTGCGCGCCTGCACGCAGAGGGTTTGCCGCACAACGGCATCGAGCTGCTGATCGGCGGCGTCCGCCACCGCATCGACCTGCACGGCCTCACCGGCGGCAAACAGGTCATGGTCTACGGCCAGACCGAACTGACCAAGGACCTGATGGACGCGCGCGCCACAGCAGGACTGAAGACTGTCTACGAGGCCAGGGAAGTCGGCGTCCATGATTTCGACAGCGAGCGTCCGCTGGTGCGCTATGCCAAGGACGGCGTGCTGCACGAGATCGAATGCGACTTCATCGCCGGCTGCGACGGCTTCCACGGCGTCTGCCGCGCCAGCGTGCCGCAGAACGCCATCGCCAATTTCGAACGCGCCTACCCGGTCGGCTGGCTGGGCCTGCTCTCCGACACGCCGCCGGTTTCCGAAGAACTGATCTACGCCACGCATGAGCGCGGCTTCGCACTGTGCAGCATGCGTTCCCACACCCGCAGCCGCTACTACCTGCAGGTTCCGCTGACGGAGAAAGTCGAGCAGTGGTCGGACGACAAGTTCTGGGACGAACTGCGCCGCCGCCTCGATCCGCGCGCAGCCCAGTCAATCGTCACCGGTCCGTCGATCGAGAAGAGCATTGCGCCGCTGCGCAGCTTCGTCGCCGAGCCGATGCGTTTCGGCCGCATGTTCCTCGCCGGCGACGCCGCCCACATCGTGCCGCCGACCGGCGCCAAGGGCCTCAACCTGGCAGCGTCAGACGTGCGCTACCTGTCGCGCGCATTCATCGAGTTCTACGCCGGCAGCAGCGCCGGTATCGACCACTACTCCGCACGCTGCCTGCGCCGCATCTGGAAGGCCGAGCGCTTTTCGTGGTGGATGACCATGCTGCTGCACCGCTTCCCCGACGCCAACGCCTTCGACCAGCGGGCGCTGGAAGCGGAACTGGATTACGTCGTCCACTCCGTCGCCGGCCGCACCACGCTGGCCGAGAACTACGTGGGGCTGCCGTTCGACGACTGAGGAGTCACCGTGTCCTCAGCGCCGACTTCTGCGCTTCAAGTCGACGCCGATCCTCTGTCACGGACTGACGGCACCGGATTGGACCGGCTCTATTTCGATGTCGTGAAAGCGCGTCAGATCGACTACGCGGTCGCCATCCGGCGTCATGCTCAGGATGTCTACGAAGCGGCTATCGAACACCAGATCCTCCGCCTCGTAGCTGTTGCCGGCATAGACGGATGCCGCCATCGTTTCGTCGTGGCCAGTGACGGAAACCAGGATACGGGAACGGCTGGCCGCCAATTGCGTCGCGTTGAGCCCGTACAGCGGGCTTCGCTCATCGATGGTATGAATCAGGGTCCAGGTCAGTGCGAATACCGGGGTCCGCTCACGGACCAGATTCAAGTCGTGAATGCGGACGAAACTCTCCCCCTGCGGATTGACCTCTAACCTTACCAGCGACAAGGTGGCGGTGGCCTCGACGATGCGGTTATGGCGCTCGTTGGCCATTCGCAGCATCAGCACTCGCGCGTTGTCGAAGTCACGGATGATGGCGCGGTTGCTGAACAAGATGCGCGCAGTGGGCTTGGAGAAACGTACGAAGACCAGCCCGGTGGTGATGGCTATGCCGACCATCCCGGTCAGAATCTCAACGGACGCAACCAGGTGTCCGGCAAGACTGCCGGGTGACATGACCCCGTAGCCAACGGTAGCAAGAGTTTCGATGCTGAAGAAGAAGTAGTCGAAGAAGTCTCTTTCGCTAGCGTGGGCTACGCTGCCCGGCAGTAGCCAGTAGGCGGTGCCGAAGATCAGGTTCACGAGGATGAACATCAGCACCAGAGCACCGAAAAACCGTGGCCAGCTCAGGGTCAGCACCAGGTGATAGGGATCGCTCAGCCTGCTTTCGCGTCGTCGGTGCGTCAGTACCCGCGTGTCGCCGACGCGGACAGTCCGAACACGGGGTGGATGGAGTTTGGTCATGGCAAATCCGGATGCAGCATGCGTTAGGGAATCGGAACCTTGCGCCCGTCGACGACGTACCAATCGGGATTGTGCCCGAATCGCCACATCATGGATGTCAATTCGCCTCGTCGCAGAGAAGTCCGGGTGCACCGCCGGGCACAGGCCGCGACCGGTTTCCTGCCGCGTCAGCTTTCCGCCCGTTCCCGGAGCATTTCCCGCAATGTTGCCAGGGCCCCCGGGTAATCGAAAGTCGCCAGTTGATGCTCCAGCTGCACTGCCGCTGTGTCGAGCGTCGCCAGCAGCAGCGGCCGGTGGGCATCGAACAGATCGCCGGCGCGAGTGTCGTCGCGGGCCAGCAGGGGTTCCATCTGTCCGAGCACCGCCAGCGCGCGGCCCAAATCGGGGCCCGATAGGGGCGCCTGGCCCGGCGCAACTTCGCGGTTGCCGGCTTCGATTGCAGGCAGGATGCCATGACCGCGCTTCAGGCGGGCCGTAAACCAGAAGGTGCTGCCAACTCCCGGCGTGCCATCAGCGCCGACTTCTCCGCCCATCAGCAAAGCCAACCGCCGGGAGATGACAAGGCCCAGGCCTGCCCCTCCATGCTTGCGCGTAAAGGAGCCGTCCGCTTGGGTGAAGGCATGAAACAGTCGGGCCTGTTCTTCCGGGCCGATGCCGATTCCCTGATCGGTGACTTCGATACGCAGCAACACGCTGTAGCTGTCTTCCTCTGCGGCATGGACGCGCACCGTGATCTCGCCGTGCTCGGAGAACTTGATGGCGTTGTCGGTGAGATTGATCAGTATTTGTCTTAGCCGCAGGGCGTCGCCGCACAACAGATCGGGCAGACCCGGGGCGATTTCGCTGGACAGGTGCAGGCCCTTGGCCTGGGCGGCTTCGTTCTGCACCTGCAAGGTGTCGTTTATCACTTGTGAAAGAGAGAAATCCTTCTCTTCCAGGGTCATCTGGTCAGCTTCGATTTTGGAAAAGTCGAGGATGTCGTCGATGATGGCGAGCAGACGCTTTGCGGAACTCGTGCTCTTGGTGAGCCAATCGATCTGCTGCGGATCGGTGGTACGGCGCAGCACCAGATCGGTCATGCCCATGATGCCGTTCATGGGGGTGCGCAGCTCGTGGCTCATGTTGGCGAGGAAGGTGCTTTTCGCTCGGTTGGCGGCTTCCGCAGCATCCCGGGCGGCAGCCAGTTCGGCCGTGCGGGCAAAGACGAGTTCTTCAAGGTGTTGCCGGTGCTGCTCGAGTTCCGCTTCGGCTTGCTTGCGGGCGGTGACGTCGGCCATTGATCCCGACATGTGCAGCGGTCGTCCCTCTTCATCCAGACTGGATTGGCCACGTAAAAAGAACCATCGATACTCGCCCCCTTGCAGTGCAGGCGCAGCTCTATCCGGTAAGGCTCGCTTTCCTGGAAATGCGCGCGAATCGCTTCTGCGACACGCGCCTTGTCTTCGGGATGGACCTGATTGAAAAAGCTTTCCTGGACATCGGGCAACTCGTGATTCTCATATCCGAGCAGCTGCTTCCAGCGCGGCGATAGGTAGGCTTCACCGGTTGCCGGGGTCCACTCCCAGATGCCATCGTCGGCGCCAGTCACCGCGCGTTCGTAACGCGCCTTGCTATCGCTGAGATCGACGCTGAGTTTCTGCAGTGCCTCAAATCGCCGTTGATAACTCTGGCTGAAATAATAGGTGCACAACGTGGCAGCGATGATGATCACCGCCGTCGTCGTCATCGAGATTCCCATCGGCACCACTTGAACGGCCGGTAGCACGCCCTTGACCTCGGCCACCGCAAACCCCAGGCTCGCCAACAGGCTTACAGCGGCGACGACCATGCCGGTACGAACGCTCAACAGCCAGCCGGCCGCAAAGATGAGCAGCGGATAGATCATCATGTTCGGAGAATAGAGCCCGCCGCCGACCACTGTCACGGCAGAAGTGATGATCCATCCGCTCCAAATTATCGTCTGAAAGGCCAGAACGTAACGCTGGCGACGAAGCAGACCCATCGCCGCGAGGCCAGCCACGGCAAACGCCGCGCTCATTGCAGCACGCCACAGCACCGGTGGGTCGGCTTGCAGATGGTGAATCAAATAGGAAATTCCCACCGCCACGAAGATCAGTGATATCAGCCAGAAGAACCGGATCAGACCGGGATCGTTCTGCAGGTCTTGCGACCAGGATGCGTGCGTGCGTGGGGAGCTCATAAGACTATTCCGGAAACAGGCGAGCAGCTCCCGGCAGGACTTGGACATCCACGGCCAAGGCAAGCCGCCCAGCCCAATTCCAATGTTGTTGCGGCGGCTTGGTTGCCGCTCGTGCGATCATCCTCTGCATCCTTTGCCGATTGCCACCAAGACGGCCGGCGTGCACACCGTAACTCTAGTCTTGATCAGTCGCCAATGGAAGCTATTGGAGCTGCTGCAAAATCGCGCCGACGCAGCGGCAGCATCGAGGCCGGCCTTTCATCGAAACATTCGAACGCGCGCAAGCTCCTCGCGCAGCCATTGGCTGCTGGTCGCCCGCACGGTAGACGCCTGTCTCGTCACTGAAGATGTTCGGAAGCGCATGTCCGAAAACGGCTACCGGGCGCTCAAAGCCTGCGTAACATGCAGACATGAGCACCTCTCAAACCCAGCTCGATCCAGCCTCCTGCTACCAGGCCTTGCTGTCGCGCGATGCGCGTTTTGACGGTCATTTCTTCACTGCGGTCAAGACTACGGGCATCTACTGTCGCCCGGTGTGCAAGGTGCGGGCGCCGCTGCCGAAGAACTGCCTGTTTTTTGCAAGCGCGGTGCGCGCTGAAGCGGCGGGCTTCCGCCCATGCCTGCGCTGCCGACCCGAGCTAGCTCCGGCGGCCCTGCCGCACTGGTCGACCCAGGAGGCCAGCCAGATACTGGCCACGCAAGCGATGCAGCTACTCGACAGCGCCGAAGCCCTGGCTGATGCACCGCTGCGGGTGGCCAACCTGGCGACGCGCCTGGGTGTGAGCGAGCGCCACTTGCGCCGCATCCTGGTGCAGCACCTGGGCGTGACGCCCTCGCAATACCGGCAGACGCGTCGCTTGCTGCTGGCCAAGCAGCTGCTGTGCGACACGGCATTGCCGATTGCCCGCATTGCCCAGCTCAGCGGCTTTGCCAGCCAGCGCCGCTTCAACACCGCGTTTGCCGACCATTACCGCCTGACGCCGTCGGCGTGTCGGCGCGAGGGCCAAGCCGCCAGCGACGTGCGCCTGAAGCTGGCCTACCGCCCGCCCTATGCCGAAGCGGCCATGATGAAATTCCTCGGCCAGCGCGCCGTGCCGGGCCTGGAGCTGTGCACAACAGGTCAGGAAAGTACGGGCGAGCACAGCACCGGCGAGTTCGTGCGCATCGTGCGCATGTCGGCAGCCAAGCGCAGCCACCTCGGCTGGGTGAGTCTGCAGTTCGAGGCCGCTGCACATCGGGTTCATGTGCAGCTCTCCGACAGCCTGCTGCCCGTCTTGCCGGCCGTCCTGCAACAGGTGCGCTGGGCGCTGGACCTCGACGCCGACCCGCTGGCCATCGAGGCGGCGCTGGCCCGCGACTTTGCGCATTGCGCCGGCTGGCGCGTGCCGGGCGCCTGGGACGGCTTCGAACTGGCGGTGCGCGCGGTCTTGGGCCAGCAGGTCACCGTGGCGGCGGCGCGCACGCTCACCCGGCGTCTGGTGCAGGCCCTGGGCGAGCCGCTGACCACGCCATGGCCGCAACTCACGCATGCGTTTCCGACACCCGCCGCGCTGCTGCAAGCGTCGCCCGACGACCTGGGACAACTGGGCATCGTGCGGCAACGCCAAAAGGCCATTCAGGCATTGGCCCACGCCGTGCTGCATGGCGGCCTGGACCTGAAGCCCGGCCCGCAGGTGCAAGCCACGGTGCAGGCTTTGATGGGCCTGCCCGGCATCGGCGAATGGACCGCGCAATACATTGCCATGCGCGCCTTGCGCTGGCCCGATGCGTTTCCGGCGGGCGACATCGTGGTGCTGCAGCGCCTCGGCGTGCGCGACGGCCCGCAACCCGTGCGCGCGGCCATCGCGCGGGCAACCGAGCTGGCAACTGCGTGGCAACCCTGGCGCAGCTACGCCGTCATTCGACTCTGGCACGGAGGATCCCCATGAAACTCGTCTGCAAAACCATCGTCACCCCTTTGGGCCCCATGCTGCTCGCTGCTAGCGATGCCGGCCTGGCGGGTGTGTGGTTCGAAGGCCAGAGCCACCACCCGGACGCATCCGCGTGGCAGGTATTGAAGTCGCAACGCTGGCTCGATCAAGCCGCCGAGGAACTGCAGGCGTATGTCCGCGGCCAATGCCGGCAGTTCAAGACGCCGCGCGCGGCCGCCTGGGGCACGCCGTTTCAGCGCAGCGTGTGGGAAGCCCTGATTGCGATTCCGTGGGGTGCCACCACCAGCTATGGCGCCCTCGCCGCACAACTGCACAAGCCGCTGGCGGCGCGCGCCATCGGCGCGGCGGTGGGGCGCAACCCGTGG